>DASQHP010000140.1:0-24701 GCA_035632035.1 Thermoplasmata archaeon | reverse complement strand
CCGGGCCAAGCGACGCCCGGGCGGGCTTCCGCTCTCGGTCGCCGTCTCCTCCCTGGAGGAGCTCGAGGAATGGGCGACGCTCACCCCAGCACGCCGAGCGTTCATCCGCCGATACCTCCCCGGACCGGTCACCGTGATTCTCCCCGCCTCCCCCCACGCCCGCCGCGCGCTCGCTCCCGGCATCGTCGGACCCGACGGATCGGTCGGCCTGCGGATCCCGGACCATCCCGTCGCGCGCGAGCTCGTCCGGCGGGCGGGCGCCACGACCTCGACGTCGGCGAACCGCCACGGCGAGCCTCCGACCTCCTCGTTGGCGGACGCTCGGCGCGTCTTCGGTTCCGAGGTCGGGTCGTACCTCGGTGGATCTCCTCCGCCGACCGGTCGGCCCTCCCGGCTCGCCGACCTTCGTCGAACGACCCCCCGGGTCGTGGAGCGGGGGTAGCCGCTTGGCCCGCTACCCGGAACGACTCGACGACTGGCGGCGAGCGGCCCGGATCGCCGGGGAGGCCCGTGAGCTGGGTGCCGGTCTGTGCGTCCCGGGGGCGCGACGCCGGGACGTCGCGGACGCCATCGAGGGGTTCATCCGGGACCAGGGGGCGCAGCCCTCGTTCCCGGCGAACCTCTCCCGGAACGTCGAGGCGGCCCACTTCACCCCCGGCCCGGACGACGAGGAGACCCTCCTCGAAGGAGACCTCGTCAAGGTGGACGTTGGCGCCCACATCGACGGCGCGATCGCAGACACGGCGACCACGGTCGAGGTTGGTGGCGGACGGCGGCACGAGAACCTCCGACTCGCTGCGCGGGAGGCGCTCGAGGCCGGGATCGCCGTCGCCCGCGCCGGCATATCGGTGAACGAGATCGCCCGGGCGATCGAGTCGGCGATCCACGCCCGGGGGCTCAAACCGATCCACGACCTCACGGGCCACACCATCGAGCCGTACCTGCTCCATGCGGGGAAGTCGATCCCCAACACGACCGGGCTCTCGCACGCGCGCCTCGAGGAGGGGGAGGTGATCGCCATCGAGCCGTTCGCCACCAACGGCGCCGGGTCGATCGAGAACGGCGCGTTCGGGAACATCGTCCGGTTCCGCAGCGACCCCGGCGGCGACGACCCCGCGCTCGCGGGGGCGTTCCGACGGTTCCGGACGTTGCCGTTCGCGCTGCGATGGCTCACGCCGGCCGAGAGCGTCGCGCTGGGACGGGGCCGCCGATTTCTCCAGCGGTACCCCGTCTTCGTGGAGCGGGGCGGGGGGCTGGTCGCGCAGGCCGAGCACACGGTGCTCCTCACCGCCTCCGGCGCCGAGGTCCTGACGAGGTTACCCTCGCCACAGCATAGGTCTTAACCCGGTGCGCCCGGTGGGTCCCGATGGCGGGCGCGTCGGCCGGCGCGAACGGCGTGCCGGCGCCGGCGGAGCGGCTGGATGCGTCGCACGCCCGGGCCGTCCTGGCCGTGCTGGCCGGCGCGGCGCTGATGGTCACCTACGTCGAGACGATGGTCGTCCCGGCGATCGTCCGGTTCCGCGTCTTCTTCGATGGCCCGCCGATCGGGACCGTCGCGTGGATCCTCTCGGCGTACCTCCTGGTCGGGGTCGCGACGACCCCGATCTTCGGCAAGCTCGGCGACATCTACGGGAAGAAGCGGGTCCTCGTGCTCGTGATGAGCGTCTACGCCGCCGCCGTGACGATCGCCGGCTTCACGCCGCCGATCGGGGCGGCGTTCGGCGTCTCCCGCTTCGACCAGATCTACCTGCTCATCGCGGTGCGGGCGGTGCAGGGGGTCGGGATGTCGATGTTCCCCCTCGCCTTCGCGATGATCGGGGAGACGTTCCCTCCGAACCGCGTGGCGACCGCCCAGGGCATCGTGTCGGCGATGTTCGCGGCGGGGGCGACCCTCGGCCTCGTGGGCGGGGCGTGGATCACGGAGGACTTCGGCTGGCAGACGACCTACCACACGGTCATCCCGGTCGCCATCCTCCTCGTGATCCTCACGGTGATCGTCCTCCGGGAGTCTCGGCACCGCCTCGACCGGCCGCTCGACATCCCCGGCTCGGCGTTCCTCGGGCTCGCGCTCGTCTTCGGCCTCATGGGACTCTCGGAGGGACCCTACTGGGGCTGGTCGAACCTCACCGGCGTGGGGATCGCCGGGATCCCGATCGGCGTGCCCCAGCTCTGGGTCCTCGCCCTCGTCTTCACCGTGGCGTTCCTCGTCTGGGAGCCGCGCTCGCCCAGTCCCATCGTCGATTTCGCCCGGCTTCGGGAGCGCAACATCTGGATCAGCAATGTCATCGCCGTCCTCGCCGGCGCCGGAATGTTCCTCATCTTCGTCGCGAACTCGATCCTCATCCAGATCCCCGTGGTCGGCCTCGGCCGCAGTGTGCTGGATTCCGGCCTTCTCAGCGTGCCCACCTCCAACATGATGATGCTGCTCGGGCCGGTCGTGGGGCGGGCCATCCCCTCCATCGGGCCGCGGCCGGTGATGATCCTGGGCGGCCTTCTCATGGCCGCCGGTGGTGGGCTCCTGGCGGCCCTCACCACGACCAACATCGACCTCCTGGGCGTCACGATCCCGACCATCGTGTTCACCACGATCCCGGCGCTCCTCGGGGTGATCTTCTGCTTCATCGCCATGACGAACATCATCGTCCTGGCCTCGGGGCCGAAGGAGATGGGGATCCAGACCGGGATGAACGCGACGTTCCGGACGTTGGGTCAGAGCCTGGGACCGGTCGTCGCCACGACGATCCTCTCGAGCTTCACCGTCGTGGTGCTCGTCCCCATCGCAACGACACCGACGGGCCCGGTGCTGGTCGCCACGCCGCTCCCCGGGCTCACCGGATTCCAGTACGTCTACCTCGCCGCGGCCCTGATGGGAGTCCTCACGGCGGCCCTCTCCGGACTCCTCGTCAACTACCGGTTCCACGCCGACGGGACCCGGCAGGACGCCGCGGCCCCGACCCCGGCGCGGCGGCCGGTCGCCGAGCCCCGGCCGACGACCGCGCGGCCCTAGGCGGCCCGCCCCGCGAACGTGGCCCGGGCCCGCCGGGCCCCTTCGACCATGTTGAGGAGCTTCTGGTTCGCGATGGTGAGGCTGCGCGTCCGGAGCCCGCAATCGGGGTTCACCCAGATCTGCCCGGGGTCGCCCAGGATCTTCGCGGCCCGCTCGATCCGCTCCTGGACCTTCTCGGGCGTCTCGACCTCGTCGCGGTGAACGTCCAGGACGCCGAGCCCGATCTTTCGGGTGTCCTTGTACTCCCGGAACATCTCCAGGATGGCGTAGCCGTCGCGCCCCTCCGTGTCGCGGTTCGCGAACTCCCAGGCCCACTGGGAGCATCGCTTCGCTTCGAGGAGCGCGGGGAAGAGGCTGCGGTAGTCCGAGAAGCAGATGTGCATGGAGAACTCCGCATCCAGCCCCTCCGTCGCGGCGTTGAACCCCTCCGCGACCAGGTCGGCCTCGTCCGGATGGGTTCCGGCCGCGGGCTCATCGATCTGAACCACGTGGCAGCCCCGGGCGATCAGCGCCTGGAGGGTGGGGCGGATCGCCTGGCGGGCGATGTCGACCACGAAGTCGCGCTGGGCGCGGCGACGAACGGCGCGCCCCTTCCAGCCGGAGTGCTTTCCCAGGTGGTACTCGTTGTAGGACCAGTCGGCGAGCGTGTACGGGCCCGTGATGGGGAGCTTCGGCTCGGCCTTCGCGTGGGCCCGGACGAAGTCGAACTCCTCGAGGTGGTACGGGCGCTCGAGCTCGATGGGGCCGGTGCCGGCCGCCTTGAGGTAGTACTTGTTGTCGAAGGACCGGACGTGTCCCAGGAACTGGAACCCCTTCATCTGGCGGATCGGGTACTCGTACATCTCGATCCGGCGGGCCTCGCCGTCGTAGACCCGGTCGAGCCCCGCGGTCTCGAACAGCCGGAGCGCGAAGAGCGCCCCCAGGTCCCGGACCCCGGCCGCGCCCGCCTCGCGGGAATGGCCGGCGAGGAGCGCCTTCAGCCGGGGGTCCTCCGGGGGTGCGAAGTGGACCCGGTCGTTCCACGACGTGAGCTCGGTGAGCGCCTTCGCATCGAGCGGCTCGCCGCGCTGACCCTGGAGCTGCCAGCGAGGCTTTGCAATGCTGCCGATCTCCTGGGTCGGGAAGAGGGGGAACGTCGTCACGATCTCTCCTTCGGGGCGAGCGCCTGGGCGGCGGCCGGGAGAAGGTGGAGCTTGCGGGTCGCGGGCTCCCAGGGAAGCAGGTCGAGCGGGGCCCCGGGGCCGAGCCACAGGGCCGACGGCTTCACGCGTTCCGCGATGCCGCGGACGACGCGAGCCACCTCGGGCGCCTCCTCGACGAGCGTCGTCCGGGGGTCGAGCACCCCGAGCCCGAGCGCCCGCCGGTCCGGGAACGGCCGCAGCGACTCCGGCTCGGTCTCGGCGAGGTCGACGCCGACCACGCCCACGGGCAGGCGGCCGAGAAGCGGCAGGGCGGGACCCGCGTCGCCGAAGAACGTCCAGACGATGGTCGTGCCGCCGTCCGCCCCGTCCGCGATCCGCCGGTACGCTTCGACGACCGCCTCGGCTCGGGCCCCCTTGGGGGGGTCGACCACGAGCGAAGGCTCCTGGAACTGGAACGTGGTGTAGCCGAGCGCGCGCAGCTCGCGGAGCTCGTCGCCCAACAGGCGGCCGAGCCGCTGGACGAGGCCCTCCGGCGTCTCGCCCGACCGGTTGTCCAGGAGCGACGTGAACGTGTACGGGCCCGGCAGGATCACCTTGGCGCGCGGGAGATGCTTCGCTCGCACGGTCGGCGGGAGCCGCGCGGCGACGGCGCCGGCCGCCCGCTCCGGCGGCGCGTGGAGGATCGGCTGGCGGTAGAACGTGTTCGTCTCGAACCAGCGCGTCACGGGGCCGACCGTGAACCCGCCCCAGGTCTCGGCGAACGGCCGGAAGACGTCCGCCCAGCGGAGGAAGCCGCCCGTCACGTGGTCCACCTTGAGGCGCTCCTCGAGCCGGACGACCTCGGCCTCCGTCGTTTGGTACAGTTCCTCGACCGCTTCGGGCGTCGTCCGACCCCGGTCCAGGTCCCGCGTCGCGGCGACCAGGGCCTCGGAGCGCGGGAACGGTCCCGTGAGTCCCGTCTTGACGTTCATGGGGCGGCGGGCGACAAGGCCCCCCGACTTAACCGTGTCGCCGAAAATCGGCGATGCGGGTGGTTCAACCGACTTGCGCGGAAAGCAACCCGACGCCGGGCGGTCAGAACGTCGCGAGGTTCTCCGCGACGATGCGGTCGAACTCGGCTGGCTTCGGGGGCCAGCCTTCGGTCATGTATCGGAGGAACGCGGCTCGGTCCGGTTGCAGGAGAGCTTCGTTGGTCGCGCGCTCGTAGCCGATGGTGGAGGAGAACCGGTCGATGAGCGCGTGGTGGGGACCGAAGTGGGCCGGCAGCACTTCGGTCTCGGCCGGAAGCCGCAGCAGCTTATCGTGGAGGCTCTCCCAGAGCCGATCCGGGCTCCCGTCACCGAGGTCCGTCCGGCCGCACGAGCCCACGAGGAGGGTGTCGCCGGTGAAGACCTTGTCGCGGACGCGCACCGACACATGGTCGCGCGTGTGCCCGGGGGTCTCGAGGATATCGAGCCGCTCGCCGCCGAACTCGACGGATTCGCCCTCCTCGAGCGAGCGGTGCGGGTAGAGCGCCGGCGAGAGGCGTCCGACCAGGATCGGAGCGTCGGTCCTCGCATGCAGGGCCGCATGGCCCGCCCGATGGTCGGCGTGGGTGTGGGTTTCCAGGATCGCGGCGAGCCGCCAATCGCCCGTGCGCAGGAGGTCGAGATACGGCTCCACGTCGTGGCCCGGGTCGATCAGCACTCCCACGCGGGCGCGCGGGTCGCCCACGAAGTAGGAGAGGCAACCGGTCTCCCGCCGGGGGATCTGACGCAGCAGGAACTCCCCGGTGTCGGGAGCGGGCGCGTACCGGGGGACGCTCGGGTCGACGACGCGGGCGTACTCGTCGACGCCCCCCTCGAGGGCCGCGACCTCCGCCACCCCGAGCCGCTGGAGCAGGACGGCCGCCCGGCGCGCGTCGCTCCCGAACTGGTCGTACACGACGATCGGCTTGTCGCGCGGAAGTTCGCGCCACCGGGCCGGTAGCTCGGCGAGGGGGACCCAGAGGTCGTCGGGGAGATGCGAGGCGGTCCGCTCCGCCGCGACCCGCACGTCCAGCAATCGGGTCGGTTCCCCGGCCCCGAGCCGGTCCCGGAGCTCGAGGGGGGAAACGAGCGTCACGGCGTCCGGGCGGATCGGACGAGGGAACGGATGCGGGAGCCCGGGCATCGAGCCCATCCGGGACCGGACGCCGACAGCCGTACTTATCGATGCGTCGACCACCGGCGGGAATCGGGGGTGGCCGCCCCCCGCGCCGACCCGTTGACGGAGGGTTTAATCACCCCGGCCGTCGTTCGCCCTCCGATGGCCGAGGCGACCGCGGCGCCCACGGATCCCCCGCCCCGGCGTCGTCCGCGCGAGCGGGTGGGCTCGGCGTCGAAGCACGACGTCGAGACGAAGGGGACGGAAGAGCTCGGGAAGCGGTCGGTCGAGCTCGCCCGGTACTTCGGGGGGAAGATCGAGACGGTCCCCAAGGTGCCGGTCCGGAGCCTCGCCGATTTCGCGCTCTGGTACACGCCCGGCATCGCCGCCGTCTCGCGCCAGATCGCCGCGGAGCCCGAGAGTGCGTTCGACCTCACCGGCCGCTGGAACACGATCGCCATCGTGACCGACGGGAGCCGGATCCTCGGCCTGGGGGACCTCGGCCCGGCGGCGGCGCTTCCCGTGATGGAGGGGAAGGCGCTCCTGTTCAAGTTCCTGGGCGGGGTCGATGCGATCCCCATCCCGATCCGGGTGAAGTCCAAGGAGGAGATCGTGGAGACCGTCCAGCGGCTCGCCCCGGCGTTCGGTGCGGTGAACCTCGAGGACATCGCCTCCCCGAAGTGCTTCTTCGTACTGGAGGAGCTGCAGAAGCACCTGCCGATCCCCGTCTGGCACGACGATCAGCTCGGGACCGCCGCCGCGACGCTCGCGGGGCTCCTCAATGCGATCCACTTGACCGGACGGTCGATGAAGGGTCTCCGGACCGTGCTCTTGGGAGCCGGCGCGGCGAACATCGCGACGGCCCGTCTCCTGAAGGCCGCCGGCCACGACATGCACCGCCTCACCATCGTCGATCACAAGGGCGTCTTGCACGCCGAGCGCGAGGACCTGGACGAGCTCATGCTCCGCAACCCGTGGAAGTACCGCCTCGCGCTCCAGACGGACGGAGGGGGCCGGAAAGGCGCCCTCCCCGACGCGCTCGCGGAGGCCGATGTCCTCCTGGCGGCCTCGACGCCGGACCCGAACACCGTGAAGCCCGAGTGGATCCGGTCGATGGCGAAGGACCCGATCGTCTTCGCCCTCGCGAACCCGCTGCCCGAGATCTGGCCATCGGCCGCCGAGGAGGCCGGAGCAGCGGTGGTCGCGACGGGGCGCAGCGACTTCCCGAACCAGGTCAACAACTCCCTCATCTTCCCCCCCGTGTTCCGGGGGATCCTGGACGCCCGCGCCCGGTCGATCGGCGACGAGATCGTCATCGCCGCGGCGCGGGAGCTCGCCGACCAGGCGAAGGCGCGGGGGCTCACGACCCACCACCTCTTGCCGACCATG
This sequence comes from Thermoplasmata archaeon, assembly GCA_035632035.1. Taxonomy (GTDB): domain Archaea; phylum Thermoplasmatota; class Thermoplasmata; order Lutacidiplasmatales; family UBA184; genus Lutacidiplasma. The sequence goes on along the minus strand of DASQHP010000140.1, from coordinate 17,039 downwards.
GAGGAGGCCGAGGTGTTCCCCCACGTCGCCGCGGCCGTGGCGAGCCGCTCCGTGGAGCTCGGCACCGCCCGCCACCGGCTCACGCACGCCGAGTTCCTCGAGCGGGCCCAGGTCCGCATGCGGCGGACCCACGAGCTGACCCACGCGTTGATGCGCGCCGGCCTCATCCCGCCGATGCCCGGCGAGGGGACGCGAGCGTCCCGGAGAAAACGATGACCGAAAACTCCCCCAAGAGCGACGCCATGCCGACGACCGAGAGCCCCGCCGTCCCCATCCACGTACGGCTGGCGCGCGAGGCCGACATCCCCGTCCTCGTGCCGCTCCTCCTTCGGTTGAAGCGCCTCAACGAGGAGTTCGACCCGCTGCTCAAGGTCCGGCCCGACGCCGAGGCGAAGGCCGCGACCGTCCTCAAGGCGGACCTCGGGAACCCGAAGGGCGTGGTCCTGGCGGCGGAGGGCGTGGGGGCCGACAAGGACAAGGTGGTCGGGGTCGTCCGCGCCGTCGTCCGCGAGCGGCTCTTCTACATGCCGGAGCAGGAGGGCGTCATCCTCGACATCTACCTCCTGCCGCTCTACCGGCGGCACGGCGTCGGCGAGTTCCTCCTCAAGGAGACCACGGCCCGCTTGAAGGAGAAGGGCGCCGGCCTCGTCACCGCGGAGTTCCCGACGCAGAACGAGATCGCCGTCCGGTTCTACGCAAAGCGGGGGTTCCGGCCCATTACGTCCCTGCACGCGCGCTCGCTCTAGGCCGCGCGCCCAAGGGCCTAAGAACCCCGTCCGGCTCGGGCCCCGCATGACGGGCCCCGGCGCCGCGCCGGCGGGGAAGTTCCTCCGGCGGGGCAAGGTCAAGGAAGTCTACGAGATCTCGCCCACGGAACTCGAGTTCCGGTTCACGAACGACATCTCGGTGTTCGATAAGCACATCCCGAGCGAGATCCCGCACAAGGGCGAGACCCTCGCGGCGACGGCGACGCACTGGTTCGACCTCGTCGGAAAGCTCGGCATCCCCCACCACTTCCTCCGCCGGTCCGGCCCGACGGCGATGCGCGTGAAGCGGGTCGAGGTCGTCCCGAAGCCCCGCACCCTCGGCCCCCACCCCCGGAACTACCTCGTGCCGCTCGAAGTGATCGTTCGGTACTACATCGCGGGGTCGATCTGGGACCGGATCAAGGCCGGCAAGGTGACCGCCCAGGCGCTCGGGTTCCCGGCCGGCCACGCGCTCGCGTACGCCGAGAAGCTCCCCCAGCCGTTCTTCGAGGTCACGACCAAGCTCGAGCCCATCGACCGTCTCCTCACCGAAGCGGAGGCGCTCGAGCTCTCCTGCCTCGACCGCACGCAGCTCGACTCGATCCGAGAGACCGTTCTCAAGGTCGATGAGGCGATGGCGAAGGAGATCGAACCCCGGGGACTCTTCCATGTCGACGGGAAGAAGGAGTTCGCGGTGGACCGCGACGGGGTGCTCATGCTCGTCGACACGTTCGGAACGGCGGACGAGGACCGGTTCTGGGACAGGGAGGCGTACGGGAAGGGTCGGCAGATCGACTTCTCGAAGGAGTTCGTCCGCCAGCACTACCGGAGCTCGGGGTACTACGACGAGCTCACCAGGGCCCGGGAGGCCGGCGCCGCGGAGCCGCCGATCCCCCCGCTCCCCCCCGCGCTGGTCGACGAGGTGAGCCGGCTCTACACGACGGTCTACGAGCGGCTCACGGGCCGCCCGTTCACGCCGACCGGCGGGCGGACGTAGAGCGCCGTCCCATCCCCCGTTTCCGTACCTCTCCCCTACGCTTTTAGGGGAGATGGGGCTCGGAACGCCGTGGTCCAGAAAGCCGCCAGCCGGCCGGCCCCCGCGACGGAATCCAGCGAGAGCGCTCCCCCGAAGCGCGAGGTAGCGCTCGAGGACCTGACCGGGGTCGGCAGCACGACGGCCGACAAGCTTCGAGAGGCAGGGTTCACCGACCTCATGGAGCTCGCCGTCGCCTCCCCCGGCGACGTCGCCGAGGCGGCGGAGATCGGGACCGCGCTCGCCCTCAAGATCATCAACGAGGCCCGGCGGGCGGCCGACGTGGGAAGCTTCGAGCCGGGCACCACGCTCCTCGAGCGCCGCAAGAAGCTCGGACGGATCTCGACCAACGCGAAGGCGCTGGACGAGCTCCTGGGGGGCGGCGTCGAGACCCAGGCGATCACCGAGTTCGCTGGGGAGTTCGGCACGGGAAAGACCCAGCTCGCCCACCAGCTGGCCGTGGACGTCCAGCTCGGGGCCGACCAGGGCGGGCTCTCCGGGGAGGTCGTCTACATCGACACGGAGAGCACGTTCCGGCCCGAGCGGATCGTCGATATGGCGAAGGCGGTCGGCCTCGCCCCGGAGACCGCGCTCCAGCACATCCACGTGGCCCGGGCGTTCAACTCGAACCATCAGATGCTCCTCGTCTCCAAGGCGCAGGAGGTGGCCCGGGAGAAGCCGATCCGGCTCATCGTGGTCGATTCCCTCACCGCGCACTTCCGCAGCGAGTACCCCGGCCGCGGGGAGCTCGCGCCCCGGCAGCAGATGCTGAACAAGCACCTCCACGAGCTGCTCCGGTTCGGGGACACCTACAATGCGGCGATCGTCGTGACCAACCAGGTCTCGGCCCGCCCCGACATCCTGTTCGGCGACCCGACCCGGCCGATCGGGGGCAACATCGTCGCCCACGCGGCGACGTACCGGGTCTACCTACGGAAGTCGAAGCCTCCCAAGCGGATCGCCCGCCTCATCGATTCCCCCAATCTGCCCGAGGGAGAGGCGGTCTTCTCGCTCACGACCGAGGGCGTCCGCGAGTAGGGACCGCCCGACGAGGCGGACCGGCCAGCCGGCGGATCGCGGTCGCCTTGAGATAGAGGTAGACCCGCGCGCCGGCTCTCAGCTGAAGTTCCCGGACCGCGGGTTCCGTGACGCTGGCGTCCATCCGGCCTCCTCCGACCTCCAGCTCCACCCGCCGGGGGGCGACCCCCTCCGAGGAGCGGAGCCACCGGACGCGGCGCACACGGGCGGGGATCACGTTCCGGGCGCTGGTGGGGAACCGGCGACGCGCGAGGAGGATCGACTCGGGATCGATGGCGACCGTCACGGGCTCGCCGTCGTCCGCTGAGAAGGAGACGGCGAGCTCGGTCCCGTCCGCCAGCTCGACCCGGGGCTGGGGATGGGCCCGCCACACGCCGTGGAGGCGGTTCGCGCGGGCGGGCGCGGACCCCGCGCCGGCCGGCGCGACCCCCAGAGCGTCGGCGGCCCGCCTAAGGAGGCCCCACCCCCGGGCCGTGAGGCGGGTTCCTCCCCGCCGGTCGCCTCCCCGGCTGGCGACGACGACCGCCCCGCCGGCGAGCCGCGGGAGCCGTCCCAGTCGGTAGGTGCCCCGGTCCCGACTCATCCCCACCGCACGGCTGGCCGCCGCCACCGAGCCGGTCCGCGCGACCGCCGCCAAGAGCTCGAGGTCCGTCGAAGTGAGGAGGACCGACCGGCCGGTCATCCCGTCACCTCCCCGCCTCCGATGGGGGCTACCCGAGCGCCCGAGAGACTGAACGCCATCGGCTCGAGGTCGAGGGCCGAGTCGGAGACGCCGGAGCGCAGGAGGGCTCGGACCGGTAGCCCCTGGGAGCGCCCGTCGACCCGGAGCCCGTCGGGCGTGGGCTCGAGCCGTTCGGCGTCGAGCGGGAATTCGCCGGGCCCGGGCCGCCCGCGACGCGCGAGCGGGGTCGGGAGCGCGATCCCCTCCGGGCCGCTCTGAGCACGGAGCGTGGCGGCCAGCGGGGAGTCCGCGGCGGCCCGGAGCGTTTCGGGGTCGTACACGTTCTCGTACCCGACGAACCGCGCCACGAACCGGTCGATGGGGCGGGCGAGGAGAGGGCCGGGCCGGCCGAGGTAGAGGACCCGGCCCCGGTCCATGATCAGCCATCGGTCCGCGAGGGAATAGGCGAGCGTCGGGTCGTGGGTGACGAAGACGAGGGGCACGGCATCCCGCGACCGCACCTCCCGGAGCCCGCGCAACAGCTCGTCCCGCGTGAGGAGGTCGAGCGCTCCCAGGGGTTCGTCCCACAGGAGGAGTCGGGGCCGGGCCGCGATCGACCGGGCGAGTGCGACGCGCTGCTGCTCGCCCGAGCTGAGGGACGCCGGGCGCCGACCGGCGAGGTCCCGTAGGCCGAAGCGCTCGAGCAGGGGATCCACGGATTCCGCCGGGTCCGCGCCCTGGACCTCGATGGGGAACGCCACGTTCCGCTCGACCGACCGGTGCGGGAACAATCCGAGCCCCTGCGGGACGAAGACGGCGCCTCGGCGTTCGGGGGCCCAGTCGGCCACCGGCTCCGAGTCCCGCCGGATCGAACCCGACGCAAGCGGAAGGAACCCCGCGAGCGCCCGGAGCAACGTGGTCTTGCCCGCTCCCGAGCGCCCGAGCACGGCCACGCTCTCCCGCGATCCGATCGTGAGGTGGACGGGCCCGAGCCGGAATGGGCCGGAGGACGCCTCGAGCCGGTCGACGGACCATTCGCTCATATCGGAAGCTCTCCCCGCGTCCACGGGAGCCGCCCCGCGCGCTCGAGAGCGCGCACGGCGACGAACATCGCGAAGGCGACCAGGAGGAAGAGCGAGGCCGTCGCCGCCGCGGCCGAGAGGTCGATGGAGTAGGCCGTGTAGATGTAGACGGACAGGGGGTTGGTCACGGGCCCGGCGTACGGGCCGGACGGGTAGACGGTGTACGCGAGGATGAGGAATCCGCCGATCTCGCTCACCGAACGGGCCCACGTCAGAAGACCGCCCGCGACCAGCCCCCGGAGGGCGAGGGGGAGGGCCACCGTCCAGGTGGCCCGGGCGGGCGACGCACCCAGGGATCGTGCGGCTTCGATCAGCTTCGGGTCGATCGCCCGGAACGAGAGCTCGGCGGCGAGCACGGTGTAGGGCGCGCTCACGTAGACCATCACCAGGATCACACCCCAGATCGTGTCGAAAACGGGGATCCCGGCCCGCGCGAGCGCGTCGCCGATGGGTGAGCCGGGACGGACGGCGAGGAAGAGCGCCAGTCCGGCCACGAGGTGCGGCACGACCACGGGGAGGGCCACCGCCGATTCGACGAGCGCCTTCCCCCGGAACGCACGTCGGGCGAGGAGGTGGCCCATGGGGATCCCGAGCCCCAGCGAGATGGCGAGCGCGAGACCGGAGGCGTAGAGCGTGAACCCGAGCGAGGTGGCGACCGCGGGGTCGCCGGCGACCCGCACCAGTTCCGAGAACGGAGCGTAGAGGACGAGCGCGACGAGCGGGACCACGAAGAGCAGCAGCAGGGAGCCCGAGAGTGCGAGCCGGAGGGCGTGCCACCCCGGGGAAGCGGCACCGGCGACGCGCCCCGCGCTCACGGGACGAGCATCGACTGGAGCGAGGTTGGAAGAGCGAGCACGTCGGGCGAGAGAGAGAGCGGAAGACGCGAGGGCGCGTCGGTCCAGCCGGGTGTCACGGCGCCGAAACCGTTCGCGGCGATCAGGGCGGAGCCGGCGGGCGAGAAGAGGAATTGGACGAACTGCTCCCCCAGGTTCGCGTCCGGCGCGTTCGATGGGACCGTCACGGCGAAGAGGACGGGCGCCCCCGTGACGAGCGAGGTCCCGTTCGACGTGAGGATCCGCGTCGACGCCGCGGCATAGCCGGCGATGTTGCTCGAGTTGGTCGAGCCGAGCCCGACCCGCGGGTCGAGGGCGACGTAGGCCAGCCGGTGGCTCACGGCATAGGATCGGTAGGTGATGAACGCGCTCACGATATGGGTGGACAGAAGCGTCGCCACCTGGGTCTCGGGCTCGACGCGGGTCGTCGAGGAGCTCGGTTCCGCGAGGGCGCCGACGGGCGTCGTGTAGAAGTGACCGTACAGTCCCGACAGGGATCCGTTCAGGATCTTCCCCTCGAGCTCGAGGACGAAGATCCCGTTGTATCCGTTGGGGTCCGTCGACTGGTTCGCGACGCCGAGAAGGATACCGGGTTGCACGATCTTCGACGCCCAGTTCGTTTCGTTGATCCCGGAGAGGGCGGAAAGCGTGGGGTCGTAGCAGAGCACCTCCGGGGTCGTGGCGAAGACGACCTCCCAGGTGGCGTAGCCGGGTTCGAGGAGCTGGGGGATGAGCCGGAAGTCGGCGGCGGCCGCCACGTCGTAGGGCTCGTGCAGGGTCGAGATGGCGGAGAGGGCCGCGAGGCTCCCCTCGAACTGCTCGGACGCGGCCGGTGCGGCGACCCCCGGGGTGTCGTTCGCGAGCGCCTGGCCCACTTCGGGGAACAGCGTGTTGAGCGTCCCCGCCGCCGTGACGGAGAGGACGCGGGGGCCACCGACCCCCGCGCCGCTCGGGCCCCGCAACACGTAGCCGACGGCGAGGCCACCGGCGACGCAGATGAGGGCCACGGCGATGACCACGGCGGGGCGGACGGGCTTCACCGATGTGGGGAATTCCCACATCGGATAAGCGTTATGGCGGCCTACGGCGGGACCGGCCCACGCCGCGAGAGGGGGGCGTAGCGCGACCAGACCGGGCCCAGCAGGGCCGACAGGGGCAGAGCGCCGAACCGTCGGCTGTCCCGGCCCTCCCGGGACGCGTCGGAGAGCACGTAGACGTGGCCCGGGGGTACCACGCGATCGTCCCCCGGCGGACCGGGGATGAGCTCGTGCTCGACCGCCGCCACCCGCTTCAGGAGAAGTCGTCGACCGTCGTCCGGGTCGCGGAGCACCACGACCTCGCCCCGGTGCGGCGGCCGGGTCGTGAACTCCGCCGTGTCCACGAGAAGCCGGTCACCGGGAAGGAACGCCGGGGCCATGCTGCGGTCCCTCACCTCGAACCGCCGGCTTCGGAGCCGCCGGCGAAGTGCGCGCCCCGGCATCTTTAAACCCGTTCCGGGGAATGCGCGCCCATGGTATCTCGTGCGTGGTTCCTCGGCACTGTCGACCGACTCTGGGACCGGATCTCCCCGCCGCGACCCGTCTACGCTCACTGCGACATCCCCTGCGGGATCTACGACCCGCACGAGGCCCAGATCGCGGCGCTCACGGTCGTCCGCATGATGCAGCTCATCCAGGAGCTTCCGAAGCCCGCCGCCGGCGCGAAGCCCGAAGAGGTGGAGGCGTACCAGGCGAAGCTCGCTCGCTACACCCTCGTGAAGGAGCAGCACGCGGAGCGCGTCAAGAGCGAGCTCCGGGTGATCTGGGGCGACTACTTCACGCCCGACCACGTGAAGCAGCACCCGACCCTGCACGAGTCGTTCTTCAAGGTCATGAAGGCCGCCTCGAAGGCCCGACAGGGCACGAGCCTCGCCGACGCCCAGGAGCTGTTGGGCCAGGTGCAGGCCATCGCGGAGATCTTCTGGCAGACGAAGGGTGCCAAGACGCACCGCGTCCCCTCGATGCAGAAGGCCGGCGGCGAGCTGGTCTACCCAGTCTCCGGCTGAGGGCCCCGCTCTGCCACCCCTTCCCCGGGGGAACGTTTAAGGTCCGGCGCGACGCCCGGCGGCCGATGACCGAGGCGCTCCCGCTCGACGGGAACTCCCTCACGCTCGACCAGTTCCTCGCCGTCACCCGCTCGGGATGCCCTGTCTCTCTCTCGGGCGAGGCGCGGGCGCGGGTCCAGGAGAGCCGGCGGGCGGTCGAGCGCGCCGTCGCCGCCGGGCGGGCCGTCTACGGGATCACGACGGGGTTCGGGCGTCTCTCCGACCAGGCGATCCCTCGGGACAAGGCACGGGAGCTCCAGATCTCCCTCCTGCGCAGCCACGCGAGCGGTTCCGGTCCGGCGCTCCGGGGCGACATCGTTCGGGGAATGCTCCTCCTGCGATTGAACTCGCTCGCCCGCGGAGTCTCGGGCGTGCGTCCGGAGCTGCTCGATCGGCTCGCCGATTTCCTGAATCTTCAGCTCGTGCCGTTCGTCCCCGAGCAGGGCTCGGTCGGGGCCTCCGGCGACCTCGCTCCTCTCGCGCATCTCGCCCTCACGCTCGTCGGCGAGGGGGCGTTCATCGGAGACGGGGGTGCGCCCACTCCGGCCTCGGAGCTGCTCGCCCGGCACGGGCTCGCTCCGCTGGGGTTGGTCGAGAAGGAGGGGGTCGCATTGATCAACGGGACCTCGCTCATGGCCAGCTACCTCGCTCACTCGGTGGCGGACGGCCGAGCGCTCCTGGCCGCCGCCGAGGTGGCGGCGGCGCTGAGCTTCGACGCGCTTCTCGGGAACACCGAGTCGCTCGATGACCGGCTCGGCGACCTTCGGCATCAGCCCGAACAGCGGCGGGAGGCCGCCATCCTGCGGACGCTCCTCGAGGGGAGCGGGCTCGGCCGTCGCCCCAGCGAGTACCGGGGTCAGGACCCGTACACACTGCGGTGCCTCCCCCAGGTCCTCGCGGCCGTCCGGCTGGCCCTCGATTTTGCCGGCGGAATCCTCGAGCGGGAGCTCAACGCGGTCTCCGACAATCCCGTCGCGGTCGGGGGGGACGAGTTCATCAGCGGCGGGAATTTCCACGGCCAGCACCTCGCCCTTGCGCTCGATACGCTCGCGCTCGGGATGCAGTACATCGCCGGGTTCTCGGAACGGCGGATCGCGCGGCTGATCAACCCCTCCCTCAACCGGGGCCTCCCGGCCTTTCTTGCTCCGGACCCCGGCGTGAGCTCGGGGTTCATGATCCCGCAGTACCTGGCGGCGGCGCTGGTCAACGAGAACGCCACGCTCGCCCATCCCGCGAGCGCGGTGAGCCTCCCGACCTCGGCCGACCAGGAGGATTTCGTCAGCATGGGCGCGTGGGCCGGCGCGAAGCTCCAACGCCTCATGGCGAACGCGCGCACCGTCGTCGCCGTCGAGTGGATCGTGGCGGCCCAGGGTCTCGAACTTCGTCGCCCCATCCGGGGCGGCCATGGAAGCGAGGCGGCGCTCCGCGCGTTGCGCGAACGGGTCGCCCCCCTGGGGGCGGACCGCTCACCCGCGCCGGATATCGAACGCGTGTCCGCCGCCATCCAGGACGGCTCGCTCGTGTCCCGGGTTCGGGCCGATGTGCCGTTCTAAAGGCCGCAGAGGCGACGACTAGTTGGAGCTCGGGGCGCCCCGCGCGCTCCCGATGCCGCCCACCGACGTCTCGAACGTGACGCGGTGCCCGCACGATGGGCAGCCGTATTCTCCGACGCCGCGGTGCCGCAGCGTCGTCCGGCAGCGCGGGCAGGGGATCGGACGCGCGGTCACCCAGGCCGCGAACAGCTCCTGGGAGCGACGATCGCCCGCATGCACCACGGTGCGGCCGCTCTCCACGGGCACGGGTGCGGCGGGACCGGACGGGGACGGGGTTGGAGCGGGAGCCGCGGCGCTGACACGGCCGCGTCGGGTCGAGATCTGGCCGCACTGGGGACACACCGCGGCGTCACCGGTGGAGGTCGCCACGAGCGCGACCCCGCACGTGGGACAGCGGGCGGTCCCGCCGAACGCTTTCGGAAGGAGCGGCGGCGCGACGGGGGTGGGTGACGGGCTCGGGGTCGGCGGCGTGGGGGACAACGTCGGCGCCATCGCGACGCCGCCGGAGATCGACATCGGGGGTGCGGCCGCGGGAACGGACCGGATGGAGACCATCCGACGGGTCGGGTCGTAGGCGATCTGGGACGGGTGAGCTCCGGCGATATCCCGGATCACCCGCTCGGTCTTTCGCTCGGACCAGGAGAGCGCGGCGGCGAGGCCGGCCACGGACGTCGGGTTGAGCGACTGGAGCGTGGAGAGGAGATGGACCTGGTCACGTCGGGAAGGGCCGAACGGGAACGGCATCACCGGCGGGTGCCCGCGTACCGTCAATAACCTATCGCCCCAGTGGAGACGGGGAGCGGGAAGGCACCGGTCCCGCCCCGCCAGGTCCAAGGGACGATGCCACCCAGCGCGGTTTCGACCGGTGCCCGAGGCCGAACTCTGTAAGCCCATCACTCTCTATATAGTTTCCCCGTGCCCCCGAACGGTGGGAAATGGCCCCGGAGATCGGTCCGCAGGTCTCAGTCCCCGCCGGAGGGTAAAGACGCCGAGGGGGACTCCACGCATAGGTTGATAGCGGACTCCCTTTCCTGAATCACTGAGAAGGGACCGCGCCCGGTCTTCGGGGACCTGCGCCCTCCACCGCCCGAGCTTCGGCTCGGACGGGCTCCCTCCGGGGGGGAGCGGGAGGGGTCCGGGGTTCGAGGGCCCGGGGCGTGGTGGACGAGGGATGGCCAGCGTCGTCATCGTCGGGGGCACCGAGGAGACCCGCCTGCTCCTCCGAGGCCTCCTGCGGCTCTACCGTCACCGGGTCGTGGGCGAGGGACCCACCTTCCGCAGCCTGGGGACCGTGAGCCCGCCCGACCCCCATCCGACCGTGGCGGTCATCGACCTCGACCTGGAGGACCCCGAGGCCGTTCAGTCCATCCAGCGGGCGAAGTCGGAGTCGCCCGGTCTGCGGATCCTCCTCCTGTCGGCGAACCGGACCGCGGCCATCGAGACGCGCGCCCGCGAGGTCGGGGTGGACGCTCTCATACGGCGGCCGTTCGCGGTGCACGAGCTCATGGAGTCGATCGAGCCTCCGGAGCCGACCCGCCAGCCGTAAGCCCCTCGACCGGTACCCGCCGCCGTGCCCGATGCCCTCGATTCCCTGCGCGGGGTCATCGGCGGCGAGGTCATCGCTCCGGCCGAGGCGGGAAGTCGGTACGGTGGGGACGCTTCCCACCTCCGCGGCGAGCCGCTGGGAGGGGTCCGACCTCGCGACGCGGCGGACGTCGTCCGGCTCGTCGGATGGGCCCGGACCCACCGGGTGGCCCTCGTCGCCCGCGGAGGGGGGAGCTCGCTCGACGGCGAATCCGTACCGGTCCGCGGATCCGTCGTCGTCGATTTCTCCGGCTGGGATCGGGTCCTCGAGATCGCGGCCGACGATCGGGTCGCGGTGGTCGGACCGGGAGTCGTGAATCGGGACCTCCACCGGGCGCTCGCACCGCACGGGCTCTTCTTTCCTCCCAACCCCGGCTCCTGGACCGTCTCGACCCTCGGCGGCAACGTGGCCACGAACGCGAGCGGTCCTCGTTCGTTCAAGTACGGCACCACGCGGAACTGGGTCAGCGCGCTCGTGGTCGTGCTGGGGACGGGCGAGCTCGTCCAACTGGGAGGGCGTACCACCAAACGGTCGACCGGCCCGGACCTCCTTAGCCTGTTCATCGGAAGCGAGGGGATCCTCGGCCTCACGACCGAAGTGACGGTCCGGCTGGCGGTTCGACCGGCGCGGCGAACGGGGATCATCGTCCCCCTTCCACCGGAGTCCCGGATCGGGCCGGTGGCCCGCGCCATCGCCCGCTGGCCCCTGCGCGGCCTGAGCGCGGTCGAGTATCTCGACCGAGCGTGTGCGGACGCGCTCGCGGCCGAGGCCCCAGGCCGGATCCCACCGGATCGCGCGGCCCTCCTTCTCGAGATCGAGAGCGGTGACGAGGACGAGGAGACGCGGGTTCTCGCCGACGTCCTGGACCGACTGCGCGGGCTCGGGCTCACCGAGGAACCGCTCGTCCTCGCGGACGCCGATGAGATGTGGACCCTGCGGGGCCAGAGCGGGCTCGCGCTCGACCGCGAGATGGGGGAAAGGATCCGCGAAGACGTCGCGGTGCCCCTCTCTCGGCTCGATGAGCTCGTCGCGCTCGTCGAACAGGTCGGCCACCGCCACGGGACCCGCGTGGCAACGTTCGGGCACGTCGGGGACGGGAACCTCCATCCGAACTACGCCATCGACCCGACCCTTCCGGGCGCCGACCTCCTCCGCCGCGACCTGCTGACCGGCACCCGGCAGCTAGCGGGAACGATCAGCGCCGAGCACGGGATCGGCGCGCTCAAGGCCCCGCACCTGGGGCTCGAACTGGAGGCACCGGCGATCCAGCTGCTGCGGGACGTCAAGCGGGCGTGTGACCCGGACGGTCTACTCAATCCGGGAAAGGTGCTCCCGCCGGTCGACCGGGAGCGCGCGTAGTCGTTCCATCGCCCGCCGCGTGGCCGTCGGCCGGGGCAAGCGCTCGAACTCCGCATCGGTGACCCAACGCCGGCCTCGGTACGGTCGGAGCCGCCCGGTGGCGGACGGGGCGCTGAAGAGATGCAGCCGGACGCGGAAGTGGCTGTACTCGTGCCGGATCACGCCCGCGCTGACGAGCGGGCCGGCGCGGAGCCCGGTCTCCTCGCGAAGCTCCCGCTCCGCGGCCAGTTCCGGCCGCTCGCCGGCGAGCAGCTTACCTCCGGGGAGCTCCCAGAGCCCTCCGAGCAGACCTGCTGACCGGCGCTTCTGGACGAGCCAGCGCCCCCGCCTCTGCACCCCGATCACCGCGGCCTCGATGGTAGGCTTGGGCGCATGCCCCGCCCGCCGGGGGATCGTTCCGGGATCGGGGACGGTCCGAACGGCGAGGCACAGGTGCGCGACGGGGCACTCGCCGCAGCGAGGGCGGCGGGGTTGGCAGATCGTCTCCCCGAGCTCCATCAGCGCCTCGTTGAAGTCGCCGCTCTCACCGGCGGGGACGGCCCCTCGCACCGACTCCGAGAGGCGCCGACGGACGGGCGGGCTTCGCGGGTCCCCCCGTTCGACCGTCCACCGCGCCACCACCCGCAGCCCGTTCGCGTCGAGAGCGACGACCGGTGCCCCGAACGCCTGGCTCGCGATGGCGGCGGCCATGTACGGACCGATCCCCGGCAGCTCGCTCAGCTCGTCCACGGTTCCCGGGATCCGTCCGCTCCGATCGTGGACGATGATCTGCGCCGCCCGGTGGAGATTCCGGGCCCGGGCGTAGTAGCCGGCGCCCTCCCACGCCTTCAGCACGTCCTCCTCGCTGGCCGCCGCCAGACGGGCGACCGTGGGGAATCGACGCACGAACCGCTCGAAGTAGGGAACCGCCTGCGCGATCCGGGTCTGCTGGAGCATCACCTCCGCGATCCAGGTACGATACGGAGTACGGTGATGCCGCCACGGAAGGGGGCGACGATGGCGCCGGAACCAGACGAGGAGAGGCTGCGCCACGCGGCCGTACTCGAACCGGGACGCGCGCGCCCTGCGTTGGGGCCGAGCCACGGCCTCCGGAGTTGGGGGCCCGATAAAGCCCGTGCGTCGTTCAGTGCCGGAAGACGCGCCAGCCGGTGAGGTACATCGAGATCCCGTGGCGCTCGGCCACCTCGATCACCTCGCGGTCCCGAAGGCTCCCACCCGGCTGGATGACGGCGGTCACCCCGGCCCGAGCGGCGACCTCCATCCCATCGGGGAACGGGAAGAAGGCGTCGGAGGCCAGGACGGATCCCGCCGCCCGGGGACCCGCCACCCCGACGGCGAGCTCGACGGCCTTCACCCGCGTCGGTTGTCCCGAGCCCATCCCCACGGTCGCCGAACCCCGCGCGAGCACGATGGCGTTCGACTTGGCGTGGCGGACGACGCGCCACGCGAATTGGAGCGCCCGCTGCTCCTCGTCCGTCGCGGGCCGGGAAGTGACGAGCCGGAGATCCTTCGCGTCGAGCTCCCGCCGGTCGGACTCCTGGAGGAGAACGCGGCCGAGGGCGCTGTGGGCCTCCCAGGTGGGTTCCGCGAGCGAGCGCGGGCCGGTGCGGACCACCTTGAGCTTGCGCCGGGCGGCCAGAAGCTCGGCCGCCCCGGCCTCGACCTCGGGGGCGGCCAGCAGGTCCACGAACACGCCGTGGAACGGCGCCACCTCCGTTGGGGTCAGCGGCCGGTTGACGGCGACGACGCACCCATACCGGGCGACGGGGTCGGTGCCGACGGCCCGGGCGATCGCCTCCGTCACGGTCTCCGACGAGGCGACCCCTATGGGCGTGGCGTGCTTCACGACGGCGGCGGTGGGGGTCGTGAACTCCGCGACGGTCGCGACCGCCGTCTCGAGATCGAGGAGGTTCGTGAACGAGAGCGCGTCGCCCTTGAGTAGCTCGAACGGTTCCGCCCGGAACCCCGAGGGGGCTCCCGCCTCCATCCGGTACACGGCGGCCGCCTGGTGGGGATTCTCTCCGTAGCGCAGCCGCACCGACTCCCGTTGAAGAACGACCCGGTCGGGGAATTCCGTGGGGGCCGGGGCCCGGCGGATGCCCCGTGCGATGAGAGCATCGTACGCCGCGGTCCGCTCGAACGCTGCCACGGCCAAGGCCCGTCGCGTCTCGAGGGAGAGCGCGCCCCCGGATGCGGTGAGCTCCCGCTGCACGGCCCCGTACTGGCCCGGGTCCGTGAGGCCGGCGACCCAGGCGTGGTTCTTGGCCGCCGCACGGGCGAGAGTGACTCCCCCGACGTCGACGAACTCCTCGAGGTCGTCCGCCCGCGGATCCTCACCCAGCCGGCGGGCGAATGGGTAGAAGTTCACCGCCACGAGGTCGATGGGGAGCAGGCCCCTGCGCTCCAGCTCCGCGAGCCCGTCGGCCGTTCGCGGAGCCAGGATCCCTCCGAGGAGTCCGGGGTGGAGGGTCTTGATGCGGCCCCCGAACCACGCGCCGATCCCCGTGAGCTCCTCGGCGGGCCGGGCCGGAACCCCTCCCTCGTGAAGCCGTCGCCGGGTCCCCTCGGTGGCCAAGAGCTCGACGCCGGCGTCCAGGAGGGATCGACCGAAAGGAACGAGCCCCCGCGGATCGTCCACGGAGACCAAGGCTCGCCGAACTACGACGAGTCCCTCGGCTGCCGGACCCACGTCCCTTACCCCGAATTGGGAGGGTCCCTGAGAGATAAGTTTGCCGAAGCGGAGCGCCCGCCGCCTAGACCACCGAGACGCTCGCGATGATGGTCGTCACCGAGAGCCCCTGCGCGGAGAGCGCGGCGGAGACGGTGGTGAGGACACCGGACGGCGGGGCGAGGCAGGTGTACGGGGCCGGGATCACCACGGAAGAGCTGCATCCGACGGCGTGGAACACGGCCGGAGCGGACTGGAAGAACGTGGCCCACGCCTGCGGGAACGCCGTGGTGACGTTGAAGAACAGCGGGGTGGAGAGATAGAACCGGTTGACCCCGTTCTGGATGTTCAGCGTCTGGACGTTGAGGACCGTCGAGGTCACGTCGGCGGTCTCGAAGCCGCCGCTGGAGCTGAAGGAACCGACGAGGTCGACCAGGGTTAGGTCGGCGATCACCCCCTGGGGTTGGACGGAGTAGATGAGCTCGGGAGGGCTCACCATGATGGACGAGCCGCCGGTCGACTCCTCCACGACAGCGCCCTGATCGTACGCGACGTCCGTCTGCGGGGAGTACGTGTTGAACAGGTGGACGAGGATGCCGGCGCCGTACTGGTTCGCGTAGTTGGTCGAATAGGCGAGCGTGAACGCGCAGCCGACCACACCGGTGAAGTTCTGGAACGTGAGCGACTCGTTCGACCCCGACCCGCCGGGGTAGGGGATGGTGTGCGGGCGGGAGGTGTAGCCGACCGCGTTCCACCAGATGACGTTCATGTCGAGGTTGGACCCGCCGGTACCGAGGGCGCCGATCCGGTCCGTCGCGGAGAGGTTGCCGTAGGGGCAGATGAGGCTCAGGGTACCCACGAAGACGACGTTGACCGTCATTCCGCCCTTCGACGAGTGCGAGCCGGACGGATTGAAGTCGAAGATGTCGCGCTGGCCGTAGAAGAAGAAGTTCGCGGTCGGGGTCGTCGTATCCGAGCCGCCCTTGTTGTAGATGATGTGGTCGTCGGAGCCGTTGATGATGAAGTTCACGAATCCCGTGTCGCCGCCGGTCCAGTCGATGGTGATGGTGTCGTTGTTGCCGGTGATGTTGTACTGGATCGAGTTGCGGTTGCCGTTCACCGTGATGGTGAAAGCCGAGTTGTTCTGATTGGTGACGTTCCAGGTATCGATGTTCCCGTTCCCGGCGCACTTCCCCGATCCGTTCAGGAGACAGCTCGAGCCGAAGTTCCAGCGGGGCTCGTGCGGCACGACGTGGGAGATCTGATAGTTCGTGACGGTCCGCACGGAGCCGCCTTCGGGGAGGATCTGTCCCGGCGACGCGTAGCCCCACGGGGGGGCGGCCTGCGAGCCGAGGGTGATGGGGGAGCTCAGCGCGAGATGGTACTGAGGGTGTATCGCCTCGGCCAGGATGGTCGCCTGGAGCCGCGAGAGCTGGTTCTCGACCTGGAACGTATGTTCCGTTTCGAGCCCCGCCATCTGGGCGGGGAGCGGCTGGAGCACGAACTGCGAGATGAACGTCACGACGAGGAGGAGCCCGAGGATCGTGGCGACGGCCGCGACCTGGGCTTTGTTCGCGCGGCGGCGATGCTGCCGGATAGTGCGGAAGCGGCGCACGGGAAAACAGGCTCCGCGAGATAGTACGCCGGGTGGGGGTATTTAAACCCCCGGCGAAGCGGGTGGACCGTCTCCCCCGTGGGCTCTCACCGGGAGGGGTCCGGATGAAACGGCCTCGTTCGCCGGGAGGGTCGGACGACCGGCGGGTCGAGGTCTATGTAGCCCGGTTCGGTGGGCCGAACCGACCCAAGTTCGGGCGGGTACGAGGAAGAATCGATGAGCAGTGCGCAGAGCGGAAGTCGAGGTCGGGCGGAGACCGTTCGCGACAGCCGACCGAGCAGGAAGTCCCGGCTCGGGGGCCGACGGGTGCTGGGCAGTGGGGCCTTCTTGGGGGGGATCGCCTTCGCCGTGCTCCTCGCGGCACCCTTTGCCGCCGCCAGCGGGAGCGTCTCGTTCGCGGCGCCCTACACGTCCTTCACGAGCACGATGAGCAACTACCTATCGTCGTACGGGTGCGGGGCCGTCGCCGTCGAGCATGGCGCTCCCTCCTGGGCGGCATCGACCGGCACGTTCACGATGGGCGCCCAGACCCGCGTGAGCGGATGCACCCTCACGAGCTCGAGCGGTTACATTTCGGGGTCGGCATCGGTCACGTCCCCGGCGTTCGCTGCGCCGCACCGAGGGCTGAACGTCGTGACCGCGGTGTGGAACACCTCCGTGGTCGCGCACGCCGCCCTCACGATCTCCGCGACGGGGGCGTATGGAGGCGCCTATGCGTCCGTGGGGGCCGCCGCGTACCTCTACCTCTACGATGTAACGGGGGGCAACTTCACGTTCGTCGCC
>DASQHP010000139.1:0-3991 GCA_035632035.1 Thermoplasmata archaeon | reverse complement strand
TCATCGGCCACGATCCGTTGTAGCTTCCCGGCCCCCAGCCGCTCCACCGCGTGAACGTGTTCCCTCGACCGGGGGTGGCGGAGAGCCTCAGCGGCTGGCTTGCGTTCCACCACCCCACGTCGGGCGAAGCGGACCCTTCGGCGGCCGGCGAGGAGGAGACGTTGACCCTCCACTGGGGGACGAATTGGAGGCTGAGATTCGTGTACGCGCCCGACACGGTCGCGGGGGAGGCCGCGAACGGGGCGAGACGTTCCGACGGGGTCCGCTCCTTCCCGCCGATGGGCAACGGCAGGGGGACGCTCGCGACAGTGTAGGAGCCCGGGGCGAGCAGGAGGGAGAGATTGCGGTTCGTCGTGGTGTAGAACTGGGAACCGACGCTCGCGTACCACGAGGTGTTGGCCGGAACACCGACGGCGGCGACCCGCACGTAGGTCCCGCCCGCGGGATACGATTCGAACAGGACGAGGCTCTGGGGAGGCAGAACGTAGCTCCCGGGGAGTCCCATTGGGTCCTGCTGGACGAGCGGCTGGGGAGTGAACGGTTCGACCCACGTGGTGTAGTTCGAGGCGGTGGTATGGATGGAGCCGTTCCAGAACAGCGCCTGGACGGGGGCCGCGGTGGATTGGTCCGCGAACTGCGGCGTAAAGGCGATCGAATGGGTGATGTTGGCGTTCACGACCAGGAGGTCCTGACGGTTCGCATCGTTCGGGTCCCCGGTCGCGATCCCGTACACGGATCCTCCGAGACCGGTGAAGTTGACCGGGTGGATCGCCGTGCCCAAGTGGGTCAGGATCGAGGTGTAGAGGGCGTAGTCCGGCCGGGCGTAGCCGGTCTGGTTGAACCATGAGTTGGACGTCGCGAGCTCAGTCGCGAAGAGGTCGAGGTTGGTCAGGTTCACGTCCATGGCCTGGGTGACCTGGGCGGCGATGCTGAGCGCGCCAGAAAAGCCGGCGGCGTACGGCCCGTAGGTGGACCACGAAAGCGCCGAGCCGAGCTCGCTGATGAAGACGGAGACATTGCACCCCGAACAGGAGCTCTGGACCGCCGCGCGCGCGGCGACCATGCGGGTGGGGATATTGGCGGCGCTCTGGATCGTCTGGTAGAACGCGAGTAGGCTCCCGTCGCCGGTCCCGAGCCAGCCCGCCGGATACTCGTGGAAGGCCACCGCCTGGATCTTGGAGCCGGTGACCGCCAGCACTCCCGAGATCCACTGGGCGAAGGTCCAGTAGCCACACGTGCATCCCGATGCCGGCAGTCCCAGAATGGGCGTCGTGTTATCGACGTTCCGGATCTTGGCCACGTAGGCGAGGACCTCGTCGCCGAACTGCGTGGGCGTAGGCCCCGTCGTGTAGTGCGTGGGCCACTGGCTCCAGGGGACCTTCCAGTGTTGCCAGAGCTCGGGCTCGTTGCCCAGCATCCAGTACGAAGGCTGGAAGCTCAGATTGACCTCGGTGTAATTGACGATCCGCTCGGCATACGAGGGATTGTCGATCTCCGCCGGTAGCTGAACGATCGATATGCAGTGGATCGCCCGGCACATCGCCACGAATTGCGCCTCGGTGGTGAGCGCGGGGCTGGGGGTCCCGGAGTAGGTGTTGTAGTGGGTGCCCGTGAGCGGGTCATAGTCCTCCCCCGCCATCGCTCCCGGCCAGACGAGGACCCGCACCGGGGTCGCGTTGACCGCCGTGGCCTCTCCCCGGAGGAGGTGAACTTCGTTGTTCACCGTCGTCCCCCAGAACTCGGGTGACAGGTAGCCGGTGAGGCCTCCCACTGAAAGAGTCGTGTTGATCGCACTCGCGGGGAGGGGTGCGAGCTCACGGTCAGGGGCCGCCAGCGCCGGAACGACTCCCGGGGCCGCTCGGGTGTGGGCGGGCGGACCCCCGATGGCGGACCCCGACAGAAGAACCAGGAGTAGGCACGCAATGGACAGGACACCACGACGCCGTTGGTCGCGGGCCTTGCCTCCTCTGACCGACATGACCTCGGATTCTTCCGGCCTGTCGGGCGGCTCCCGCCTAGTCCCAAGGCGGCGCCGCCCGGCCGGGCGCCGACGATGCCGCGGCTTTTTAGCCTTCGCCAATTCTCGGCACCGATTCTCAACCCTCCGCCGCGGCGGCGACTGAGTAGGGTGGCCGAGGGAACCGCTGGCCAGCCGTCGAGTGCGGAGCCTTCCGCGGGCCCACCGCAGAGCACGATGACGGAGGGCAGCCGGCGTCTCTCGGATTCCGCGATCCAAGCCGGCCGATGAGAATCGTCTACCCCGTGCCATGGCACGTTGATATCTCGCCCGCTTCCCTGTCGCTCAATCGCCACAGATGATGCTGGGTAGGCGCTAGTCGTGCATGACGAGACCCCGGACCGCCTTCTTGGCTGTCGGCGTCGCACTGCTGGCAGTCGTCCTCGTGGCGTCACCCCCAACCCTGTTCCAATCTTTCCCGGGCTCGCAGGGGGATTCGGCGCGGACCGCGTTAGCGCATAACGGCCACCCCGTGCCGGCCGTGTCGGAACGGGATCTCGCGGCCGTCCCGCCCTGGACCATGCGTGGGACGCCGCTGGCCCCCGGGGTGAGCTGCAGTAACTGCGCGTTCTACATGCAGGAAGGCGCCTCGATCGACCAGGCCTGCTTTCCGGGCGTTGTCGGGGGCTGTTCCGGAGGGACGGGATTCACCTCCCTCTACGTGGATGTTCAGGTCCCGGCGAGCTCGTACCAGATCGCGTTCGAGCTCAACGGCTACACGAACATGGGCGACTGGTTCCAGTCCGTCGTCGGGGAGAACTGGTGCGAACCCGGGCTGCTGCCTCAGGCGGAGATCTTCAACAACGCCGGAACCTCGGTCTACGGGCCTTGCAGTGGCTCCACCATGCGACTGCAGACCAACGACATGGTCCAGCTCGGGCTCGCGATATCCACCAGCGGGGCCACCACCGGCGATGTCTGCTTCTCGGTCTACGACCTGACGAACCCACAGACGCCGTACATCGACTGCGAGCCTCAACCCGACGGGGGCTCGAACCCCAGTTCGAACTACTTCCAGCTATCGAGCCATGCGGGCTTCTTCACCGGTCCGATGACCGAGATCGCCGACCCGGTCGCCACGGCGTGCCTGACCTATTCGGCCTTGCCGACCATAACCTATCTGTTCGTCGCCGGTGCCTACATCGTCCACTTCACGCCGTTGTCGGACGAATGGAATCCGTCCACGGCCACGACGTGCTACACGACGACGGCGAGCGGGTCCTGGACGATGTCCCCCGGGGATGTGACCGCCCAGTACGTGGAGGCCTCGGCGGCCAGCCCGTACGGGCCCCACTGGGAGGCCGCCCAGAACACGTCGCTGGTCTCGAGCGGCAACTGGTGGTCGTTCACCACCGACGCGAAGCTCCCCACGCCCGTTTCGACCCCGGGCTCCATCGATGCGGGCCAGGCATCGGCGGTCGGATTCTACGAACCCGTGGGCATCGGCCACCTCGACTCCAACCCGACCCTGGCCGCGTGGACGACGACCTCCCTCCTTCTGACGGGCTGCCTTCCCTCGTCGACGGTCGAGAACCTCAACTGCTCCCTGAATCCCGGGTCCGGGTCGGACACCGTTCAGTTCTCGGTCGGAGAATCCGGCGGTTACACGTTGCGAAGCCCCATCCTCACGTTCACCGTCTTTCCGGATCCCGTGCTGGGATCTCTGATTCTCTCGAAGTCTTCGGTGGATATTGGACAGAGCCTAACCGTAACCGCCTCGGTGGCAGGCGGATCGGGCGGAACGACATTCGCCTGGCAGGGGCTGCCGACGAGCTGCGTCGCTTCGCCGGGACCGACGTTCTCATGCCGTCCTTCAACGGCCGGGTGGTTCAGCGTGTCCGCCACGGCCACCGATACCAACGGAGCGTCGTCGATGAGCCCCGTGGCGGCCATCCGGGTGTTTCAGGATCCAACGATCCGGGTCGTCAACGTCACGCCGGCGACCGGGCGGCTCGACCTGGGGCAGCCCTTGGG
>DASQHP010000138.1:0-2630 GCA_035632035.1 Thermoplasmata archaeon | reverse complement strand
GGTCGTGGAGGCGGAATCCAGCCAGGTCCCGTTGCAGCGGACCGCCGACCGCATCGCCCAGCGGTTCGTTCCGTTCGTCCTGGTACTCGCCGGGGCGGCCGCCCTCGCGTGGTTCGTACTCGGGGCCGGGTTCACGATCGCGGTCCTCGTGTTCGTCTCGGTCGCCATCACGGCGTGCCCGTGCGCATTCGGCCTCGCGACCCCCGCGGCGCTGTTGGTGGGCACGGGACGGGCGGCCGAGGAAGGCGTGCTCTTCCGGGGGAAGGACGCGATCGAGCGAACGGCGCGGATCGACACGGTGCTTACCGACAAGACCGGGACGCTGACCCGGGGACGGCCCGCCCTGACCGAGCTCGCACCCGCGGCGGGCGTGTCTCGGGACGACCTCCTCCGTCTGGCGGCAGGCCTCGAGAAGGACTCTCGTCATCCTTTGAGCCGCGCGGTGCGCGAGGCCGCCCAGAGCTCGGGCGTTACCCCCGAACCGCTCGTCGACCTCCATGAGGAGCCGGGCCAGGGGATCCTCGCGCGGCGAGGCGCCGAGTCGGTCTCGGTTCACCGGGGAGATCTCTCCCGCCTCTCCGGGGCGGGGAACGAGCCCCTTCGGAGCGAGGCGAGCCGCATGGAGGCGGCCGGCACCAGCTGGTCGATCGTCTCGGTTGGGAACAGGGCGGTGGGTCTCCTCGGCTTCTCAGACCCCGCTTCCGAAGGTGCCCGAGCCGCGGTGCGTGCCCTCACCTCGGAGGGGATCCAGGTGGTGATGGCGACGGGAGATCATCCGGCCGCCGCCCACTCTGTCGCGGAAGCCGTGGGCATCCAGGAGGTCCATGCCGGACTCTCGCCCGCCGCCAAGCTCGACCTCCTGCGCTCCCTCCAGGCGAAGGGGCGCCGGGTCGCGTTCGTGGGAGATGGGATCAACGACGCCCCGGCGCTGCTCGCGGCCGATGTCGGGATCGCCATTGGTGCGGGAACCGATGTGGCGAAGGAGTCCGGCCACATCATCTTGGTCCGGTCCGATTTCGCGGGCGTACCCCTCGCATTGGGAGCGGGACGCCGAACGGTCCGCAAGGTCCGACAGAACCTCTTCTGGGCGATCGGCTACAACAGCGTGCTTCTCCCCGTGGCGGCGGGGGTCCTGGTCCCGGTGTTCGGTCTGGGTCTGTTCACCGTGCTCCCCATCGTGGGAGCCCTCGCCATGGGTCTCTCCTCGACCTCCGTACTGCTGAATTCACTCTCGTTGAGAGCCCAGATCCAACCGGTCGGCGTCGTCGTCGAAAAGCCTTAAGGCGGCCGTCCGGCTCGTCAGGGCGATGGGCGACCAGGACCTGGTCAACGAGCTCTCCGACCAGGGCTACCAGCTTACGGGGCGGCACAGCGCCGTCAAGCTCTGCTATTGGACGCGCCAATCTCTGACGCAGGGACGGGACTGCTACAAGGGCCGGTTCTACGGCATCCAGAGCCACCGCTGCCTGCAGATGTCCCCGGCGATCGACTCGTGCAATCTGCACTGCCGGTTCTGCTGGCGGAACCAGGGGTGGGAGAACGACGAGATGATGGCCGAGTATGACGAGCCCGAACGACTGCTCGAGCGGTCGATCGAGGCGCAGCGCCGCATCCTCTCGGGGTTCAAGGGGGAAGCCGGCGTATCGGGGGAACGATGGGCCGAAGCCCAGCGTCCGCGCCACATCGCGATCTCGTTGACGGGCGAGCCGACGCTCTATCCGAAGATGAACCGGTTCCTCGAGCTCTGCCATGCCGAAGGGATAACCACGTTCCTCGTCACCAACGGAACCAATCCCGACGGGTTGCGTGCGCTCGACCCGCTCCCGACGCAGCTCTACGTGTCGGTCACCGCACCGAATCGGGAGGTGTTCCGACGCCTCACCCTGCCCGCCCAGGAGGATGCCTGGGAACGGGTGCTCGAATCGCTGCGTATTCTCCGGCATCTCCCCACGCGCCGGGTCGTGCGCCACACCCTCGTGCGGGGCTGGAACCTCGGCTGGGTCCGTGACTACGCCGAACTGGACCAGGAGGCGCGACCGGATTTCATCGAGCCGAAAGGGTACGTCTACATGGGGAAGTCGCGTCAGCGGCTCGGGCGAGACCATGTGCCAACGCACGAGGAGATCCAGTCGTTCGCCCACCGCCTCGCGGGGGCGAGCGGGTATCGTATCCTGGATGAATCACCGGAGTCGAAGGTCGTCTTGCTGGGCCGATCCCCCGAGAACCGTTTCCTTCCGGGCCTATCGCCCAGCGCGGCCGCCACGATCGCCTAAGCCGTGGCTCAGACGAACCGCCAGTTGAGGACCTCGACGAAGATCGCAGCGCCGATCCCCAGTATCAGGACCAGCATCGGGTCGATCTTGAGCGCCCGGCTCTCCTCCATGTCGTAGTACTGGATGAGACCCGCGGCGGAGTGGAACCCCGAGCGCTTGTTGTCGGCGGGCATCGTCCCGAAGACCGGGCGGAGGTACTTAACGGCTCGGTTTCTCGGTCACCGAGGACCGCGGAACCAGGAGTCGAGGAGCGAATCCTCGACGAAGTCCCCGAGGGTCGTTCGGACCCCATCCGCCATCTGGACGGCCGCCCCGGACATGAGCCGCTCCAGGAACGGGCGAGGGGGCGCCACCCGC
>DASQHP010000137.1:0-22965 GCA_035632035.1 Thermoplasmata archaeon | reverse complement strand
AGAATCACGGTGACCGGTCCGGGGAGGTATCGGCGGATGAACGCTCGGCGTGCTGGGGTGAGCGTCGCCCATTCCTCGAGCTCCTCCAGGGAGGAGACGGCGACCGAGAGCGGAAGCCCGCCCGGGCGTCGCTTGGCCCGGATAAGCCGCTCGACCCCCCGCGACTGGGTCGCCAAGGCTCCGAGGCCCCAGAGCGTATCGGTCGGATAGACGACGAGCTGCCCCGCTCGAAGCGCGCGGGCCGCCGTCCCGACCGTCGCGCCCATCCGGTCTACGTGAACTCCTCGTCCGTTCGGGTGTAGGAGTGGTAGTCCTCGGCGTGGAAGAACAGGCCGAGCTCCCGCTCCGCCGACGCGGGCGAGTCCGAGGCGTGGATCAGGTTGGGGGTGACCGCGAGCCCGAAATCGCCGCGGACCGTACCCGGGGCCGCCGTCTGCGGATTGGTCGCGCCCGTCAACAGGCGCACGACGGAGATCGCCGAGCGTCCCTCCACGGCGATCGCGAGCACGGGGCCCGATGTGATGTGCTGGACGAGACCCGGGTAGAACGGCTTCGACTCGTGCTCCGCGTAGTGTCGGCTCGCGAGCTCGGGGGCGACCCGCACCATGCGGGCGGCCACGACCTTCAATCCCTTGCGCTCGAGGCGGCCCAGGATCTCGCCCGCGAGTCCCCGCTTGACCCCGTCGGGCTTGATCAACACCAGCGTGCGCTCGAGCGTCCCCTCGGCCATCGGTGGACGAACCGCGTCGCCGCCAAAAGCTTTCGGCCGCTCGGAGTCGATAAGAGGGAACGGGCCCCGGGGGCGCCGGATGCCCGACGGCACGCACGCGATGGTCGAGGGTTTCGACCGGGCCGCCGAGGCGTACGAGCGAAGCCGACCGGAGTACCCCGCCGAGGCCGTCCGCCACCTGGCGAGCGAACTCGGGATCGGGCCGGGACGGAGCGTGCTGGACCTGGGAGCGGGCACGGGCAAGTTCACCCGGGCTCTCGGCCCCACGGGGGCGCGCCTCCTCGCGCTCGAGCCCACGGCCGGCATGCGGGCGATCCTTCGCCGGCAGCTTCCCGCGGTGCCGCTCGTGGAGGGAACGGCCGAAGCGATCGATCTGCCCGACGGCGCAGTGGACGCGGTGGTGTCGGCCCAAGCGTTCCACTGGTTCGATGCGGCCCGCGCGAGCGTGGAGGTGGCGAGGGTGCTGCGACCCGAAGGTGGTCTCGGACTCGTTTGGAACCTACGGGACGAATCCGTCCCGTGGGTCGCCGAGCTGACGCGGATACTCGACCGGCGCGACACCGGACTACCCCGGGGTCGCTCGATGGCGTGGAGGGGACCGCTCGAGGCGTCGGGGAAGTTCGGACCGGTCCACGCCGCCGAGTTCCGGTTCGACCAGCACTTCGACCTCGAGGGGATGCTGGACCGGGTGCGGTCGATCAGCTTCATCGCCATGTTGCCCGAGAGCGACCGCGAGCAGGTCCTGGGGGAGGTCCGGGAGCTTCTGGACCGGAGCCCCGAAGCCCACGTCGGTGGACATCTCGTGCTGCCGTACCGCACCCACGTCTTCTGGGCTCGGCGTCGCCCGGCCTAGCTACCGGCGCGGGCGTCGCAGACGGGATACCATACGCACCGGGCGCATTTGGCCGGAGCCGGGGCCGCCTCTCCCCCGTACCGGCGTCGAACCGCCCCGACGGCCGACACCACCCGGGCCCGGGCCGCGGGGTTCCAGGCGACGGTCCACTCGATACCGTCCCCGTACCGGAGGACCCCATGCGGCGGCGAACGCCCCGTCGATTCCTCGACCAGAAAGCAGTATGCCTCGACCTGGAGACGATGCGACGGGGGAGGTCCGCGGCGGGGAGAGCTCCGGCTCTTGAGCTCCACCGGGACGACCCTCCCGTCCGGGAGACGGCGCAGTTCGTCGGGCCGGCCGACGAGGCCGATCGAAGACGCCCGCATGGGAGACCGGGGACGGTCGACGTCCACCGACACCAGGGCGCCCCGCCGGCGGTCGCGCCTCAGCCGACCGAGGGCGCGGATGGAGAGCAGGAGCGCAACGAGCGCCACCGCGAGAACACCGAGGAGGACCGGGGAGATCATCGACCGAGGTACAGCACGATTCCCGCGAGGACGAGAACCACGAACGACACGATGGCGGCGAGGACCAGTGCCCCGGACCACTCGTCCCGGCGCCGGGTCGCCCGGAGGTCGGCTTCGTGGAAGCGGGTTCCCCATTCCTGGCGCTCGAGCATCTCCCCGCGCGGGGCGCCCGGCGGCGGGTGACCGTGGTACCACCAGGCCCGCGGGCAGTAGGTGTACTCACCGATCTCGCTGGCCGAAACCCACCGTGCGACCGGAGCGGCCCCGCCGGAACGAGCCATCCACGGCGCGAGCCCGCGACCGCGGTATCAACCTCGACGCTCGAGTGGAAGGAGACGGCGAGACTACGACTTGGGCGCGGACCCGGTGGCCTTCGACGGCTTCGACGCCTTGGACTTGGGCTTCGCGGTTCCCTTCGGGGGGTTCGCCGATGGAGCCTGGGTGGGAGGCGCCGGAGCGGCCTCCTCGCTCGGCGATGGGGCGGCCTCGGCCGCTCCGGCCGGCGGCGCGGCCGCGGGCGCAGGAGCCCGGGGCGGGGTCGAACGTGCCGGCGCTCCCGGCACGGCCCGCGAAGCCCGCTGGGCCGTGGACTGGGCCTGTGCCCGCTTCAGCGTGTGGGCGCGGGTCCACTTCAGCCGGTGGCCGACCCGGCCCAGGTTGAGCTGCTGCTTGCGGCACGACGAGGAGCAGAAGTAGAACACCGACCCGTCGCGCTTCACGAACATCGTGCCGGTTCCGGGCTCGACCTCGCCGGCGCAGAACGTGCACTGTCGCTTGACGACCATTGACGATCCCCTTTCCTTCAGCGGACCGAGAGCTTCCGGGCCTCGCGGGCCGTCTCGCGCAGGATGAGCACGTCGCCGAGCCGGATCGGTCCCGCCACGTTCCGGGTGATGATCTTGCCGCGGTCGCGTCCGGCGAGAACCCGGACCTTGACCTGCGTCGCCTCGCCGGCCATGCCGGTCCGGCCGATCAGCTCCACGACCTCCGCCGGCGACCCCTTCTCCTCGGCCATCGCCCCTCTCCCGCCCGATCGGCCTACTTCTTGAGGGCCGGCAGCGCGTTCGCGAGCTCTTCGAGGAGGGCCTTCGCCTCGCCGGGTTCCACCACGGCGACGCTGGCCGCGGACTTGGTGAGCCCCGCCGACTGGCCGAGCCGCTGCTTCTTCGGGACGTAGACGTACGGGATCCGCTTCTCTTCGCAGAGCATCGGAACGTGGATCAGGATCTCCACCGGGTCGACGTCCTCCGCCATGACGACGAGCTTCGCCTCGGCCCGCTCGCTCGACTTGGTCACTTCATTGGTGCCGACCCGGACCTTGCCGGTCTCGGTGGCGATCTGCACCAGTTGCAGCGCCTTGTCGGCGATATCGCTCGGCGTCTCGAACCGGACGTAGATGGGTCGTGCCATGGTTGCCTCGCGTCAGCGGAACCCCGAAGGGGTCCTCGGCTCACGGGTGGAGCCGCGTACGGTCGTCCCTATTTAAGTGTGCGCGCGCCCGCTCGCCGGAACCGGCGCAGAACGCTCACGCCGGAGCGCTGAACGTGTCCGGGATCCTCGTGAGCTCGGCCGTTGCGGGGGCGAGGATCCGAACGAGGGCCGCCGCCACGGCGTCCTTCACATCCTTGGGATGCGCCTCGCCCTTCTGCCAGGCCTCGAGGAACCCGGCCGCGTCGGAGAACGTGACCGGCCCGCCGAACTTCTCGGGGCGCGAGAGGGTGAGCGTTCCCTCCCACGGGAACACCACGTGCCGCACGAGCTCGACGATCGGGTTCCCGTCCACCTCCTTCACCGGACAGAACGCGGCGGCGAGCCGCTGCGCGATCTCTTCGGGTGTGGACGGGAGCGGGATGCCGGCGGTCGGGTCGGATTTCGACATCTTCCGCTCGACGGCCCCCTCGACCGGGTCCATGCGGCCTCCCCCCTTCAGCGACGAAATGAGCGCAGTGTGGATCGCGACGGGCACCGGCCAGTCGTAGTGGTGGGCGACCTCGCGGGCTAGGATGTGCGCGCGCCGTTGGTCGGTCCCCGCGTAGGCGAGGTCGACGGGGAGCTCGAAGATGTCGGCGGCCTGCATCGGCGGGTAGAACAGCTTCGCGGTGTCGAGGTTCCCCTCCTCCTCCCCCCGGCCCAGCACCGTCATCGCCCGCTTCGTGCGCGCGAGCGTGGTCGCCTTCGCCACCCGAACGACCCGCGCCCAGTAGTCGGGGCGGGCGACGAGCTCGTTCGCCCAGCGGTAGCGCGCCCGCGCCGGGTCCACGCCGAGCGCCGTGAACGCGGCCTGCATGTAGCGGCCCGACGCTTGGATCCGTTCGAGCGAGCCGCCCAGCTTGTCGTTGATCCAGGCGTGCCAGTCCGCCAGGAAGACCGTGAGCTCGAAGCCGGCTTCCTGGAGGTCGCGCATCTTGCGGACCGTGACCAGGTGGCCGACGTGGAGCCGCCCCGATGGCTCGAAGCCGATGTACGCCCGCGGGCGGGTCTCCCGCTCGAGGAGCGACTTCAGCTCCTCGCGGGTCAGGACCTCCGTCGTGTGGCGCTCGACGAGGTCGATCCGACGCTCGAGGTCCATCGAGAGGTGGGAGGCGCTGCGCTATTTATCCCCACGACGGGCCTCGGGGGCCTCCCCCTCTCCGAGGGTCGTTTTCGTCAAGACCGGGTTGCCGGACATCTTAAGACCCCACGTCGCGCTTAAGTAGTCGCAGCGGGGGGAATGAGCGAACCGGCCGAACTGGCCCGCGGGAGGGACCCCGGCCCCGACGACCCGACGGCCCAGCTGAGCAAGCAGCTCGGCCTCTCGACCGAGCTCGCCGAGAAACTGGTGAGCTCGGGCCACGACTCCCCCCAGAAGCTCCGAGAGCTCTCCGACGCCGAGCTCGAATCCCTCGGCCTCGCGACGGCCGACATCCAGCGACTCCGGACCCGCGCCGAGGCCCAGAGCCGGGATCCCCCGGGGGCGGAGCCGGCGCCCGCGGAGCGTCCCCGGGTCGACGGGGAGAAGATCGTCGAGCGGTGGATGGATTCGGTCCGCCGCGCCGAGCGGCCGAAGCGCCGGCCCGTCCGCGTCTCCGCGAAGGACTCCACGGACGTGCTGAAGAAGTGGGTCGAGGGCGACGACCGGGCGATGGAGGCGTGGATCCACGCCTCGGAGAAGACCCGGCCACCGCCGATCGCGCCCCGCGGCCCGGAACCCTCTGACGTTTCGGCACCGCCCGTCGCCCCCAGCGCCCCGTCCGGAGGGATGGCGGCGCCGGCTCCCCTGCCCGCCCAGGTGCTCGAGCGGGAGGAGACCGTCGTCCGGTGGCTCACCGGCCTTCTGGACCGGGTGAAGAGCGACTCGTTCGACCCCCACTCCATCCTCGCCGAGGTCCAGGACCTCCAGCGCCAGCTCTTCGAGGAACGGTCGAAGCGCAAGACCCTCGAGGACGAGATCGAGCACGTGAAGCGCGGCTCGATCGCCGTCATCAAGTACGTCCGCACGCGCGAGGCGAAGGCCCGCGAGCAGGCGATCCAGTCGAAGGATGCGGAGATCGCCGACCTGAGGCTGCGCCTCCTGCAGGGCGGCGCCACGCTGGGCCCGAACGGCGAGATCGTGGACGCGAAGTCGGCCGCGGCCCCCGCGGGCGCGCCCGTCATCGACGAGGCCGCGCTCCGGGAGAAGGAGCGGCAGCTCAAGGACGAGTTCAACGAGCGCGAGCAGGGGTACATCGAGCGCGAGACGGACCTCCGGCGCCGCATCGTGCAGCTCGAGAGCGACCTGCGGGGCCTCAAGTCCGAGAACGACCAGATCCGCGACCGGGAGAACCGGCTCAAGGGCTCGACCGAGGCGCTCCCCCAGTCCCTCCAGGACCAGATGGCCCGGCTGGAGGCCCGCGAGCGGGACCTCAACGCCCGGGAGAACGAGGTGCGGACGCGGTTCGAGGAGATCAAGATCGGGACCGACGAGCTCGAGCGCAAGCGCACGCCGCTCGCCTACAAGGAAAAGGAGCTCGCTTCGTGGGATCAGCAGCTGCAGATGACGAAGCAGGCGCTCGAGCTCGAGGCGCGCCGCATCGAGCAGCTCCGCTCGTCCGTCGTGCCCGCGGACCAACAGTCCTCGAAGGAGAAGCAGCTCGATGACCTACGCTCGGAGCTCACCCGCAAGGAAGAGGAGCTCCGCGCGAAGGAGACGTTCATCCATCAGAAGATGGAGGAGCTCGAGCAGCTCCAGCACAAGGCGGCGGAGTGGGAGGCCGACCGGATGCACACCGAGGTCACGACCGCGGTGCAGGAATCCCGGGCGAAGAGCGGCGTCCGGCGGCTGGACGACCTCCTGTTCGGCGGCTACCCGCTCGGCTCCCAGCTGCTCCTCAATGGCCCGACCCACACGGGGAAGGACGTCCTCGCGCGGCTGTTCGTGGCCGAGGGGCTCAAGATGGGCGTCCCGGCCCTCTGGGTGGTGACGGACAAGACCTACACCCAGATCCGGGACGAGATGTCCCAATTGTTCCCGCCGTACCCGCAGTTCGAGGCCCGCGGGCTCGTGCGGTACGTCGACCTCTACTCGAAGAGCCTCGGGGTGCAGCAGACGGAGCCGATCGTCCGGTTGCTGTCGGTCACGGAGAAGGGGGCCGTCGACCAGCTCACGACCACGACCAACCAGTTCAGCCAGGACCTGAAGGAGCGGTTCGGCTCCTACCGCCTCGTCTTCGAGTCCGTCTCGACCGTCACCGCCTACCTGGACACGAACACCACGTTCCGCTTCCTCCAGCCGTTCGTCGGCCGGCGCAAGCTGGACGGGGCGGCCGCCTACTACATCCTCGAGACGGGGATGCACACCGACGCCGACCTCCAGACGCTCGAGCACATGATGGACGGCTCGATCAACCTCAAGGTCGACCAGCTGAAGACGTTCCTCTCGGTGAAGGGGATCGGCGACGCGCAGTCGCGCGCGTGGATCGGCTACACCTTCTCGAAGAAGTCGTTCAGCCTGGGGTCGTTCTCGCTCGACCACATCCGCTGAGCGTCCGGGACCCCGATGCGCCCGGGACATGGCGCTAAATACCGAGGGCGCGGTCGGTCTCCCGCTAGGCTAGACCGGGGGGTTGGGCGTCCCCTTATACACCGAAACCGTCCTTAGCGGGGGTGACAGGCGGAAGCGACGTTCGGGGGAGGAGCGCGTCTCGGTCGTCTCCGTCGACGCTCTGTTCCATCGGGCCGCGGGTCCCGCGACGAGCGCTCGGAGGAGCGCCCTAGCGGGTATCCATCACGGGCACCGGGTTAGGTCCTGACGGGAGCAGCCTTACCGTGACCCGTCGACGCTGATGGGGCGACGGGGCTGAGGAGCGAACGGGATCCACGCGCCCTTCTCCCGGGCGGCCATTCCGCTGGCCTAGCACGCCCCGGGGCCGGCCGCGACGGATTTATTAGGAGGCGACCCGCTGGTTCAATGCGCATCCATGCGGGCCTACATCGACCTCCACTTCTCCCCCGAGGGGATCTCGCCGCTCGAGGTGGGCGACCGGCTGCGTCGCCTCGCCGACCTCTCGTTCATCGTGGGGCCCCACGACCTCGTCTTCACCTGGGACGACGTCGAGGAGTTCCGGGACCGCTTGAACCGCATCCACGCGGCGCTCAAGGGGACCGGGGTCAGCTACCGGATCGAGACCGTGAGCGACGAGCTCCTCCTGGGAGAGCCGGTCAGCTGGCCTCCGCCCCTCAAGGAGGAGCCGACCCCCCACCCCGCCTACGGCCATCCCTTGGGGAAGTAGTCCCCCACCCCCCGGTTTCCACTGGAACTTACGCCGACCAGCCTTCGGTTGCCGGGTCGACCCCGTCCGTCTCCATCCGAGTCCTCAGCGGGCCGGGGATCTCCTTCTTCGAGTTGGCCCGGTAGTCGAAGGAGACGACCACGGTTCGGCCGCGCGCCACCACCCGGTGGGGGTCGTTGACCTCGGAGAAGCGGTAGAGGAGCACGAAGCTCGTCCGGCCGAGGGGACGGGCGGGGGCGACCTCCCCGAGCAGCTCCACTCCGTACCCGACGGGAGCGAGGTAGCGGCAGCTCGCCTCGGCGACGATGATGTCGAGGGAGCTCGGGTCAGCGGTACGGAGGAGGGGGAGGTAGTAGTCGCACCGGAGGGTTTCCATCCAGGGAAAGTACGTGGCGTGGTTGAGATGGTTGAGCACGTCCAGGTCGTGGTAGGTGACGGTGAACGTGCGGTGGGTGGGCCAGGCACCGGGAGCCGAGGCGGGGGGCATTGCGGGCATGGAGGGTGGATCGGAAGGCCGGTGAACGGCATCGGCTATAAGGGGGTAGGGGGGTGGGGCGCCGAACCGGTGGAGAACCCCGATCCGTCCGGCCATCTCGCGCGGACGGAGGGGCGGCCAGCGGGGTTCCACTGGAAATGGAGGGGTGGGGGCGATGACGAGTAACCCCGAACCGGGCGACCCCGGTGGCAGCGAGGAGTTCGCCCAGGCGGTCCGCACCGTACGCGAGACGGTGAAACGGCATTCCGCGCGGTTCGAGCGGGCGATCCCCCTCATCGCGAGCGAGAACCTGCTCTCGCCGTACGCGAAGGAGCTGCTCATCAGTGATTTCCACTCCCGGTACGCGGAGGGGCTCCCCGGGGAGCGCTACTACGAGGGGAACGAGCAGGTCGACGAGGTCGAACGGCTCTGCCTCGACCTCGCCCGCCGGCTCTTCCGATGCAACTTCGCCGACGTGCGGCCGATCTCGGGCACCGTCGCGAACATGGCGGTGTTGAAGGCGCTCGCCGAACCGGGCGACCTCGTGGGCACCTCCCGGCTCGCCGACGGCGCCCACATCTCGAGCGCCTCGTTCGGGGCGTTCGGGCTGCGCGGCGTGAAACCGGTCTACTACGCCTGGGACGCGGAGCGGATGACGATCGACGTCCCCCGCACCCGGGAGATCCTCACGGCCGTCCGGCCGAAGCTCTGCCTCTTCGGCCTGTCGCTGTTCCTCTTCCCCCTCCCCGTCCAGGAGCTCGCGCCGACGCTCGAGGCCATCGGCGCGAAAGGGTGGTACGACGCGGCCCACGTCCTCGGGCTGATCGCCGGCGGCGAGTTCCAGGACCCGCTCCACGAGGGGTGCGTCGTCCTCTCGGCGTCGACGCACAAGACCCTCCCGGGCCCCCAGCACGGCATCCTCCTCGCGAACACGGAGGACGCCGAGGTGACGAAGCGACTTACGTCGGGCGCGTTCCCCGGCGTCACCAGCAACCACCATCTCCACACGATGGCGGCGCTCGCGGTGAGCCTGGCCGAGCACCTCGCGTTCGGCCGGGCCTACGCTCGGCAGGTGATCGCGAACGCACAGGCGCTCGCCCGGGCGCTCCACGAACGCGGGTTCGATGTCCTCGGTGAGCGGCTCGGCTTCACCCGCTCCCACACCATCGCCGTCCGAGTCACCCGCGAGGGCGGCGGAGAGGCGGTCGCGCGCCGCTTGAGCGACGCGGGGATCATCACCAACAAGAACCTCCTGCCCGGCGACACGAGCCCCCGCCACCCCGGCGGCATCCGGCTCGGCACCCCGGAGGTCACGCGGCTCGGCATGCGGGAACCCGAGATGGTGCGCATCGCGGAACTGATGGATGAGCTCCTCCACGCGAACCGGTCCACCGATGAGGTGAGCGCCGGCGCCGCGGCGCTGAAGCAGGGGTTCACGACGCTCCAGTACTGCTTCGGGGCCGGCGAGGCCGCGTACCGGTACTACGACCTCGTGGGACGCGACCCCTAGGCGGTCGGGGGCTCGTCCCCCTCCTCGTCCGGGGTCGGTCGCTGGGCGAGCGCCGCCTCGAGGGCCTTCGGGTCGAGCTCCACCCGGGGGGTGGCGTCGGCCGCGGGTTCGGGGTCGCCGGGATTCCGGCGCGTGAACCGGGGACGGCCGTCCGGCCCCAGGGTCGCCCTAAGCTGGCCCTCGTTCACGAGCGAGCCGACCCACTCGGCGAGCTCCGTCGGGGTCGGCGGGATCCCCGGGAAGTCCCGGACGAGGTCGGCGAGGTCGTGGGGCACCTTTGGGTCGGCGCGGCTCAGGACGAACGCCCGTCCCGTGGCCAGCCGCCGGAGCTCGGCGTCGGCCGAGTCCGTCGGGGGAACGGACGGCGGGACGGGAGCGGCCGGCTCCGAGCGGCGGGAGCGTACCCCCATCGCCAGGAAGAACCCCGCCAGGCCGCCGAACGCGACCAGGAGCAGGATATCGAGAGGCGGCGCCGGGGCCGGCGCCGCGACCACGAGGGGGGGCAGGAGCGTCTGGCCCCACGCGCTCAGGACGAGGACGGACGCGGCGAAGCCGGACGGGAGCGAGTAGTTGACCCAGACGACGGAGATCGTTCCGTTGAACTGGATGGGGAAGTAGGTGGTGTTCACCGAGCCGCCCACGGTCGTCTGGACCACGACGTAGCCGGCCGGCACGGGGTTGGTGAACCGGTCCGAGATCCGCCAGAGCGTCCGGTTGATGCCGTCCGTCGGGGCGCCGACGGGGTCGCGCAGCACCAGGTGGAGCCGGTCGTACGCGACCGAGAGGCGGAGGGTCCCGTTCACCTCGTCCGAGATGGGGAGCGGACAGGTGACCCGGAGCGTGAGCGCTCCGGCGGTTCCCGGGTCGATCGAGAAGTTGAGGTATCCGCCCCGCCAGTCGGAGGGGGCGAAGGAGAACGAGCCGTTGGCGGCGGGGAGCACGGGCCCGAACTCCGTGTGGTTGACCCAGAGAGGACCCGCCGGCCGCTGGGGGATGAGGAAGACCGTGGCGCCGTAGGTCGGCACGACCTCCCCCGCGGGGTCGACCGCGACCCAGCTCACATTGTACGGAGAGCCGGCGTCCGTGCTCCACGACCCCGGCCCGCCGATCGGTACGATCTGGACGGCGGGGCCGGGGTCGACGAGGAGCGAGAACTGGGCGCGCTTCACGGTCCCGAGCCCGTCAACGACCGTCAGCGTGAGGAGGTGCGAACCCGCGACCGTGGGCACGAACCCGTAGGCGAGCGTCCCGTCCCGGGAGATCGTCCCCAGCGAGAGCGTCGTCGACGGAAGCGAGTCGTTCCACCAGAACGACGCCGGAAGCGCCCCGCCCGAGTAGAGGGCCGAGAGCGGCACCGTCGTGCCGAGCGTGACGCGCGATGCGGTGAGAGGGAACGGAGTGAGCGTCGGCACGACCGTGACGAGCGCAACGACCGTGACCGAGCGGTTCGACCCCGCCGCGTCCGCGACCGTCGCACGACCGGAGTAGCTGCCCGGGCTCCCGAAGATGTGCTGGAACGTCCAGCTGGTCGCGCCGGCGCCGGCGCAGCTCAGCGTGCCATCGCCCGGCCAGAAGCAGGCCGGCCCGAACGGGGCGGTGCCGCTCCCGGTTCCGACCGAGAGCGTGAAGGAGATCGGGCTCCCCACGTACCCGCGCGCGGGAGATGGCGCGAGGACGATGGAGAGCGCCGGCGCGACGACGACCGGCGAGAACGTCACCGCGGCGGTCGAGTAGCCGTTCGTGAGATTCGCCGACGGCTGGGCCGTGCCGGCGGTAGGGTAGGTGACGACGACCGTGCACGTCAGTGTCACGTAGCCCCCCGACGCGGGCGTGGTGGAGCACGGCTGCGAGACGGGGGAGACGCCGAGTCCGGGGAAGATCGTGGCGCGATAGGCGTACCCGGCGGCGCCGCTTCCGGTCAGGGAGAAGGTGGCCGGGGCTCCCGCGTCCAACGAGGTGGGGTTGACGCTCTCGGCGACGAGCGAGGTCGCCGCGGGCGTGAGGATGGCGTTGCGCGACGGGGCCGACTCGCTGGTTCCATTGTAGGTCCCGTTCACGAAGACGACGACCGTGGCGCTCCCGGCGCCCCCGCCCGAGACGACGGTGAGGTGGGCGGTGCCGGCCCCGCTCACCACCGCCCAGCCGGACCCCGAGAGGATCCACGCAAAGCTGAGCGCCGCCGGGCTCGCCACGCCATTCCCCGCGAGGCCCGAGGCCGTGAGCACGACGGGCGCGAACGCGCTCACGGTCGTGCGGCCGAAGGGGGAGAGTCCGGCCGAGGCGAGCGCGTAGACGAAGTTGAGCGTGACCGTGGAGCCGTTCACACTCGAGCCCACGAAGTACCCGGCCGGCGTGGGGCTCGCCACGCTGAACGAGGTCGGCGCGAAGGGGCCGGTGTAGTTGGAGCAGCCTCCCGGCGAGCACCCCGATGCGGGGATCGACAGCGTGACGGTGAACCGTCCCTGGGAGTCGGTCGTCGCGGTGGCGCTTCCCGTCGAGCACGAGACGGAGGTCGATCCCCCCCGCGGTGTGTAGTCGAGCTGGTAATCGTAGAGGGCGCGGACGGTGAGCCCCGAGACCGACGGGGGTGTGCCACCCCCCTGGATCCCGAGGGTCCCGTTGAACGCGGCCGCGACCCGCCCTCCCCCGCACGGCCCGCTCGCGAGCGGGGCAACGACCGGCGACGCGGCGACCAGAGGGGAGGTGGCCATGACGGCGGTCGCGATCGGGAGGATGACAAGCAGAAACCCGAGGGTTCCGATGGCCCACCGGCCCGTGGGCGGGCCGACGGACCCCGGGGCACTGCGAATGTGGAGCATCGCGTCGCGGTCCCGGGGCGCCCCCCGGGTGGCTAAGAGAATAGCGGCTGGGGGGTTCATTATACGTAGGGTGCCGGCTGGGGGCGGCGAAGGATGACGGGTCGTCTCGGCCGGGGGTCCGAAACGGTGACACACTTGACGCCACCGCGCCTCGCGTCGTTCCCCGCCGAGGTCGACCAGCTCGAGTACTCCTCCCGCTCGATCGTCTTCGCCCGGTCGGGCGCCGAGCTCTTCCGGGCGTGGGGCGCTCCGGGTCGATCGTTCGTCCTCGGGGTCGAGGAGGCGGGGGCCCGCTGGCGAGTCCGTGCGTGGGGAGCGGACCCGCCCGCGGCCCGCCGGGCCGTCCGTGACCTGTTCTCCCTCGCCCACCCCCTCGAGGAGTTCTACCGTCTCCTGGGCCGGGAACCCGTACTGAAGGGCACCGGCCAGAGGTTCCGTGGCCTCCGGCTACCGAGGGACGCGAGCCTGTTCGAGGCCCTCCTCCACTCGGTGGTGGGTCAGCAGCTCAGCGTGGCCGCGGCCAACACCATCAAGGGCCGTCTGATCCGCCTCGCCCAGGCCTACGTGGAGGTGGAGGGGATGGAGGTCCCGCACTGCCCGACACCGGCAGAGTTGAGGGCGCTCGGCCCCGAGTCGCTCCGCTCCGTGGGGCTGAGCGGCGCAAAGACCGCCTCGCTGCTCGCTCTCGCCGCGTCGCATGACGCGGGCCGGCTGGCGAGCGTGAGGTTCGCCCGGGGGGACCGGGAGCAGGCGATCGACCGGCTCACGGAGGAGAAAGGGGTCGGACGCTGGACGGCCGAGAACGCCCTTCTCCGCGGCCTGGGCAGGCGGGACCTGTTCATCGCCGGCGACCTCGGGGTCCGCAACGCGCTCGACCGGTTC
This sequence comes from Thermoplasmata archaeon, assembly GCA_035632035.1. Classification (GTDB taxonomy): domain Archaea; phylum Thermoplasmatota; class Thermoplasmata; order Lutacidiplasmatales; family UBA184; genus Lutacidiplasma. The sequence goes on along the minus strand of DASQHP010000137.1, from coordinate 9,440 downwards.
GGCGCGGTGCCCCGGTCGGCCCCGGAGGACGCGGCCCGCGCGTGGGCGGAGCGACACTACCCGGACTGGGGGAGCTACGCCACGCTCTACCTGTGGCGACGGTATGTGGCCGACGCCCGCTCAAGCGCGTCCGCTGGATGATCCCTCGGCCGGGCCGGCGAGCCGCACGCTGACCAGGACGCGGTGGGTCGGGCCGCCCGGCCCCAGTTCGCTCTCCTTGAGCTCGACCCGATCCACGAGCCGCTCTCCGAGGGGGCCCTCCGGCGGGTGGGCCAAAAGAGCGGCGGCCCAACGCGCACTGGCGGGGGATCGCACTCTCAGGAACGTGACGTGGGGAACGAACGGCCGACGATCGTAGCGGACCCCGAGGCGGTCGAGAACCTCCCGGACCCGGTCGGCGACGAGCTGGAGCGGAACCGCCCCCTCCTGGATCGCGGCCCAGACGACCCGGGGACGAGCGTTCGAGGGGAACGCGCCAACGCCCCGGGCGGAGACGGCGAACGGAGGAATGTCGCGAAGACTCCCCTCGAGCCCGGCCCCCAGCTCTGCGACGCGAGCGAGGGGGAGGTCCTCGAGGAACGCGAGGGTAGCGTGCGTGGGCGCGTCGGGCCGTCCCGGCCGGGGCGCGAGTCCCGGAAGCGGCACGTCGACGGCGAGGAACGCGCGGACCACTCTGGCGCGATCCCCCTACCCGTCAAGACCGTGCCGGATCCGGGCCAGGGGGAGGGTCCATACCGCCCACGAGCCCCGGGCGGCCCCCGATCGGAGGAGGACCTCGCGGACCCGGCGTCCCCTCCGCGCGTCCGCGACCAGGAAGAGCGCGAACGCCCCGGCCCTCGCCGCCTTCGCAAGCCCGTGGCGGATCCGGTCCGGCCGCTCCGCGCCAGAGACCTCCGCTTCCAGGTAGATGTCCCGCCCGCCGGAGTAGCGCCAGGCCCAGCTGCGGCGTCGCTCGACGACCCGACGTTCGAGCTCCCCCGGAGGGAGTGATGTAAGGCGCTCGCCCAGCAGGCGGAGAACCGCGTCGGGGAGTCGGGTGTCGTATCGACCCTGGGGCAGGATATCGATCCGTTCTCCTCGCCCGGCGAAGATCCGGAACGCGCCCAGGAGGAGCTGCCGGTGCTCGCCGCTCTCCCGGGTCGCCCCGTGCTCGCTCGAGGCCCCCAACCGTCGGGAGCCGGCGGCGGTGAGGCTTATCCCGCTCGCCCCTCGAAGGAGAAGCCCGCGACGTTCGAGCGCATCCACCCTCTCGAGGAACCCCGGCGGAGGGGCCCCGTTCGTCCGGCCGAGCCGGTCCAGGAGCGCACCGACGCTGACCGGAGACCGTTCGCCCGCGAGGCCGAGAAGCAGGCGGGCGTCGGCGTCCCAGGCTCCCGATCGGTCCTCGGGACCCGTGCTCCCGAACTCCCGGCGGGTCGCCCGCACCTGGTCGCTCCACGCCCCGGTGCCGAGCGGGGCCCGCGACGGAGCGCTCCGCCAGAAACGTGGGGCGCCGTCCGCGAGGCTCGAGACCCGGGCCCACCCGTCGCGCAGCGTGGGGAGCACGCTCCCGGCTTCCGACTCGGGCAGCCCGGCCCACGGTGACGCGCGGCGGGCCGCCGGTGGCGGGAGCCGGAAGACGAGGTGGGTACCGGCGGCCCCGGCGGCGGCGTCGCGAAGCTCCGGAGCCAGCCGGTCGGCGTACTGGCTCGCGATCGCTGCGCGGACGCGGAACTTACGCCCCTCGCTCAGGATCTCCGTGAGGAGGCGGGGCGAGAACGCCTGGGCCTCATCCAGCACGAAGAGGATCGGCCGCGAGCGTTCGCGTCGAGCCGCCTCGAGGTAGAGGCGCGTCAGGACCAGGGTGGCGGCGAACCCGCTCGCCTCGGGACCGATCTCGGCGAGGGGGATCCGCAGAAGCAGCGGTCGGGACCCGTCGAAGAGGGGGTCCAGGGGGATCGAGGTGGCCGGAGAGGGGGCGAGCAGCTGGGCGAGGCGGGGCGACAGCGCCACCCGGGCGAGACGCGCGGTCGCGGGACCGAGGTATTCGGGATTGCGCTTCAGCAACGGGGGAAGCTCGGCCAGGAACCGTTCCGCGGCGGGGAGGCGGGTCGATAGCCGGCTCGCCTCGCGCCGGTCGGGGTTGGTGAGGAGGTCGTAGACATCGAGGAGCGTGCCCTCCTCCTCCTGCGCGAGACGGACCAGGGTATCGAAGATCCGCTCCAGCCGGAACCCCCAGTAGATGTCCGTCCCATCCGTGCTCAACCGCTTGAGCGCGGCCACGACGTGCGCCACCGACCGCTCCGAGCGGTCGCCGGCCCCGAGCACCGCGATCCCGGGTCCCGTCCCGTCGTCCACGGACGGGTCGATCGCGAGGACGCGCTGTCGGCTCGACCCGGGCAGCTGGGCCAGCACCGACGGCGCAAGGTCACCGTGAAGGTCGAAGAGCGCGACCGGCTCGCGCCGGCGGATCGCGTCAGCGGCGAGGCGGACCAGGAGCGTCGTCTTGCCCGCTCCGCTCGCTCCAAGCAGCACCAAGTGGTGGTCCAACGCCTCGCGGTCGGGGAACGGTCGCGGGATCCGCAACTCGAACAGCGGCACAAGGCCGTCGGGGGTTCCATGCGGCGGCCGCCAGCCGTCCCAGCGCCGTAGCCGGCCCTCCCGCCACAGCCGGCGACGGCGGTCGTCGAGACCCGCCCACTCGACGTCGAATCCCGGTCCCAGTCGGGAGAGAATCGCCCCGGTGGTCCGGATGACAGCCGAGGAGATCTCCCCGGGCGGGGCGCTGAGTCGGAGCCGCGTGGGGTAGGCGATCTCGGACGAGCCCCGGGAGATCCAGTAGCTCTGGATCCCCAGCCAGACCCCGCCGGGGAGATCCACATCGAGCCGGGGCGCCGGCCGGTCCACCGGACGCACGGGCGCGTCGGCCGGCTCGTCGGTGCCGATGGTCGGGCGTCGGGGTGGGTCGGGCCGGTGGACCAGCACTCCCCACCGTTCATGCCAGCCGGGGCGGAGCGCCGTCGGTGCTGTGCGAGGGGATTGGCGTAGAAGAGCCCCCGACGACTCCCGGGCGAGCGACCGGAGGGACGCGTCGGCGAGGCCGCTGGAGGCGATCACGGAGAGCGGGAGACCATCCGCCGTGGCCTCGACCAGGAATCCGTGTCCCGCCGGTAGGTGCGGGAGAAGGGACGCAATGCGGGTGAGGAAGGCACGACGGACCTCTCCACGAGCGTCGAGCTGGAAACCGCCGGCGCGGCAACGCCGGTCGCTCATCGCGACCCCCGCGCGCGGGCCATGAGGTCGTCGATGCCCCGCTCCAGCTGGCGGAGCCCGCTCGACCTCGCGTACGCGAGCAGCGTCGCGGTGGGAACGAGACGTCGGACGGGCCCGTCGACCTCCCAGAGGCGGATGCGCCAGAGGAGGCGTCCGTCCGGGAAACGGTAGAGCGTGGCCCACGGGCAGTACGGGCCGGCAAGGGGCACCCTCATCCGGCCGATGGGACGGACTCGGCGGGCGGGCGTGGCGCGTTCGGACGAACGGGTTCGAAGCGGTTCTGTCGAGCCGGTCGGCTCGCTCACGGTCGCCATAGAATGCTCCCGAGACCCGCCGCTCCGCGGGAGGGCGGATCCCGCAGGGCGGTGCGCGGGTCGCTCCCCGCACTACACTGCGCGCGACGACCACCCGGAACCGGCTCGGAACGTGCCGGTTCCCGTCGCGCACAGGGGCCGGTCCGTTCGGACCGGGAAGCACGCGCTCCCTACGGTTCGCCCCGCCCGCCGACGGCGTGCGGTCCCGCGAGCGCGTCCGCTCACGGGCGGGGGCGGCCGGGCGTTCCCTCGTCCGGGCCGGGTCGGGAGGCGCGGGTTCCGGGAGGCGGAGGCTTCGGCGAACCCCGGGTGGGAGTTCGGCCGGAGGGCGCGCCCCGGGGGATTCGAGGCGGGTCGCGAGGTGGGGAGGGGCACCGAGTACGTCGGGGCCGGTCCCGGGAGGTCGCGATCAGCCGGGGGTTTCTTCGGCCGCCGTGAGACGACCGGGGGGTCCATGGATTGCGAGGTGCGCGGAAGCTGAACGATGAGAAGTTTCGAGAAAGGTCGGTGAGAGTCGGGGTTTGGAAGGTCCCGCTTCACGCCGAAGACGCGGTGCCGTCTTCCTGAGGCGATGTGGGCGGGACCTTCCGGGGTGGTTGCAGTATGAACTTCGTTCCCGGCGTATTTGAACCGGGGAGGGAGGGGTGCGGAAACGCCCCCTCGAAGGGTGTTCCAGCCCGGCCCTACCGGGCACGCGCCGACGAGTCGACCACGATCCGCGGGAGTTCTCCCTGGATCGCGGGGGTCCGGCTACCCGGCAGCTGGTTCTGGGCGGCCCGGACTCGGGGCGCGAGCCATCGCTCGCCCCAGGCGCGGAGCTCGCGCGCCGCCGGGGCGAGTCCGATGCCCATCTCGGTGAGCGAGTACACGACGCTGAACGGGCGGGTCGAGACGACGTTGCGCTGGACGACACCGGCGTTCTCCAGGTGCTTCAGCGTCGCGCTGAGCGTCTTCGCGTTGAGCCGCGGGTTCGAGCGCAGGATCTCGCTGAACCGCTGAGGACCATCCAGGAGGCGATGGATGATGGCGAGCCGCCATTCCGTCCCGATGACCCCCACGGCGGCAAGGACGGGACAGAGGGAACGGCCCTGGATCTCGCACGGCTCCATCTCGGGATGAACCGGCCCGCTCGTCCGGCGGGCGGAGGACGGCTGCATGTGGTGCGCCTCGAGAACCCAAGGCACGCGAGGGCATATATAGTTACCTCGGTATACTCGATTACCTGAGTTGAGCAGATAAGCCGAAGCTACCGGCCACGAGCACCGACCAGCGTTGCCGCTCGCGCGTGAACGTTTTCTGAGCGCCCGTCCATCGGGCGCCATGGTGGAGCGTCGCAGGCCGGTGGACATCACGCTCGAGCGCTCCATCCCCGACCCCGCCGGCGGGCCGCCGGTCGTGGTCCGGGTCGCCTGGCATCTCGACGACGGGAGCGACGCGACCTCCCCCGTGTTCGCGAAGGAGATGGAATCGCTCCGGGGTCAGCTCGATTCCGCCGTAGCGGCGCTCGTGCCGAAGGGAACGACGCTCGCCCGCGCCGAACGGTCCCTGGACGAGCTCATCGAGGCCTACCGGCCCCGTCAACCCGAGCTGCTCGACCTCCTGCGGGCGGAAGGGGAGCTCACCACGTCCGAGTACGAGCTCCTGCGCGCGTATCTCGCGCGCTCGGAGTCGCCCCGCCCAGCGCCCGCCGGGGTTCCGATCACCGACCGGCCGATCGCCGCCGCCCCGCTCGAGAGCGACCGGGCCCCCTCCACGGCCCGGCCCACCGAAGAGCTGCTCCGGGTCTACCAGATCGCCTCGTTGAAGCAGGCCGGGGCCGTGCGGGCCCGTCGGCAGATCTCGTTCGAGGAGTACATGGCTCTCAAGCGTCACTTCGCGGCGGCGCCGGCCGCGTAGGTCCCGCGGCTCCCGGGGTCACTCGGCGCCGGTTGCGGGAACAGCGCAGACGACGATCACGCCCACATCCGTGACGCCCGGGCGCATCCGGAGCGAGTGAATCCCGGAGGCGGCCCGGCCCCGAGGATCGGTCCCAACCCGACGGACGGCTCCCGGAGGTCGTGCACTCGACGGGGCCCCCGCCGTCCGCAGAGCGGCGACCGAGGCGCCCCGCCACGGGAGCTGGCCGGCGGCGGCCGCCAGGAACCGGTCGATCGCCGCCCCCTCGTCGCCGCCCTCGGGCACGGCGAGGGTCGTGGCGGCGAACGTCGCGAGACCCCGCGGCGGGCGGCTGCGGCCCGGCGTGGCCGTGGGCGGTGAGCTCTGGAACAGTTCCTCCGTCCGGGTCACCATGCGCGTCGCGGCGGCGCCGGGATCTCCGGCGAGATGCAGGTCGGCGAGCATGGGCTTCCAGCGCTTCGCCTGGGCCGCCTCGCCGGCCTCGCGGAGCGCGTCGGCCGGCCCGATGATCGACACGGGCCGGGTGAAGGACGGGCCCCCGCCGGGGAGGGCGGTGGCCGCCGGGGTGAGCTCGCCGCGAAGGGCCGGTGGGAGCCGGGTGAGGTGGCCCGTCCGCTCGAGCGCTGCGCGCAGCTCGACGCGCTCCTCGGCCGTCACCGCGCAGGTCGGGCCACCCCCGACCAGTTCGGCTCCATCGCCCCGGTCGACCACGAGCGCCGCGGTCTCCGCCCGCGTCACCCCCGCGAGGCGTCCGCCGACGCCGCCGAGTCCGAGCACACGGACCAGAAGGGCGGATTCCCGACTGGAGGCCCCGGAGAGCGTGAACTCCCGGATCCGGTCCGCCCATTCGGCGGCCGGGATCCCGGCCGGAGGCTCCGATAGGTAGCCGGTGGCCCCGGCCGAGAGCAGGACGATGAGGAGGTCCCGCTCCCCCAGACCTCGGGCGAGTTCGAGCGCCTCGGCCGCCGCGGATTCGGCGACGGCCGGCGAGGGGCGAACGGGCACGACGCGATGGTGGAACGGGACCTCGGTCGGGAGAGCGTCCGGTCCGATCACCAGCCCCTGCGTGATGGACTCGCCCAGGGCGGAGGTAGCGGCCAGGGTCTGAGAGATCGACGCGGAACCGAGGGCGAGGAAGGCGATCTCGCGGAACCGGTCGAGCGAGACGAACCGGTTGCCGAGGCGTAGGATGGGTCCGTCGCGTCGCAAGGCGCTCCGCGTGGCCCGGTACGAGTCGGCGCCGACGACCGCGGCCCGGTAGATGGCCGGGAACACGGCGTCAACTCCCTCGACCGGCGCGACGGGGTCGGGCAGCCGGTCGGGAGAGAACGGCTCGCCCGGGAACCGACTGGCCATCGAGGGTCGAGCGGTCGGTCCACCTAAACCGTTGGCGCTCGGATTCAGCCCAGCTGCAACCGTTCGGAAGTCCGCGTGGCCGAGGACCCGAGGAAGCGGCCGGGGCCGAAGAGGGCCGGGTCGAGGCCGCTGGCCTCTCCGAGGACGACCCGGGCCACGCGACGCGACACGGCCGGAGCGAGCATGAAGCCGTGGCCGCCGAGGCCGTTCACGTGGACGAAGCCGGGGAGGCGGGGGTCCTCCCCCACGATGGGCAGCCCGTCGGGGGTATCGTCGTAGAATCCCGACCACGCCCGCAGGATGCCGATGCGGGCGAGCCGGGGGACGAGGGTTGAAAGCGCCCGGGCCATGCGCACGAGGAACGCGGCGGAGCTCGGCATCCCCGGTGCGGTCCCCTCGGGGTGTGGGACGGTGAGACCGCCGACGATCTCCCCCCGCATCGTCTGGCTGAAGTAGAGACCGTCCGACGACCGGACCACCATCGGGTCAAGGAACGGCTTCAACGGCTCGGTGGCGAGGATCTCGTGGCGCGTCGGCCGGTTCGGGACGCTGAGCCCCGCCCGACGGGAGAGGTCGGCCGACCAGCCGCCCGCGGCGTTGACCACCGTCGGCGCGTGGACATCTCCGTGGGAGGTCGTGACGGCGCTGACCCTCCCATCCGTGGTGCGGACCCCGGTCACCTCGGTCCCCAGCGCGACGTCGACGCCCAGGGACCGGACGGTCTCGTACAATGCCCAGATGGCGGGGAACGGGTACAGCGTTCCGTCCGAGCGAAGGAAGGTGCCTCCCACGATCCCCGAGAGGTCGAGCGCCGGCGCGAGCCGGCCGGTCTGGGCGGTGTCCACTACGCGCGCGGGAAGCCCCGCCGCCGCGACGGTCCGCTGGACCGCCCTCAACCGGTCGAGCTCGGCGGGGGAGCCGGCGAGGAAGAGGTAGCCGCCCTGCCGGAACCAGATGTTGTAGCCGAACTCGGTCGCGAACCGGCGGTAATCAGCTACCGACTCGACGGCAAGCCCGACCGTCTCGCGGGTGTCCCACTGCTGCCGGACGCCGCCCCCGTTCCGACCGGAGGCTCCCGCCGAGAGGAAGCCGCGCTCGGCGACCAGGATGGGTCCGTGCCCGGAACGGGCCAGATGGTAGGCGGTGAAGAGGCCGATGATCCCGGCGCCCACGATGACCGTCGCGTACCGGTCGCGCGCGGGGCCCGTCATGCGGCGGCCTCCGCTGGGAGCTCGATCCGGGCCAGCGCGTCCAGCGGTGCGGGGAAGACGGGGGGCCTTTGTGTGATGTACCCGACCTCGGCCGGGGGTCGCCCTTCGAGGATCGAGAGCAGGAGGAGCACGTCGGGGAGGCAGTACCGCCCCTGGCAAAGGCCGGTGCCCACGCCCGTGTACCGCTTCACGACCTCCATGCCCCGGTAGCCCGCCTGGTGGGCTTCCTCGAGCTCCCGCAGCAACACGTCCTCGCACGGGCACAGGACCGGGCGGCGGCGGCGAAGGAGGTCGGGCAGTACTTCGTGAAAGTACCCGAGCATCTCGCCGGGCCGTTCCGCCTCGACGCGCGGGGGCAGCTCCGAGACATCGCGGCCCAGGATCTGCTCGGCGGCGAGCTCACCGCTCCGGCGCGCTCCTTCCCGGCCGAGGAACCCGGCGGCCTCTCCGGCCGCGTAGAGGCCCGGTACGCTGGTCTCGACGCCGGCCCCGAGAACCGGGAAGTAGGCACCCACCCCGGCTCTCCAGGCCATGCGCGCGCCGCTCTGAAAGAAGAGCTGGGCCGTCGGAAGCCTACGGTGCGTGAGCACCACCGCGTCGACGGTGAGCGAGAACGTCGGCCCACCCCCGCGGGGACGGAGCACCACCCCTCGGACCCGGGAGCGTCCGCGCGTGCCGATGAGGAGCGTTCGGGGATAGAGCGGCACGTCGAACCGGCTGGCTCGCTCGGCAATGGTCGGCGGGATCGGGCCGGGGGCGACGATCGCCTCCACCCGCTCGCCGAACCGGTCGAGGAGCTCGGCGGTCCGTTCACTCCCCCCGAAGAGAACCGCATGACGGAACGGCGGGCTCCCGTCGGGTCCCGCCAGCGCCTCCGCGCCGTCCCCGGTGACGACACCCGGGCGGTCGTTCCCGTCGAAGAGGAGGTTCGCGTCGTACCCCCCGGTCGCGACTACGACCTTCGAGGCATGGACCAGGAGGCCGGCTCCATCCTCCCGGCTTCCCAGCAGGACGAACGGTCGCGCGGCATCGGCGGTGGGAGGGGGAAGGAAGGCGACGGTGTGACCGCTCGTGGGAGTCCGGGGCCCGCCCGCCCGGCCGCGGTCGATCACGTGGACCGTCCGCCCTCCGGTGCGCAGCCGCTCTGCGCAGGCCCGGCCGCTCTCGCCGCCCCCGACCACCGCGACATCGACCTCCACGGAGTGCGTCGTCCCCGGTCGCCCTCCCAGGCTGGGGTGCGCGAGGCGACCGACCCCGGCGAGGCGTCGGACGACCCGGTGGTAGAGCGGCGTCGCGAACCTCGGGCGGCGGAACCCGTGGAGCGTGTCGATGCCGCGGTAGAACGCGAGGTCGAGGACCGACCAGAGGTCGAAGCGCGGGTTCGGCCACGCGTTCTCGACCTCGATCCGGT
>DASQHP010000136.1:0-3755 GCA_035632035.1 Thermoplasmata archaeon | reverse complement strand
GGCTAGCGCCTCGGTCACCACCCTCGCACTTCCACTCCCGCGCGAGGCCCCCCTGCTCCGCGGGCGGCTCACGGACGGGCCCGCCGGGGGACGGGGCTCGAAGCCCCCCATTCGCCCGCGCCAGATCAACACCAACGCGTGGGCGAAGCGCCGGATCGCGGAGCAGTCAGCCGCCCTGGGACTTCCCGAGCCCGTGAAGCGCCAGGCGCTCGAGCTCTACGACCGGATCGTCGCGTACCATACGGCGAGGACCCCGCCGCCGCCGGGCAGCGGAGGGCAGCTCTCGCCCCGGCTGAACTGGTCGCTCGTCTTCACGACCATCTACCTCGCCTGCCGGCTCGAGGAGTACCCGAAGGAGCTCCGCGAGATCCTCGGACGGAACCAGCGTCCGGGGACGATCAAGGAGATGTACCGCCTCTATCGGTACTACAAGCGGCAGCTGCACCTCACGATCAACCTCGTCGACGTGAAGACGTTCATCCACTCGTGGATCGACGGCTTCGAGATGAGCGAGGTGATGGTCGACGCCGTCGCCTCTGGCGACGCCGCGTGGCTGCTCAAGCGGGCGATCGCGATCGGGGATCGGGCTCGGTCGGAGGCCGCGCTCCGGCGGACCAGCACCCGCCTCATCGCCGCCGGTGCCCTGACGACCGCCCTGGTCGAGCGGACACCCCCCAGCCGGTTGACCGCCTTTTACAAGGCGATCGCGCGGTTCCTCCACATGAGCGAGGAGACCATCCGGTTCGTGGTGGCCCAGATCGCCTCCATCCTCTGACCTCGGGGGCCTTCCCGCCGGCCGGCGCGCGGGTTCGATAGACTCGACCCGACTCTTCGCGAGCCCTGGGCCGAGGGGTCCTTCGGCTCGCTCGCCCCCGACCGGGGCGAACGAGTTCCTACCCTCGAACGGCGGGATTGACCGGTCCCTCTCCGATGGCGGCACGGATGGAAGCCGGAATGCGGGCGGCAGCGCTCCGCCTGCTTCCGATCGACCCGGCCGGCCACCATTGATTTGAGCCGCCCCCGCTCACGGCCACCGATGCAGGTCGCACCGGGGGTCACTCGCCTGACGCACGGCGTGTCGAACTTCTACCTCGTCGAGGCGGAGGGGGGGCTGACCCTGGTCGATGCAGGGGTGGCGGGCGACTGGAGCCAGCTCGTCCACACCCTGGCCAGCCTCGGGAAACGACCCTCCGACCTCAAGGCAATCCTCCTCACCCACGCGCACTCCGACCACACCGGGTTCGCCGAGCGGGCCCGCCGCGAGTGGGGGATGAGCATCTGGACGCATTCACGGGACGCGGAGGTCGGACGCGGTGGCCGGGCACCGGCGAACGAAGGAAAGCTGGGAAGCTACCTGCGATACGCCGAGGCCTGGCGCACCCTCTTTGGCCTCCTCCTTCACGGCGGTATGCGGGTGGTCCCGATCCAGGTCCTTTCTCAGTTCGAGGACGGAGCTCCCCTGGACGTCCCGGGGCATCCGCAGGTCATTCATCTACCGGGCCACACCGCGGGGATGTCCGCCCTCGTGTTCGAGTCCCCCTCGGTCGTGTTCACCGGAGACGCGCTGGTCACGCGGAATCCGTTGACCGGCCGTAGGGGTCCACAGGTCATGCCTCGGGGACTCAACCAGAGCAGCCGACAGGCGATCGACTCGCTTGCCCGCCTGGAGGGCATCACCGCTCGGCTGGTACTCCCCGGACACGGGGAGCCGTGGGCGGCCGGCATTGACGCGGCGGTCCAGGCGGCCCGGAGCGCGGGCCCGTCCTGATCGTCCCGGTCGCCATCCGCGGGGCTAGTCAGGGCGGCGGTGCGCCGTCGTAACCTCGGGGGGTAGCTACTTAGCCTCGCCGTCGATGGCCCGCGGTACCGCGGAGATCTCCCGCGGCGAGGAGAGTAATCCAATGGCGAGCAAGGCGAGGCTGGTCACTCTGATGCCGATCCGGGACATGAGCCGGGCTCTCAAGTTCTACACCAAGAAGCTCGGCGCGAAGATGGGAGACCGGGGCCGGGGTGCGATGAAGAACGACTGGGCTTCGGTGCGATTCGGGACGGACGAGATCTGGTTGATCCGACCGTCGTCGTTCGAGAAGCGGAAGCTCGCCTATTCGACGCTGCTCGTCCGGAACATCAAGAGCTACGTGAAGCAGCTGACCGCTCGGGGTGTGAAGTTCCAGAGACCGGAGCGGATGGGACCCTCGACCCGCATCGAGGGACCGATCGCCTTCGAGTCGTTCGGGGCGTCCGCCTTCCTGAAGGACCCGGAAGGGAACCTCCTGATGGTCTGGGAGAACTTCCCCCCGATGTGAGGGGCCGGCATCGCCGGCCGCACGGATCCGCGTGACGGGGTCGGGTTCCCGCGACCGCCGAGCGGTGACGTTCGACCTGTGGCATACGCTGGTCTACCTGGAGCCCGACGCCGAGGAGCGCTACATGCAGCGCCAAGAGGCGCTCGCGGTGAGCCTCCTCGCCGACGGTCTTTCTGCCGATGACGGGGCTGCGCGCGTTCGGGGGGCGTGGCTCCGAGAGCGCCAGCGGGCGATCCGGTCCGCGGAACGGGGACGGTCCGTCCCCGTTCAGCACCAGTTCGACCGCGCGGCTCACTCCCTTCGGAGTTCGGCCCGGTCGAGCGACTACCTCGCGGCGATGCGGGCCGAAGTCGAACGGACGCCTTTCCTTCGGGCCCCGTACGCCCTCGCGACGCTCCGACGCCTCCGGGAGCGGGGGTGGCGAATCGGCGTCATCTCCAACACGGTGGGAGAGCCGGGCGCGTTCCTTCGTCCACTCCTCAACCGGATGCGGATCCGTCCGCTGGTGGATACCTGCGTCTTCAGCGACGAGCTCCCGTGGACGAAACCGTCCCCGGCGATCTTCCACGACGCCCTGAGGCGGTTGCACGCCTCCCCCCGCCAGACCGTCCACGTCGGAGATGGATGGTCGGACGTAGAGGGAGCGCGTCGGGCCCGCCTGCGGGCGGGGATCCTCTACACGGGGCTGCGCCGGTACGGACCGAGCTACCGGAAACAGTTCGCGGGACCGCACCGCCTCCGGGTCGCACCCGAGAACACCGTTGCCCGACTCGACCGCCTCCCCGCGGTCGTCGAGCGGTTAATGAGCGACGGAGAGGCCCCGCGCTGACGCGGCGGGTGTTCAGGCTTCCTTCTTCTCTTCCTCGGAACCCTTGAAGCCCTTCTTCGTGGCCGACCCGACCGATTTCGCCCCGCTCCAGAGCCCCTTGCCGAGCTTGCCGGCGACCGTACCGGCCTCTTTGGCCACGTGGACGGTTTCGGCCGCCGCCTTCTGGCCGATTCCGACCGGGCGACCGCATGCCGCACACGTCTTCGCTCCCTCCGCCAGTTCCGCGCCGCACCCTTCGCATTTCATGGCAGGTCCTCGCGAATGGTACGTCGTTCCGGGACTTGAGGGCTCGGTACCCATCCCCCCGAGCGGACCGGGGCGTCAACTGGCCTTGAGAGACCCCGTAACTACTGCCGCGTGGGTCCCGGTCCGATGACCATGACGGCCAACAATCTCTCGGCTTCCCCAGGGGACGCCTACGGGGTAAGCTACGGACTCCGCGTCGTGGCGACGATCGCGTTCGTCGTCCTGGCGGCATCGATCGTCGTCGCGTTGTTCGCATCGTTCTTCCAGGGATGGCTCCCCGTCTGGTCGAGCGGCCAGGTCCCGGCGGACTGGATCGTAGCCGCGATCGTCCTCGCGATCTCGATCGTGGTGGTGACGAGCGTCGTACGGTTCGC
>DASQHP010000135.1:0-4701 GCA_035632035.1 Thermoplasmata archaeon | reverse complement strand
GAGATTCACCGAGTACGTCCCGGACGCCGCAAAGCGGTGGGCGGGGGCGGGGAACGTGCTCCAGAGCCCGTCGCCGAAGTTCCACGTGTAGGCGCAGGGGCAGGTTCCGCCAGTAAGGTTCCCGAAGAATCCCGTCAGGTTTCCCGCGGCGCTCGAGGCGGGGCCCCAGAGTGCGATCGCGAGCGGAGCCGCGACCCGAACGTTGACGGTGGCGACCGAGGTGGCCCCCGCGACGTCGACGTAGGTGACGGAGGCGGTGTACGACCCCGCGACACCGTAGGTGTGCGGCACGCTGAACCCGGAGCCGTTCGACCCATCCCCGAACTGCCAGGTGGCGCTGCCTCCACCGGCGGTCCCGCCCGTGGGCGAGGCCGAGAGCTGGACGGTCTGGCCGACGTCCGTGTTCGGGGGGGTGGCGCTCGCCGAAACGGTGGGTCCGGCGACCACGGCCACCGGCGCGATCCCCGTCCCGTTGAGTCCGAACAGGTCGGTCACCGTCGCGCGGAGGGTGTAGTTGCCCGGTGCGGCGTAGGTGTGGGAGAAGTTCGAAGTTGAGCCGGTGTCGGCCGCCACGCCAGAGGAATGGTCGCCGAAATCGATCCGCACGGTGAACGGGCTCGCCCCACCCGAGACCATCGTGGAGACTCCGAGAGGCGCCGTGGACTCCACCGTGGCCGAGCTCGGGGAGACGGACACGGTGGGAGGGACTTCGAGGGCCCAGGCATCGCTCGCAGAACCGTTCGACAGCTGCCCGCCCAGGACCAGAGGCCCGACACCGGTCGGGTCGGGAGCGATGGCGGGAGAGTATCGACCGGGCGGGGAGGCCGCGGTGGTCAGGAGGTGCCAGTCGCCGCCCGTGAACGTGTAGGTGTCGTTGTAGAACGGCCCGAACACACCGAGGGCCCCCCCGAAGAGGACGAGGGAGCCCAGCTCGGCGTCGTAGGTCATGGCGGCCCCCAACCGCGGGCTCGGTGTCGCGCTGCCCGTGTGCACGGCCCACCACGTGCCCCCGTACAGCTCCCAGGTGTCATTGAGGGGACAGACCGCGGAGCAGGCGGCGTATCCGCCGTAGTACACGAGAGCGCCGTCGGCCGGACTGTACGCGAGGGACGCCATCCCCCGTCCGCCGGGTACCGTCAGTGAATCCAGGGCCGACCAGCCGGCACCGGGCGTCCAAACGTACGTGTCCGACCGGCAGCTCGGTACCGACACGTAGTCGCATCCGCCCACGAGCACCGAGCCGTGGACGCCAGCGTCGGGGTCGAACGCGAGGCTCGCGCCGTACCGGGCGGAAGGCCCGTTCGACGTCGGGGTGAGATTGCTCCAGAAGCCGCCCCGGAAGATCCACGTGTCGTTGAGGAGCGCCTCCGTCGGAGCCATCCCGCCAAAGAGGAGGACGCCGCCGGCCGTCGCGTCCCAGTCCATGCTCGCGTGGAACCGCGCCGGAGGCGCGTCGTGGGGATTGGTCACGTTGAACCAAGTACCCCCCCGGAACACCCAGGTCTGATTCGTCCCACATACGCTCGAGCACCCACCGAACAGAACGAACTGCTGATCGACGGGGTCGTAGGCCGTCGAAGCCGACCACCCGATGGCCGGCCACGAGGCGTTCGCCGGGTGCCCGAGGTTGTACCACGAGGGCGTTGGCACGACCCCCGGCCCGTCCCGAGCGGCGGAAGTTGGCGCGAACAGGTGCCCCAGCGGCGACCCATCAACCGCCCTCGCCGACAGCCTCCCGGCGGCCCCGAGCCCCGAGGGGGCAATGGATGTACCCACGAGCACGGCCACCGAGGCGATCACCCACAGGGCGAGGGCCGGGCCGGGCCGGGGTCGATTGTCTGCCGGAATACGAGAGATGCCCCTCATGGGGGCGGCCTCGACATCCCCTCACCGGCCGGTCCCGCCGGAACCGTGGACGCGGGAGCGGCGGGGGGCTTCCGGCGGCTCCACACCGCCACGACGGCGAGAACGAGGACACCCGCGACGGCCGTAATGGCGAGATAGAGCAGATAGTTGACGGGGGCGGCGGACGACCCCGAGGTCGGTGTGGACGGCGTTCCCGCGGTCACCGAGGGTAGTGCGGCGGGGATCTCCACCAGCGTGAGGGCCCGGATCGGTTGGGAGCCACCCGACGCGGTGACCAGGGCGTAGAGCAGGATCGATCCCCCGGCCTGGACCAGGTCGAAGCGGTCGATCCCGGTCGTCGGCGGGACGCTCAGATTCGAGACAGTGCCCGCTGTGACCTGCCATCCCCTGAGACCGGCCGACGAGGCGGAGACGACGTAGTACGACCCGGCCGAGTAGAGCGCCCGGACGTCCGACACGCTCGGGTCGCCGGGGAACGTCGCGATCGCCGTCCCCGAGGAGAGATCCTCGAGGACGGTTTCGCTGGCCGATGCGCCGCGGTACCTCAGGAGGATGGCGCTCGGCGAGCCGGTGACGAACGTCGCGGAGACCAACGAACCGGAGATCGAGTCCAGCGCGGGGACGGAGCGGGGCGACCCCGTGGCCAGAGCGAGGACCGAGAAGCTCCCGTCCAGGTTCCGGACCGTGGCCCATCCGGACGACCCGCGGACGGAATCGATGGTGGAGACGCCGGTGACCGACGCGTTCGACACGATCGTTCCCGTGGTCAGGTCAAGGGTGACCAGCCACTCAGGGCTCGCGTCGCGCGGGAGGAGCGAGCCCGAGAGGAGGACCGCGCCGGTCCCTCCCGCCGAGCTTCCGTCGACCGCGTACGACTCCGCGAATCCCGACGACGTCCAGACGTGAACGGGTCCCCAGGTCCCGTTCGCCGGGTAGAACCGGGCCCCATGGAGGCCGATCGAGCTGATGCCGAGCGGGCTCGAGGCCCCGGACTCGCTCATGGGGAGGGCCTGCCAGAGCGCGTAGAGGCTTCCGTCGGGAAGCGCCGAGACCCTCGGGTTCGCGATGACGAACCCCGGGTCGACGGGCGAGGTCCTCGGGTCGAGCGAGTTGGTGGCCGAGCTCAGTCGGGCCATGGCGATCCCCAGTCCGCTCGACTGGGGCTGGGTCACGGAGTCGTTCGTGTAGAGGAGGTAGGCCCCGTCGTACCCTGGCGCGGCGCTCACCTGCGTCGTGGGATAGATGTCCGAGATCGCCGCCCCGCTCGTCCCCGCCGGGGACCAGACGTAGCCATTGTAGGCGCTGGTGTTGTAGTAGCGGGGAGCGGCGCCCCACACGGCGGTGCTGCCGTTATCGTACGGGAGCTGGGGCGTGAGGTTTCCGCCCGTGGGGTGGGGGCGAACGAACGTCGGGCTCCAGTGGTAGCTACTGCCCGGTCCGACCAGGTCCCACTGCCCGCTCCAGAACAGGACCTGGGCGCTCACGAAGATCGATCCGTTCACCCAGAGCCCGGACATGTAGAACGGACCCGGGCTCACCGCGAAGGCGAGGGCGACGCTGATCATCCCCCCGATGGCGACCGACGCGATGCCGATGCCGAACGAAAGGGAGACCGAAATCGGCAGCGTGAACGCCCCGATCACCTGCTCCACCGCCATCCCGAAGCCTTGGGCGACCTCGCTGCCGGAGTCCTGGGTCGGCATCATGAGAAGACTCACGGCGATCGCGGGCGCGATGTCGACCTCGAGCGTGAACCCGACGTTCACCTGCGCTCCGAGGAAGTTGAACGAGAATCCGTAGATCGGGAAACTGCCGCTGAAATCGCCCTTGACCGTGATGACGACGCTCGCGCTCAGCCAGTCGATGGTCTCCGTGCCGGCCCCGCCCTTCACGAGCGAGAAGGTCCCGCTGACCGTGACCGACGCCGAGATCGTCAGGTTGAACGCCCCGAGGGAGATCGATGGCGTCGAGAGGGCGAAGGTCCCGGCGAGTGTGACGTTCCCCGAGGAGGTCTCGGTGAACGCCATCTGGAGGCTGGGGATCAGCGAGTAGTTGCCGGAGACCAGCGGGATCGGCAGCGAGGAGTTGAAGATCTTGCCGATGGGGATCGGGACCGTCTGGGTGAGCGAGTAACCCAGGTTGAACGCGCCCGTGCCGCTGGTCTTCGAGGACTGGATGACCCCGGCCAGGCTCGCGAGCTGCGTGAGCCAGTCCGGCGTGGCGATGTAGTTGATGGTGAGGTTCGCTTCCTCGGACCAGTCGGAGACGGACGCGGTCACCTGGAGCACCGCGCCGGGCCCGAACATCCCCATGTCGAGGGAGCTCGAATTCCACCAGAGCTGCGAGCTGTTCGAGTGGCTGAAGCTGATGCCGTTGCCCTGGATCATCCCTCCCAGCTGAGTCACGGGGGCGTTGTCGATCTGGGCGTAGACGCCGAAGATGTTGCTCGCCTGGAATCCCTGGAAGAAGTAGCCCTTGAACTGGGAGAACAGCTGGAGCGATTCCGGCGGCTCCACGCTGAATGTCCAGTTGGCCGAGGCCCGGTCGGTCCCGTTCAGGGCGTCCCAGACGTTGACCGAGGTTCGATAGACGTTGTAGCTGGCAGGCGGCGGAGCGCACGGGATGTACCCGGAGGTGGGGAGAGAGTGGGGCAGCCCATCGGTCAGGGCGGGGCAGTTGGAAATGGTGTGGCTGTTCTTGAGCGACGTCGTGTTGGCGCTGTACGCGAGGTCCCCCGACCCGCCGACGGCGGTCAAGAGGAACTCGTCGAACCCGATTTGGCCGGCCTGGATCGTGAGCGGGCCGGCGAACTTCATCGAGACCCTCTGGAAGTAT
>DASQHP010000134.1:0-2470 GCA_035632035.1 Thermoplasmata archaeon | reverse complement strand
TAGAGCGAAGGGGATTAAGCCGACGCGACCGCCCGAAAAGGGCGCCTACTCGGGGACACACCAGCAGAACGTCGACCCGATGGAATGCGGATTCCCGCGTGCCACCGCGAGGTCGGGGCTCCAGCCTTCGGCCGCCAAGGCGGCGACGATTCGGGTCGCCTGTTCCCTGGCCGGGGAGCCATCGATGAGGAACGATCGGCGGGATTCGGCGGATGAGGCATTCAAGGGCCCAGTCCGTCGGCAGACGATGTGGCGACCGGCCGGAAGGTCGATCAGCTCAGCCTCCGCGTCCCATCCCCGCTGAGCGAATCGAAGCCCGAGCTCGGCACGAAGCTCATAGCCGATCTCGCCGTACGAGCTGCCGATCGGATAGGCGACCACCTGCCCCTCCACGCCGCTCATCCTGCTGTCGAAGCAGGGGAGAGTCCCCGAGGTATTTGAATGGCCGTTTTCGCGCAGCCAAGCTACGGTCATACGCGGGATTCGCGTCTAGACGCTCACAATGAACGCCCGAAACCCGGCTCGCGGACACCTGCCGTAGTCACCTCGGGTGACTCACCGTATTAGTGCCCAGGGCGGTAGCCTTCCCCATGGGCGACTTCGAGGTCCCACGCGGGGCCCGCGTCCGGGTCGGACGGGTCGAGGGGGATCTGCGCGCGGAAGGAAACGTCACGATATCGCCGGAGGGGACCGGACCCATCGACGTCAGCGGCCGGGTCCGACTCAACGGCGACGCCACGTTCGAGGCTTCTCTGCAGTGCCGCGAGCTGCGGGCCGACCGGGGGGTTGTTCGTATCCAGGGTGACCTCACAGTGAGCGGAGAGCTCGTCGCCGAGCACAGCGAGGTGCAAGTGAGTGGCGGCCTCACGGCCGGGGAGGTCGACATCGACCGCGCCCTTCGGGTGGTCGGGGCGGTGACGGCGGCCCGGTTGGAGGTCGGAGGACTGTTCGAAGCCCGTGGCGACGTGACGGCCGAAAGCGTGGAGGTCGGAGGTCAGCTCGAGGTGGGTGGAACCCTCACCGCTCGGTCCGTGGAAGCCGGAGGGTCCGCCCGGGTCGCCGAGATCGTGGTAGAGACCCTCGAAGCGGGCGGCCGGGCCACGGTCGGAAAGGGCACGATCCGCCGGTCGATCGAGGCGGGCGGGGTCTTCGAGTCCTCGGGGGCTCTCAACTTCGGGTCCTTGGAGGTCGGCGGTGCGGTCCGGCTGGGCGCCGGTAGCCGGGGTCAACGGATCGAGGTTGGCGGCAAGTTCTCGGCCGACGGCGACCTCGCGTTCACTTCGCTCGAGATCGGGGGCCTCGGTGACATCGGAGGGAGCGCCTCCGGCGAGAGCGTCGAGGTCGGAGGACAGTTGGACGTTGCGGGTGGCCTCAAGTTGACGGGGACGCTGGAGATCGGCGGACGGATCCGGGTCGGCGGCTCGCTCGAGGCGTCGTCCGTCGAGGTGGGTGGCGAGCTTCGTGCGAAACGGGCGCTCGTCACCGAAACCCTCGAGATCGGCGGTCGTCTCGAGACGACCGAAGGGGCGCGAGCACGAGTCGTCCAGCTCGAACGCCGTTCCGAGGCCCAGGGCCCTCTCTACGGCGAGCGGGTGGTCCTCGGGCGGAAGTGCCGGGCGGACCGGATCGTGGCTCGGGTGGTCGAGGTCGGAGATGGGTCAAAGGTCGGCGAGATCGTGGCGGAGAACGTGCACCTCGGTTCGGACGTGGAGGTCGGGAAATTGCAGTACGTCGCCGGCCTTCAGACAGGCTCGGGGACCCGGATCTCGGAAGTGCCGGTGAAGATCACCTCGATGCCCCCGCTCCCATTCTAGAGCGCGATGCGAGGGGCGGAGGGCGCACCCCCCGCGGAAGCGGGCCGTCCCACGCGGCGACGGGAGAAGTCGGACCTGTACGCCACGATCCTCGAGGTCGTGAAGCGGTACCGCGGGGCCGCCCGGATCACCCGAATCTCCTACGGGGCGGGGATGCCGGTCGATCGACTCAAGACCTCCATGGAGCGATTGGTCGCGCTCGGGCTCGTCGAACGACGGGACCGGGGCGGTTACTCCATCTACGAGGTGACGGCCCGAGGCCAGGAGTTCCTGAACACGTACTGGCGGATGCGCGGCTTCATCGAGATGTTCGAGGCACCGGAGTCTCGATTCGTCTGACGGCGCGGGTCGCGCGGGATCAGGAGTAGCGGGGAACCGTCGGGTCCACCCGGCGAGACCAGGCGTCGATCCCACCGGTGAGGTTCCCGACCCGCGAGAATCCCTGTGTCTCGAGGAACCCGGCGACCATCGCCGAGCGCTGACCGGTGTGGCAGTAGACCACTACCTCGGCGTCTTTCGGGATCTCCTCGAGTCGGCGGGGAACCTCGCCCATCGGGATGAACAGGGACGGTTCGATGCGGGCCAGTTCGCGTTCCATCGGCTCTCGGACGTCCAGCAGGGTCACGGCGCGGGGGTTCGCCTTAAGCCGCTCGGCG
>DASQHP010000133.1:0-3191 GCA_035632035.1 Thermoplasmata archaeon | reverse complement strand
GAACAGGTCGCGGCCCGTGAGGGGGAGGGAGAAGAGCGTGGGGAGGGCCCGTCGTTCTTGACCGAGGCTCGTCGTAGCGAGAAGCAGCGCGAAGAATCCGCTCACCCAGGCCCCCCAGAGACCGAGCATCGTCCGGTCGGGCGAGCCCCCGGACCCCGGTTGCAGGAATCCCAAGAGGCCGAGGACGAAGGGCATCACGAGGAACGGGAGCATCTCCCGGCGCCGCCCGAGCCCGACCAGGTCCTTCCAGACGAGGGAGGCCTGGCGAGCCGTCAGACCGAGGCGCGATAGCGTCCCGTGCCCGGCTCCGAACTCGTGTCGTTCCAGCTGCACCTCCGCCGGCGCGGGGGCCCAGAGGCGGACTCTTAGGTCCGCGGCGATGTAGAGGAGGGCGGCCACGAATCCGAGCTGAGCCACGGCGAACCCCGCGGCCAGGATAGGCTCGCCGGCGAGGTAGGCGACGATCGCCCGGGTCGACCAGAAGAACGGCACGAATGTGCTCGCCGTGCCGATACCGGCCACCGCGCCCAGGACCTGGGCCAGCAGGATGGGGTTGAAGGCGAGCTGGAAGGCGAGGATGATGAGGATGAACAGGGCGGCGCGCAGGACGAGCGTCACCCGGCCTTTCCGTCCGGAGAGGGCCGACGCCGTTCGTTGCGTGATGGCGCGGAGCATCTCGATGAGGACGCCGCCCTGGAAGAGTGCGACCACCGAGAGACCGGTGGTCAAGGCGAAGGCGGGCATGAGGCCGAGGTAGAGCGAGAGGGCGAAGCACGCCCCCAAGACGAAGGCCGGGGCCACCGAATAGACGAGGGCGATCGCGATCGTCGATCCGGCCACGTACTCCTGCGGAGTGAGGGGCAGCCAGTTGACCGTGTCGCTGGTCGCGAAGCGGGGGCCGGCGCTGAACTCGAACATGATGCCCGTTACGAGGACCGCGCCCACCGTGAGGATCGGCACGAGGACGAGCACCTGCTGGGCCAGTACCGCGAGCCCGATCGGCGCCGCCCCGCCGAACGCCGATAGGCCGGCGAACCCGAGCGCGAACACCCCGAGAAAGATCGCGAGGTCGATCACCCCGAGGATGATGGGGCGCCCGAAGACGCTGCGCGGGTTGGAGAGGCTCCGGCCCGACCGGAGCTCGGAGGCGAGCAGGACCCACGACAGCCGGACGATACGACGGGCGTCCATGGACGTCAGCGCGCGAGCGCGCTCACCACGTCCTTGAGGTCGCTCGTCTCCGTGAGGGCGAGGAACACTTCCTCGAGCGCGGACCCCTTGAGGCCGGCCTGCTCGCGGAGCTCCGCCACCGTCCCCTCGGCCCGGATGTGCCCGTGGTGCATGATGACGACCCGGTCGCAGATCGACTGGGCGATCTCCAGGACGTGCGTGCTGAACAGTACGCCGACCCCGTCCTTCTCCGCGAGGCTCCGAAGTAGGTCCTTCACGATCCGCGCGGACCGGGGGTCCAGCCCGTTCAGCGGCTCATCCAGGATGAGGAGCTGGGGCCGGTGCGCCAGGGCGGCGATGAGCGCGACCTTCTGCTTCATCCCCTGGGAGTACCCGCTCAGCATCGAGTTCTCGTGGCCGGTCAGTTCGAGGGCGGAGAGGTACGGCGGGATGCGGGCCGCCCGCTCGGTCGGGGGCATCCCATACATGTCCGCGACGAAATCGAGGTACTCCGACGCCGTGAGGAACTCGTAGAGCTGAGGGCTTTCCGGTACGTAGCCCACGAGCTGCTTCACGCGGACCGTCTCTTGGCGAACGTCGTGCCCGAGGACCGTCACGGCTCCCTCATCCGCTCGCAGGATCCCGAGGACGATCTTCATCGTGGTCGACTTGCCCGCCCCGTTCGGACCCAAGAGCCCGACGATCTGACCGGGCGGCACCGAGAGGCTAACCCGGTCCAGCGCCCGGGTCGACCCGTACAGCTTGGAAACCCCCCGCACGGAGAGCGCCGGCTCGCCACTGCCACGACTGGATGTTGGAGGGGCGTCGAGGAGCCGGGAATCCGTGCCTTGCATCGCCCGTCGGTAGGTCCGCGGGTTCAAGAGCCGTTTCCTCGGCCGGGCTCGGACCCTTGACGGCGAACCCTTCGCCGCCGGCCGCCGTCTCACGGAAGGTATTTCCGTTGACCGCCCGACTGTATGTCAGGAGGCGTCCGGGGACGGAAACGTCGCGCCTAGAATGGGGATACGGGTTCGGTATGGCCGGGGGATCCTTTCCGTGAACTGGCCAGCACTGTTGGTCACAGCCCTCGTCGTGGCGGGGTCTTTCGGAGCGCTCACCCCTCCATCGATTCACCCCTCCACCCCACACGCTCCCCGAGTCGGCGCGGCCTCCCCGTCCTTTCCCGCGACCCGATGCCCTGAGCCGGGAACTGCTCTCCCGTGCGGTCCCAGCTCTCCCTCACTGGCTCCCGCCCCGCTGGCGGGACCCGATGAGTGGACCAACGTGACCGCCGGACAGCGGTACGCCCCCCCCGGGCTCGTCGGGGCGAGCATGGCGTACGACCCCGTCGACAACTACATCGTTCTCTTCGGCGGATGTTCGGCGACCCTTTGCCCCGCGCCGGCGCAGACCTGGAAGTTCGCGGGCGGGAACTGGAGCCAGGTCCCGACCGGGGCCAATCAGCCACCGGCTCGCTCGTACGCCAGCATGGCCTACGATTCGAAGGACGGCTACGTCGTCCTCTTCGGAGGATGGGCGGGGCCGAACCAACCTCTCAATGGCACCTGGGCGTTCGTAGCCGGAACCTGGACGAACCTCACGATCCCCGGCTACGCACCGCCCGCCGGCGGCGGGGCGTCCATGACCCACGACCACATCGACTCGTACCTGCTACTCTTCGGGGGCGGGCCGAATCTGTCGAGCCCCCGGGCTCAGACCTGGCGCTTCGTGGGCGGGCTCTGGAAGAATCTCACGTCGACCGCCGGGACTCCCCCGTCTCCCCGCGAGGGCGCGGGGTTCGCCTGGGATGATGCCGACGGCTACGCGTTCCTCTTCGGCGGCCGGAACTCGACGGGGGTCCTCCTCAACGATTCGTGGACGTACGTGCGAGGGAAGTGGGCACCCGCCAACATCACGTCGACCGTTACCCCGCCGGGGCGGGCTGGGGCGATGCTAACGTTCTCGGGGGTCGACAACGCGGTCTTCCTCTTCGGGGGAAACGGGACCCGTGGCCCGCTCGG
>DASQHP010000132.1:0-5216 GCA_035632035.1 Thermoplasmata archaeon | reverse complement strand
CGACTGGTGGCGAAGGTGTTCGCGGGTGACCTGCTGGACGACCTCGAGTCCGAACTGCGCCGTCGGTTCGACCGGGTCCAGCGATCGAAGCCGCCGGCTTCCCGCGAGGGATCCTCCGAGCTGTACCTCCTCGCGTTCGGGTTCCGGAGACGCGCCGGGCCGTGAGCGACGCGGAGGACTGGGCCCGGGAGGCCGAGCGGATGGTGGCCGAGATCCCCGACGTGCCCGCTCGGATCGCCCGCGCGATGCGGGCCGTTCCGCGGCACTGGTTCGTTCCGTCGGAGTACCGCCGCGAGGCGTACGAGGACGAGCCCCTTCCGCTGCCCCACGGGGACGCGACCATCTCCGCCCCCCACATGGTCGCCCTCCAGCTCGAGTACCTGGCTCTCGAGCCGGATCTCAAGGTCCTCGAGGTCGGGTCCGGTTCCGGCTACCTGGCGGCGCTCATCGCCGAGCTCACCGCCCCAGAAGGGCGGGTGTTCGGGATCGACATCGACTCCCGGCTGGTCCGCGACGCGCGCCGGCGGCTGGACACCACGACGTGGGGCGGCCGCATCGCGCTCAAGCTGGGAGATGGCCGCGAGGGGTGGAGGGAAGAGGCGCCGTTCGACCGGATCGTGGTCTCCTGCGCGACGCCCGAGCTCTACGAGACCTGGCGAGGCCAGTTGCGGCACCCCGGTATCCTGGTCGCGCCGGTCGGATCGTCCTCGAGCCAGGATCTCGTCCGTTACGTGACCGGGCCCGGCGGGGGAACCATCGAGCGTGGCCCGGCGTGCCGGTTCGTACCGCTCCGCGGTCGTCTCCCATCCGATATATAGACCGTGAGATTACCGCCGGCCCGGCATTTTTGAGGGTCGATTAGTCGTGATCCGGTTTGGACCCGCAGGAATACCCCTCTCCTGCAAGGGACGGACCCTCCGGGACGGCATCTCGGACGTGCACCACCTCGGCCTGACGGCCATGGAAGTCCAGTTCATCAAGGTCAATCCGCTCATCCGTCCGGTCCTCGATGAGGAGATCGGGAAATCCCCGCGCGACCTCGTTCAGCAGCTCGTGGTCGGGGTGGGGCTGGCCGGCAAGGAGGACGCTCCTCCCGCGGTCGAGACCCTGGTCGCGCCGGTACGCCGGCGCGACGCGCTCACGACGCTCACCTGGAGCCTTGCCAAGGACTACGCCGACCTCCAGCAGACGAAGGCGCTCGCTCGGGCCCTCGACGTGGACCTCACGCTCCACGCCCCGTACTACGTCGACCTGTTCGGCAGCGCCGAGGCCCGCGCCCGGTCGATCCGGCAGATCCAATGGGCCGTCGTGCTGGCGGAAGGTCTCGGCGCGAGCCTCACCGTGACGCATCTCGGGTTCTACGGCGGCCTCGAACGGGCCGACAGCGTGCAAGAGCTCACCGGGATCGCCCGCGAGCTTTCCGAGTGGACCCGGGAGTACAGCAAGGGGGCGGTCCGACTCGCCATCGAGCCCAGCGGACACCCCGACGTCTTTGGCTCCCGGGAGGAGGTCCTCGAGCTGGCCCACCGGGTGCGTGGCATCGTCCCCGTGCTCAACCTCCCGCACCTCGCGGCGCGCGAGCGGGTGACGTTCGACGAGCCGGAGCAGCTGCGTCCGGTCGTCGACCAGTTCGTCGAGGCCAGCGGCCGGGAGCTGTATCTCAATTTCTCCGGCGTCGAGTTCTACGGGCCGGGGGAGTTCCGTCTCACCCCCATCAAGCGCGGCCAGGTCCGGTTCGACCCTCTTGCGGAGGTGCTCGCGGACCGGGACTACGACGCGACCGTGATCTCGAGCTCCCCGCTCCTCGAGCACGACGCGATGTACATGAAGCTCCTCTACGAACGGGCCCTCTCCCGCCGATGGGCGAAGAAGCACGCGCCCCCGGCACCGAAGCCGGCGCCGGTCCCGGCGGCCCGCGCCAAGACCGCCCCGAAACCCACGGGAAAGCCGAAACCCCGGCCGGTCCTGAAGAAACCCGCTCCCGCCCGAGGTCGGTCGCATGAGCGACGGCGGCGACGATAGCGCGAGCGTGTTCCACCGGGCCGAGCGGTTCATCGGCGAACAGGTGACCGCGAGCGTCGCCCGACTGGACGTTGCGTCCGTGGCCCGGGCGGTGGAGATCCTGACCCGGGCACCGTCCATCTTCGTCTACGGCGCCGGCCGGTCGGGGATCATCGGACGGGCCTTCGCCATGCGGCTCGTGCAGGCCGGCGTCCGCGCGTTCGTGATCGGCGAGAGCGTGACACCCATCGTGCAGCGGGGGGACGCGGTCTTCATCCTGTCGAACCGGGGGGAAAGCAACTCGTCGATCCAGACCGCCAACATCGTCCGACGCGAGGGCGCGGAGCTGATCGTGGTGACCGCCCGGCCGTCGTCGAAGATCGCGCACGCCGCGACGCTCCTGCTTCCCCTCGATTTCCCCGAACAGCCCGGGCGCAGCGACCTCGCCCCCCTCGGGACGCTCTTCGAGTCGGCGGGTCTGCGGCTCACCGACGCCCTCATCGCCGAAGTGATGCGCGTGCGCGGGGAGACCGAAGAGTCGATGCGCCGCCGGCACGCGATCATGGTCTAGCCACCGGCCGGCAGAATCTTTATCGGTCGGCATCGTTCCCCGGCGCCCGTGCCTCCACGCTCCGAGCCACGCACGGCGACCTTGGTGCCGGTTCCCACCCGGTTCTTCGTGACGAGCGGCAAGGGAATCAACAAGACGAGCGAGCTGAACGCATTCGACCTCGGCCTCCTGCAGGCGGGGATCGGCGAGCAGAACCTGGTCTCCGTCTCCTCGGTGCTGCCCATCGGGATCCGGCAGGTCGAGCGGGTTCCCATTTCGCGGGGCGCGATCACGCACTGCGTCCTGGCCCGTCATGGGGGCGGGGAAGGCGAGGTCATCAGCGCCGGGATCGCCTACGGCTTCCGCACGGATGGGCAGGGCGGCTACGTCGCCGAGGGGCATCTCCACGGCACCCAGAAGTCGCTCAAGGAGTTCCTGAAGTGGCGCATGGAAGAGATCGCGCACTTCCGGGGTGTCGAGCTGCGTCGCATCCATTACCGCACGGAAGAGCTGTCGATCCCCATGGACCACTACGGCGTCTGCATCGCCGCCTGCGTCTTCCTGCCCTGAAGCGGGCGGGGGCCGTTTCCCCGGGCCGGTCGGTCAACCTTCCTTGACGTAGCCCGTATCCCTCCGGGACGCGAGTGCGTCCAAGGGGCGGGCGGACGGTCCGGTCGATCGACCGGGATGACCGTGTCCCGAGACGATGACAGTTTCCATCGAGGTCTCGCAGCTTGTCAAGCGATACGGCACCCTGACGGCGGTCGACGGGATCGGGCTCGAGGTCCATCCCGGAGAGGTGTTCGCCTTCCTGGGGCCGAACGGTGCGGGGAAGACGACGACCGTCGAGATCCTGGAAGGGCTCCGACCCCGGACGTCGGGAACCGTCCGCGTCCTCGGCTTCGACCCGTGGGGGGAAGCCCGGCGCGTCCAGCATCACATCGGGGTGATCCCCCAGGACTTCCACTTCTTTCCGAAGCTTTCGCCCACGGAGGCCATCGAACTGTACGCCGGCCTCTTCGCCGTGAAGCCGCGGACCCGCGAGCTTCTGGAGCGCGTGGAGCTCACCGACAAGGCCCATGACCGGTACGAGAACCTCTCGGGCGGTCAGCACCAGAAGGTGGGTCTCGCCCTCGCGCTCGTGAACGACCCCGAGATCTGCTTCCTCGATGAGCCCACCACGGGCCTCGACCCGCGGGCCCGTCGGTCGATCTGGGAGGTGATCGAGCGGTTGAAGAAGGAGGGTCGCACGATCTTCCTCACCACCCACTACCTCGAAGAGGCCGAGAAGCTCGCCGACCGCATCGCCATCATCGACCGGGGGAAGATCGTCGCCACGGGCACGCCACCGGAGATCATCGGTCGGTTCGGCCGCCCGCAACGCCTGAGGCTGCGGGGCGACCCCGAGCTCGCGGACCGGCTCCGCCATGAGTTCCCGTTCGCGGTCCACCCTGAGAACGGCGCCATCGAGGTGGAGGTCGCCGCCAAGTCGGACTTGGTCCGAGTCCTGAACTTCGTCCAGGGGACCGGGCTCAACTGGACCAGCTTCGCGACGGAGGAGGACACGCTGGAAGACGTCTTCATCCGTCTCGTCGGCCACCTGGAGGACGGGGCCACCGCGGCCGCCGCGGGAGGAGTGGCATGAACCCGCGTCGGATCGCCGTCTACTTCGTCGCGTTCGCGAAGGGATTCCTCCGCAACCCGATGGGACTGTTCTTCTCGCTCATCTTCCCCGTGATCCTGATCCTGATCTTCGGAGCGGTGTTCAGCGGGGCGGGTTCCGCGAAGGTGCCGATCCAGGTTCAGAATCTCGACGGCAACTCCTTCGTGAGCCACGCCTTCATCGATGCGCTCAACGCCACGGGGGCGCTCTCGGTCACGATCGTGAGCCCCGACGTCGGCAATCTCTCGGCCTACCTGGCCCAGAACAGCTACACCGCCGGACTGGTCATCCCGGCCGGCTTCCAGGTCGAGTACCTCAACAAGTCGACGGTCACGGTCCTGGTGTTCACGAACCCCTCGACCGGCTCTCAGGCGGGCGTGGCCCTCGGAGCCGTGCAGGGCGTGGTCAATGGGTTCAACCTCGCCGCAGCCCAGGGGACCGCCATCGTCCATATGGCGAACCTCCAGATCGGGAGCGCGGTCTACTCGTACATCGACTACCTCATCCCGGGATTGATCGGATTCTCCATCCTCATCAGCCCCATGTTCTCGATGGTCAACATCGCTTCGACCTGGAAGAAGGACAAGCTGTTCCGGCAGCTTTCGCTTACCCCGCTCACGCGGGCCGAGTGGCTCACGGCCGCCCTGGTTTGGTTCGTCTTGCTGAGTTGCGCGTCGGCGCTCCTCCTCGTCGCGACGGGCCAGTTCGTCTTCGGCGCGCACGTGAACCTCGCCTGGTCGATCCTTCCGTTCCTGGTGGTGGGCCCGATCTTCTTCGTCTCCCTGGGCCTCGTGGCCGGACGGCTCGCGAGCTCTCCGGAGACCGCCGCGGTGATCGGGAACATCATCACCTTCCCGATGATGTTCCTCTCGGGAACGTTCTTCCCGGTCTCGAGCTTCCCGGCCTACCTCCAGAACATCGCCCACGCCCTCCCGCTCTACTACGTCATCGACGGCCTCAACGCGGGGATCCTCTTCGGCAACTCGGCCACCGCCCTGCAGG
>DASQHP010000131.1:0-10244 GCA_035632035.1 Thermoplasmata archaeon | reverse complement strand
GCAGGATCACCGCCATCGCGAGCTCCACCGCTCCCCGGCTGCTGACGAGGAATCCGATGGTCCGGGCGTCCGGAGCGTTCCAGCCTATCGACCGGGAGACCGCGTAGCCGATCCCGAGCTTGGCCAGGATCGCGAAAACGGCCAGGGCCGCGAACGCCGCGATGCCGGTCGGGGAGCCGGCGAGCGTCCGGAAGTCCATCCCGAGGCCGACGAACGCGAAGAACAGGGGGATGAAGAATCCCCAGGTCATCGCGTCGAACACGAGACCGATGGAACGGTGTTCCCGGTGGCCGGCGGTCTCGGGCGTGATGAGCAGGCCCGCATAGAACGCCCCCACCAGGAACGTGAGACCGAGGAACTGGGAGTAGAGCGCCGCGCCGAGCGCCATCACCATGAGAACCGCGAATCCGGCCTCCTTCGACTTCCACGTTCGCCGGAAGCTCATCCGGATCGCCTGGAGGACCCGGCTTTCCCGCATCACCCGCAGCGCCATGTGGACCGCGAGGACGCTCGAGAGGAACAGGACGACCGAGACGACGGCGATGGCCACACCTCGGGTCCCCGCGGCCGACGGCCCGGCCAGCTGGAGCAGGACCGCGAACACCGTTACCGCCGCGAGCTCGTTGATGACCGCGGCGTTGAGCAGGAGGATCCCCATCGGCGTGCGGCCGATCCGGAACTCGGCGAGCATCACCCCCATCACCGGGAGGGCCGTGATGGAGAGCGTCAGGGAGACGAAGAGAGCCGTCATGAACGGCAGGCTCGGGTAGACGAGCGGTACGACCAACGCTCCGAGGAGGAACGGGCCGAGGAAGATCGCGACCCCGAGGACCCCCGCCGTGAGTCCGGTCCTCCAGATCTGCTCCGGTGAAACCTCCAGTCCGGCCATCACGAGGATGAAGAACGTGGCCAGGAACTGGATCCCGACCAGCTCCTCGTTCATCGAGGAGAGCCCGACGTACGGTCCCAGCAGCGTCGGCCCGAGCACGACGCCGACGGCGAGCTGACCGACGAGGGCCGCCTGGCCCAGCCTCGAAAGGAGCTCACCGACCAGGACCGCCGCCGCGAGGAGGATGAAGAGACCCACCAGGAAGGTCGTGATGTCCATGGTGCTCGTTCCTCCGGTTCGAACCGCCCCGGTGCGCTCTTGACTCCCTCACCGACGCCCGCCGATCCCCCCACTCTTGAGAGGGCTCGGCGCTCGCCCGGAGGAGGGTCCGGGTTCGTCGATGGGACGGGTTCGTAATCCCCTATGTAGTTTGGTCTCGAAGGGCGGGGGAGGGCGAAATAGCCGCCGTGGTTCGGGGTGCGCATGGACGAGCGACCCCGACCGGTCGACCGGCGCGGGGACGAGCGTGCGGACGAGGAGACGGGAGCTCGTCGCCAGCGCGCCCGGGAGGAGCCGCTCGACTTCTCGATCCTCGAGACCGACCCCGGACTCGTGCTTCGCGTTCGGAATCCCTTGCATGGGACCAGCTACCGGGTCTACCGCCCGACCTACCCCGAACCCGGTCCATCACTCTGCACGTGTCCGGACTTCGGCCGCCGGGGCCTCGGGACGTGCAAGCACCTCGAGGGGGCGACACGGTGGCTCGCCGAGCACCCGGTGGTCGAGCGCAAGGCGAGGGCCGCGCCCGTCGCCGATGGAGAGCTCTGGCAGCGGGTGATCCGGCGGATGCAAGGACGCGAGGGTCGCCGAGATGGGCGGAGCCTGCGAGCGGTAGGCGCTGTCCTTTACGAGCTCGAAGGCTAGCCGCGAACCGCGACGGGAGGAAGTCTCCTCGAAAGTAGGAGAAGGAAAGGGTTCTCTCCCAGGGCCGAGAGGGCGATCTTAGCCGATCATGCCCGGCGCGCCCTTCAGGGCCCGGATCTTGTAGTACTCCGGGTCCACGACGACCTCGCCGTTCACGCCCATCGTCTCGATGGTCTTGAGCGTGAGACCGCTCTGGGCCTTCGCCTTCTGCCAGTCCCCGATGGGGATCGAGAACTTCTTCTCGACCTCGGTCCGGTAGATCGGACCCGAGTTGTACGAGCAGAACGGGATGATGCGTCCGTCCGGGACCGAGTAGTGGATATCGCAGCGCATCAGGCGCTGGATATCGTAGTCGTACGCGTCCTGGAAGTGCATGTTCCCGATGTAGAGCGTCCGCCAGGTGAACTTGGCGAGCGCCTCCTTGTTCCCCTCGGTGAAGATCGCGGCGATGACCTTCACGGCGTTCTTCTCGCTGAGGCCCTCCGGGGCCCGCGAGAAGTCGAAGAACTTCGACACATCGTGGAGCAGCCGAGCTCCGGCGACGGCCGAGCGTACCCGCGCGAACCGAGCGTCCCGGTACTTCTCGATCATCTGCTCGACGTTCTCGAAGAAGCCGTCGACGTCCATGAAGCGGGGCAGCGGCGTGATCTTCTGGCCGTCCTTGGAGACGAACGCGAACGTCGCGCACCCGCAACCGGGGTGGGTCGTGAGCGTCATCTTCTCCTCCCCGTGGATGATCGACACCAGCTCCGATATCGGCGCCACGGAGGGGACCGGGAAGAAGTCGGACTTCTCGAACGGCCCGTCGGTGCACAGGATCCGGACCAGGTCGGACTGGGTGAACCGCATCTGGAACCGGTCCTTGTCGGGAATCCGCGCCGTGAGCGCGACCGGCTGGAAGTTGACCCCGCGAACGACGTCGATGTTGTCGATGGCGAACTTCACCGTCGGCCAGATCTCCTTCTCGTTGAATCCGCCCACCAGGGTCGGGACGAGCACGACGCTGAGCGGCTTGTCCGGCTTACCCTGGGCGAGTTCCGCGGCCGAGGAGTGGGTCTCCCGGGCGGCCTGGATCGCCTTCTGCTTCACCTTGAGCAGCGGCACGCCCCGGACCTTGCGGTAGATCTCATCGTCCAGCCCGTCGAACTGGAGGTAGAGAGTGTGGAGGCCGGACTCGCGGGCCGCCTGGGCGAACCCAGGCTCGTTGGCGACGCGGATCCCGTTCGTGGCGACCTGGATCTGCTTGAATCCGAGGTCACGGGCCATTCCGACCGCGTCCAGGAAGAGCGGCGACAGGGTGGGCTCGCCTCCCGAGAACTGGACGGCGACGGCGCCCACGGGCTTCTGCTCCCGCAGGGTCTTCAGCATGAAGTGGATCTGCTCGCGGGTCGGCTCGAAGACGTATCCCGCGGCGTTCGCGTTCGCGAAGCAGACCGGGCACTTCAGGTTGCACCGGTTCGTCAAGTCCATGAGCGCGAGACCGGTGTGCGACTTGTGGTGGCTGCACATTCCGCAGGTAGTGGGGCAGCCGCGGAACTTCTCGAAGTACGGGTTCTCGTACCCGACCCCGTCGTGGGCATAGACCTCCATCCGCAGATAGAAGTCGACGTCGTTGGAGATGATGTCCCAGAAGTAGCCGTGCACCCGGCACGTCTTCTCCATGATGACCCGCCCGTCCTTCTCGCGGACGACCGCGGGGATCACCTTGATGCACTCCGGGCAAACGCTGGCCGTCTTCCGGGGAAGGCCGCGCGGCGCCTGGAACTCTTTCATTACCCTTGCCGGCATCTGCTTTCCTCTGTTTCCGAGACCCGACGGGAGGGACGGGCCTTGGACCGGCCACGAACTCTATCCTACATATACAATCTGTCGCTCTACATGCGACAACTTTCGGTCTCCGTGACGAGCCATGTCACGCTTCCAGGAGCTACAACCAGCGTGCTCGCCCCAAACCGACCCCACGAGTTAAGCCCCCTAACTCCTTGTCGCCCGTCGGGATAATCATGGGCCGACCAACGAACCGGAGCTCCCGGAAGGCCACCGTCCGAAAAGGACTCGGCCGCCGCACGAAACGACGGAAACCCCCATCCAGCCGAGGGTTCGTCGGCCGGGATGGGTCTCCTGTCCTCGACTCATATCGTCGGTCTCCACCCGCAACCACCGTGGCCGCGAAGCCGCCGGTTCGGCCGCCGGCTTCGGTAGCGCCCCTCCCGGCGGCCGTCGCCTCCTCTTCCCCCCCAGCGCCCGGGCTGCTCACACTTGACCGGGCGTTCGACGTGGACGGGTTCTCCCGGCTCCTCGGCGAGACGAGCATCCGGGTCGAGGTCCCCAAGGAGGACCTGCCGGAGGTTCTCCGCCGAATCACGGATTTCATGGGCTTCGGCATCTACGTCTACTCGATCGAGGTCCGTCCCGGGACCGAGGAGACCCTTCGTACGTTCGTCGTGAGCTTGCAGCGGGTGGACTTCTCGGCCACCGAACGCCGATGGGTCGCGTTTGAGGAGAAGGGCCCGGCCGAGTCTCCGTTCGGACCGGGATCCGGCCCCTAGCCTGAACGATAAGAGCGTCGGTGCCGTCGGGCCGGAGGGCATGTCAGCCACGGGAGCCGCCGGGGACCGGCTGGAAGCGGAAGTTCAGGCGCTGCGGAACGAGCTCGCGGAGATGCGGAACGAGCAGCGGGAGATGGCCCGGGCGATCGAGCAGCTGGTGCAGACGTTCCGATCCCTCGCCGTCCACCTCGGGATCGCGGCCGAGCCGTACAAGAAATCCGAGAAGGGCGGGGAATCCCGGGAGATCCCCGGTTTCGGCTAGCCGCTCGAAGTCGAGGGGATTCCACCCGCGCGAGCGCCGGGCACCACCGCCTTCCGTCCGTATCTCCAGGCCCCTTCCATCGGGTAGAGTCTCCGAAGGCGGGTGTCGAGCCGGTCCCCGACTCGGACAGACTCCGTCGCGGGCCCGGATATCTGGAGCGTGGCCCGGACCCCGGCTGCCAGCCGAACGAGGGCGACGGAATAGCTCCCCGTGGCCGACACCTGGAAATCGAACTCCGTGGGCTGGGCGCCGGGCGCAACCGTCGTGACAGCTTCCACCTCCACGTCGGCCTTCGGAAGCTCGACCCGACGCAGCCGACCGGTCTCGCGGCAATACCGGCAGTAACCTCGAATGGGGAAGGTGGTCCGCCCGCACGCGTCACACCGCTCGGAAACGAAGCGCCATCGACTCGGAAGGTTCTCCACGTAGCGAGGCCGGGGGACATAGGCCCCCTCCGAGACCGCGTGCGTCTCCACCGACGGGGCGAACGGCTGGTCGTTCGGCGCCGGCGCGGAGCGCCCGCGGTCGCTCCACTCCCCGACCCAACGCACCGCCGCTCCGGCCCGCAAGGCCAGAAAGTCCGTGCGCTCGCGCCGGATCGCCGCCACGAAGACCGCCTCGTTCGGCCCCGCGGCCGCGACGTGCTCATGGATGGCAATCGCGCCCCGAACGGTAGGCAAGGATCCCCATTCCGAGAGTTCCCAGGGACGGACCACGGGGGGGATGGACGGGAACGCCGATTTCCACTCATTGAGGAGCACGGGCGGCGGGGCTTCGGCGATCACCCCCAAGAGGCCGCGATCCGCCGTCGCGACGTCCGGCGCTGCCTTGTGGGACTGCCGGACCCAGGCCGACGCGTCGGGACGGCGCTCCGGTGGATGGTTCCGGGAGGTGTAGCCGATCACCTGGGCGCCGGGGGCGTCCGCGAACTGGAACGCGACCGCCGCGGCGGCCGCCTGGGGAACGGAGGGCGCGGCGGCGGTTGCAGCCACGTCGACCGCGACCACGAGGGAGCTCTGGGACGAATCCGGGCGGAACAAGGACGCCCCCGACAGAGCCTGAAAGAGGGACGAGAGACCGCCGTGGTGTCGGGCGACCTCCGCCCCTTCCGTGCCCACGGCCTCGGGTATCGCCCAATCGACGTCGTGAGCGAAATCTCCGACCAGGTCGATCCGCTCGAGCCCAGCGAGATCCGCGGGCGCGAGCCCGAGGCGTTCGATCGCATCCACGGCGAGCGTGAACGCGTCCTCGTCCGGCCCTTCGACGCGCACTCCGTGCGCCTCCCACGCGGGCTGAACGAGCGAGCCGGCCACCAGTCGACGGCTCATGGGAGGCTCCGACTGAAGATCGTGACGACCGCGCTCGCGCCGGAGCCGCCCACGTTGTGCGTGAGGGCCTTCTCCGCCCCGGCGACCTGGCGCTGGCCCGCCGCGCCGCGGAGCTGCAGGAACGCCTCGTAGGCCTGGCTCGCGCCCGTCGCACCGATCGGATGCCCCTTCGCCTTGAGACCCCCATCGGGATTCACGGGCAGCCGTCCGCCGAGCCGCGTCTCCCCGGCGAGCGTCATCGCCGCCGCCCCGCCCGGGGGGGCGAACCCGAGGTCCTCGAGCGCCAAGATCTCCGCGATGGTGAAGCAGTCGTGAACCTCGAGGAAGCTGATCTGTCGACGCTCGACCCCGGCCGCGCGGAACGCGTCCTCCGCGGCACGCCGCGTGGCGGCGAGCTGGGTCAGCGAGTCCCTTTCCTGGACGGCGAGCCAATCGGACCCCGCGCCAACTCCCGCCACGTAGACGGGAGTGTCCGTGTAGCGGTGGGCCGATTCCGCATCGACCAGCAGGAGGGCCGCGGCCCCATCGCTCACCGGGCAGCAGTCTAGCAGGCCGAGGGGAGTCGCGACGCGCGGGCTTCGGAGGACGTCGTCCCGGCTCACCGCCTTTCGGAACTGGGCGTTCGGATTGTGGAGCCCGTGCGCGTGGTTCTTCACGGCGACCTCCGCGAGCGCCTCGGGGGGAGTGCCGTGCTCGGCCATGTGCCGGGAGGCGAGGAGACCGTACACGCCCGCGAAGGTGAGTCCTGCGAGCCGCTCCCACTCCGTGTCCCCGGAGACACCGAGCCAGTAACGCCGTCGGGCCGAAGGGACGTCGGTCATCTTCTCGACCCCCGCGATGAGCACGGCGTCCCTCGCACCGCTCTCGATCGCCCGGACCCCGGCCTGGAGCGCGAACCCCGCCGACGC
This sequence comes from Thermoplasmata archaeon, assembly GCA_035632035.1. GTDB lineage: Archaea > Thermoplasmatota > Thermoplasmata > Lutacidiplasmatales > UBA184 > Lutacidiplasma. The sequence goes on along the minus strand of DASQHP010000131.1, from coordinate 3,444 downwards.
GCAGGCGTTCTCCACCCGCGTCATCGGGATCCCCGCGAGGCCGGCTTCCTCGGCGAGGACCGCCGAAACGTTCCCGAGCTGCCAGCCAGAGAAGCCGAGCGTGCCGACGAAGCCCTCCTGAACGGCGCGCCGCTCCATGCCGCGGTCGACGCTCTTGAAGGCGGCGTCGACGCTCGAGCGAAGCAGGGCCCGCGGCCCCTCGGGGAGCACCCCGAACCGGGTATGCCCCGCTCCCACGACCGCCGCCCGCCGACCCGACAGTGCCCGAGGCCCCCGAATGTTCTTATCACGCCATCCGATGGTCCCCATTTAAGGGCGTGGGAACCGCCGTGGGGAACGACGCGGATCGGGTCATCGTGGGCATCACGGGTGCGAGCGGGGCGCCCATCGCCCTCCGCGTGCTCGATGCCTTGCGGGCGCAGAGCGTCCCCGTCTCGCTCGTGGTCTCCGATGGGGGCGCGGCCGTGCTCCAGGAGGAATGCGGGATCTCGGTGCGCGAGCTGGGGAGCCGGGTCGAGCGGGTCTACGCCGAACGGGACCTCGCGGCCCCGTTCGCGAGCGGGTCGCGCGGGAGCCGCGGCATGGTGATCGTCCCCTGCTCGTCCAACACCGTAGCGAAGGTCGCCCTGGGGCTCGCCGACACGCTCATCACGCGGGCGGCGCACGTCCATCTCAAGGAGCGTCGCCCCCTGATTCTCGTCCCCCGCGAGACGCCCGTCTCGGCCATCCATCTCCGCCATCTGGCGAGCCTCGCGGAGCTCGGGGTGGTGATCCTGGACGCGGCACCCCCCTACTACACCCACCCGAAGAGCGTGGACGACCAGGTGGCCTTCCTCGCCGGCAAGGTGCTGGACCACCTGGGCGTCGCCCACTCGCTCTATCGCGGCTGGAGGGTCGGGGAACCGTAGATGGCACGCGCGTGGGGCCAGCTGTTCCCCTGGCCGTTCGTGGGAGTGGTGATGCTACTCGTGGTCCTCATCCTGATCACGCCGAGCCTGCTGTCCGCCGGCGGAGGGGCCGGAGCCGGCAGCATCGAGGCTCAGGCCGAGCTCGTGGTGGACAACGTTCCCGGCGCGGTGCCGCTCCACTTCTACGTCCACGGGTTCGGGATGGTCCGCTACACCTCGATCTCCGTCGCGTGGGTCACGAACTTCTCGTGGCCGCCATCGGCCAGTCTCGCCGGGTTCAACTGGACCAATCGGACCACGGTCAATCAGACGCTCGTGGTCTCGGTCACCCTGCCGGCGGACCCGGTCGCCCTCAACGTGAGCGCGGTCTACGTCGACCCCTCGGGCCAGTCGGTGTGGTACTCGGGACTCTACGCGTTCCACCTGTCGGCCAGTACCCTCTTTACCGTGGACCTGGCTCCGGGGGCGAATCCTGTGAGCCCCACGGCCGTGACCAATCTTCCCATCGCCTTCCCCTTGACCGCCTCGTCGGCCCCGGGGTCGACATGAGGCCGTCCCGCCTGATCGTCTTCTGGGTCGGCGTGATCGCCATCCTCCTGTTCGTGGAGTTCGCCGAGCTGACGCGCCTGTTCACCATCCCGGTCCAGTCCGCGCTTCTCAACGTCCTCTCGTTCATCTTCGCGCTCTTCTTCACGACCGTCCTCGCGCTCGTCGGAGCCGTCTTCATCGGGGTGTACATCGCCCACCGGCTGAGCTCGCCGGCCGGCTTCACGCCCTTCGAGGAGGAGATGCTCAAGATGCGCGCGGAGGTGGCCCAGCTGAAGACGGAGGTCGGCGAGGTTCGCCAGAAGCTCGACTCCGACCCCCCCCGGAGCCGTCCGCCGGGGCCGGGAGGCGGTGCGTGAAGATCCCCGTGCTCGACAACGGCGGGCAGTGGACCCACCGCGAGTACCGCGTCCTGCGGGACCTCGGGGTGGAGAGCCGGATCGTCCCGAACACGACCCCGCTGGAGGAGCTGGACGCCGACGGCATCGTGCTGAGCGGCGGCGCCCTCAGCCTCGAGGGGGCGGACACTCCTCTCGGGCGGGTCGCCGAGTGGATCGACCGGGCCCCCGTCCCGGTCCTCGGCATCTGTGTCGGGCACCAGTTCCTGGGGCGGCATTTCGGTGGGACCGTCCAGCGGGGAGACCCCGAGTTCGGTCGGGTCGACCTGACGGTGGAATCGACCGCCCACCCCCTGTTCACCGGGTTACCGGCCCAGTTCCGAGTCTGGGCGAGCCACAACGACCAGGTCGTGCGACTCCCTCCCGGCTGGGTCGGCCTCGCCCGGTCGCCCACCTGCCCCTTCGAGGCGATGGCCCACCCGGACCGCCCGATCTTCGGGGTCCAGTTCCATCCCGAGGTCGAACACACCGAGCACGGCCGCGAGATCCTGGAACGGTTCGTGGGCGTGTGCCGCCGGTGAACCGCCCGCCCTCGTCAATGGATAAGTAATCCTCCGCACGTCCGCACTCCGATGCGGGTCCGACGCGGCACGGGCGGTCGGGAGGGCGAGCTCCTCCAGCGGGCCACGGAGCTGCGGAAAAGCGTCGGCTCGTTGCTGCCGGTGCTGCTCGCCGACGCTCCCCAGGACCGGTTCGACCGGCTTCGGGCGGAGCTCGAGGAGGTCCGGTCCGCCCGGGACGATGAGGGGGCGATGCGACGAATGGGCGGGGGGTGGCGGGACCCGCTCGTCCGAGCCCTGGCGGGACTGTTCAGCTTCTATCTGGATCCGAGCACGCCGGTCGTCGGGGTCGCCCCGCTTCCCGGCGGCGACGTCTCGTTCGCCGTTCTCAACGGGGCCGCCCGGGAAGCTCAGATCGCGGTCCAGCTCGGAGATGACCGGCGTCGTCTCCTGCTCGGCTACCTCGCCTGGGCGCGCAAGGGGCTTCATTTCTTCGCCTCCGCGGACACCCTCTACTGCACGGGACGGGACGCGGCACCCCCTCCCCAGTTCCTCTCCGGCCAGATCCGCGAACTCCCCTACCGGCTCTCAGCGGCGGACCGCTCCTCGTCCTACGATTGCAGCCATCTCAAGGCCGGGGAGCACCGACCCTACGTCGGCATCGTCTGGCAGGGCGCGGGGACGACGTTCCGCGTCTGTTCCAAGTGCGCTCGAGACGACCGCCAGCTCCTCGCCACGCTCTCAGCGGGGGTCGCGGGGCCCGACCCGGAGCGCGAGTTCACCATCCTCGCCTCCCTGAACGTCTCCTGCCGGGCCGGGGCCTCGTGCATCCACGCCCGGTTGCCCGAACTTCCCCGGTCGCTCCGCAAGGGGTACTTCTTCGGCCGCCTATCGGACGCCGCTCTCCTCAAGGAGTACCTCCCGATCGTCTCCGACCGTCTCAGTGGGACACGGGAACCGCTCTACGTGGCGGCAGGCGTATGCTTCGGGTCGGACCAAGCGGCCTTCCTGGACGCGCTCAACCCGAGCCCCGACGAGCGCCGGGTCCTGGAGGGGATACTCCCCGAGGTGCCAGGGCTCTTCGAGGTCGAC
>DASQHP010000130.1:0-16851 GCA_035632035.1 Thermoplasmata archaeon | reverse complement strand
GTCGAAGACGCTCGCCGAGGAGCTCCGGGGCCGCGGAGTGGCCGTCGTGAGCGTAGACCCCGGCGACATGCGGACGGCGATGCACCAGCTGGCCTTCCCCGGAGCCGACATCTCCGACCGGCCGCAGCCCGCGGTCACGTTGCCGTTCTGGGCTTGGCTCATCCACCAGGACCCGGCGTCGATCAACGGCCGCCGCTTCCAGGCCCAGGGAGAGCGTTGGGAGGTCGCGGCCGCGTGATCGACCTTCTTCAGTTCCAGCGACCGGCCAGTCTCGAGGCCACCTCCCCTCCCGAAGCACGGGGAGTCGACCGGGACTCCGTCCGGTTGCTCGTGAGCGAGAACGGGAAGATCCGCCACCGGTCGTTCCTCGACCTTCCCACCCTGCTCGACCCCGGTGACCTTCTCGTGGTCAATGAAAGCGGGACGCTCCCCGCGAGCCTCCCGGCGCACGCCGGATTCGGGCCGTTCCGGGTGAACCTGTCGACGCGCTACGGCGACCGCCTGTGGCTTGTGGAGCCCCGGTGGGGCCTGGGGCAACCGGGCCCGGTACCGCTTCACGAGGGCGAGCGATTCGTGGTCGCGGGCATCTCCGCCCGACTGGTTACCGGGTACCCGGGCATCCCGCGTCTCGTCTTCGTCGAGTTTGACGGCGACATCGACAAGGCGATGAAGCGGTTCGGGGCACCCATCCGGTACGGCTACGTTCGAGAGGCCTGGCCCCTCGACGCGTACCAGACGATGTTCGCAGTCGCCCCGGGCAGCGTCGAGATGCCCTCCGCGGCCCGCCCGTTCACGCCCCGGTTGGTGGCCGGTCTCACGGAGCGGGGGGTCGGGATCGTCTCCATCACCCTTCACACGGGAGTCTCCAGCCTCGAGGCGGAACCCAACGCGGCCTCGCCCCCGATCTATCCGGAGCCGTTCCAGGTTTCGTCCGAAGCCGTCGCCCGGATCCACCGCGCCCGGGAGTCCGGACGCCGGGTGGTCGCGGTCGGCACGACCGTGGTCCGGGCGCTCGAGTCGGCGACGGAGGGGGGACGTCTGCGGCCTGCTCGAGGATTCACGCGAGCATTCATCGAGCCGCACCGGGGGGCCCATACCGTGGACGGCCTGGTGACGGGATTCCACGATCCGCGCACGACCCACCTCGCGATGCTCGAGTCGTTCCTCGACCGCTCGCAGCTCCAGCGGGCGTACGAGGCGGCGATCGCGGGGCGCTACCTGTGGCACGAGTTCGGAGATTCCCACCTCATCCTGAGGTGGTGAGCGGTGGCCACTAGGCGGCGGCCGATTGCGAGATCGGGCACGCCGAGGTCGGAACCCCGACCCGCCGCGGGGCGGGCAGCTCGTCCGTTCCGTTGAGCCATCTCTCGAGCTGCTCCGTCACGGGCCCGAACGATTCGAACGGGTAGTACGGGATCTGGGCACGGTCGCAGTAGAGCTTCAGCCGCCGCCGGGCGAACACGATGTCCGCCACCTCGGCGGCGTACCGGTCGGTGCTTCCGTCCCCGGCGAAGACCGTACGCAGGTGATGGCCCTCGGCGTTTCGAACGATCTGGGCCTTGCAGATCCCGCAGAGGCGGCAGGTCGAGTGACCGTAGGGGTGGGTCACTTCGAGCGTGCCCCCGTCGACCACCTCGACCCCGTCGCAGAACACGGGCAGCTCGATGCCGGCGTGCTTCAAGATCGGTGCGATATAGAAGTCGAGTCCGCCCGACACGACGCTGGTGGGGACCTGGTGGCGCTTCAGGAGCGCGAGCAGCTCGGGCGCTCCTTCCCGGAACGGAATGTTCCGGACCGCCCACTCCGCCATCGCCGGAACCTGGTCAACGCGCATCAGCTCCACTTGGCGACGCCACGCCTCCCGGAGCGTGATCTGGCCCGTGTGGAGCAGGTCATCGATCTCGTGGGCGATCCGCTTCCCATCCGGGCAGAACTCCTCGACGAGGAGGATCGCGACGTTGGGGTCGACGAGCGTCCCGTCGAAATCGATGAACATCCGGAACGGCGGAGCGGTCGTCATTCGAGCCCGTGAGCGACAGTATGGTCCCCGCAGGGCCTCATTAAACTAGGGGGCCCTGCCGGGGCCCCCGCCCACGCCTCTACCGGCCCGAATGCGTCGGAAGACCGGCCTTCTGCCGGAGCGCGTAGTAGAACCCGCCGAACGCGGTCGCGGTCTGGGTCTTGAGGCCCTGCAACCGGAGCGCCTCGCGGACCTCCTTCGGGCTTTGCCGGAGGTCGAGCGTCTTGGTGGTGTCATACCGGTACTGGAACGTGCCCGCGGGGCCCCGAGGGAATGACTCCCAATCTCGGACGGTCGTCGTCCGGAGGTCGCCGTGCCGCTTCTCGCCGCTCGCCATGAACGCCGGCATGAGGAGGTGCTCCTCCGTGAGCCAGATCATGGTCGCCTCGCGGATCGCCTGCCCAGTGGTCTCGTCGTCCTGCCCGCCGACCTGCGAACCCACCCAGTCGACCATGGCGTCGAACGTCTTCTCCGCGTTCTCCTCGAGCATCTGCAGCACGGCCAGGCGGATGGCGGTCTTCCGAAGCTGGTTCACGCCGGTGTCGCTGAGCCGGTACGATTCGGTCAGCCCGATGAGGGCCTCGGGGTTCTCCTTGAGCTCCTTCAGGCGAAGGACGAAAAGGGCCGTCGGGGCCTCGCCCTTCGTGACGTACCACAGAGAGAAGTCTTGGCCGTTGGTGACGAGGGCGAGAGGGGCGCCGACACCCTTCGCGTTCTCCACGGCCTCCGACGCTTCGGTGACCGCGTCACCGCTCTTCCGGACGTCGATGACCAGGCGGGGCTTCCCCGAGAGGTCGAGCAGCGCGTAGTCGATGTGCTCGCCCTCCGCCTTCCCCGGGAAGTCGGGGTAGACCTGGCGTTTGTCGTGCGGGTCCCAACCGAGCGAGACCAGGAACGGATTGACGATCCAGTGCTTGATCTGCTGCTCGGTCAGATCGTTGACGTCGCGCAGTACGTCGCTCGCGACGGTGTAGAAGTCTTCCATGCGACGCGTGAGCTCGAGCGCTTCCATGCGGAAACGATGGGCGGCCTCGGAGGATAAACCTAACCGAGAGTCGACCCGACGGGCGGAACCGGCCCCAGCGTGGGGGCGCCGCGGGCAAGCCTCTCCAGGTAGTCCTCGGCCCGGGCGAGCGGTCGGTCCAGCCCGGCGTACGGTGGCGGACCGAGGAGGTCCGAGAGCAGCCACTCGACCTCGTACGCGTAGAGCAGGTTCGACCCGAGCCGCTCCAAGATTCGCGCGAGCCGGATCGATGCGCGGTCGCCGAACCGCCAGTAGCGGGGGCGCTTCGCGTTGAGGTGGAACATGAGGTCCGTGAGGTCGCGGTAACGGAAGCGGGTCGGGCCCCCGAGGTCCGCCACCCCCGTGCCGGGTCGCTCCAGCTCTAGGCGGATCGCGCGGGCGACATCCTCCGCCGCGATCGGACTCAAATGGTACTCCCCGTCCCCGAACATGGGGAACCAGGGATAGCGTCGGATCATCCGGAACATCACCCCGAGGAGGACGTCCCGGTCGCCGAACATCGCCGTTGGTCGGACAATCCGGTAGCTCAGCCCGCTCTCGGACAATGACGCGTCGACCCGTCGCTTGTGCACGAGATAGGGTAGGCCCCGTTCGAGGTTCTCGGGCGCCGCGGGGACGCTCACCTGGATGAAGCGCTCCACGCCGGCGGTCCGGCTCGCTTCGATCAGTCGGAGCAGACCCCCCGCGAGCGACTCAAAGGCGATTGGCGGCCCGGTTCGGTACCAAGCGACGTTCACGACGAACCGGACGCCCTGGAGGATGGGGTTCCAATCGCGGACAAGACCGATGTCCGCCGCCACCCATTCGAACCCGGCCCGGGTCTCGGCCGGGTCGGGGCGTCGGTGAACCGAACGGACCCGGAACTCGCGGGCTAGCTCGCTTCGGAGTGCCCGCCCCAGAAGTCCGCCGGTTCCCCCGACCACCAGGACGAAGGGCCGGTCCGGCGGAGGGGTCATGCCGAAGGGGACGGCAGTACGGCGAGAGTCGGAAGGAAGGCTCCCTCCGGCTCACCGAAGAGTTCGGCCCACGCGCGGCGGACGGGTTCCTGCAAGGCAGAACAGGAAATCGGGCGGCCGACCTCGCGCTCGACCGTGGTCATCACCTGGCCGTCGAACCCGCACGGATGGAAGGCGTGGAACGGGGCGAGGTCGACGTTCACGTTGAGCGCGAATCCGTGGAAGGTGACCCACTCCTCGATCGCGATCCCCACGCTCGCCAGCTTGCGTTCTCCCCCAACCCAGACGCCCCGCCTTCCCGGGACACGCCCGGCCTCCACACCAACCGAGGCCACGGCCCGGACCACGAGCTCTTCCACGTCGTGGACGAAGCGTCGCACGTCGCGTCCCCGGGAAGACAAATCCACGATCGGGTAGCCGACGAGCTGCCCCGGGCCATGGAAAGTACCCTTGCCACCGCGCTCGACGTGAAACACGGGCACGTCGGCGGGCAGCGTCTCGCCGTCGAGCCCTTGGACGCCCACGGTGTACACCGGAGGGTGCTCGACCAGGATGAGGGTGTCGGGGATGCGCCCGGCCGCCCGCTCCCTTCGAAGCGCCCGCATGCTGTCGAGGGCGCGACCGTATTCGCGGGTCCCCCAGTCAAGCAGGGCGGGCAGCGGTACTCCTCCGGGCGACATGGACGGGCTCGCCCAGCCACAGGAGCGCCGCCTCCTCCAGGGTCTCCGAGAACGTCGGGTGAGGGTGGACCGTCAGCGCGAGGTCTCGCACCGTAGCGCCCATCTCGATCGCGAGCCCGACCTCGGCGGCGAACTCGCCCACGGATTCCCCCGCGGCGTGCACGCCCAGGAGGGCTCCCGTCTTGTCATCCGCCACGATCTTGAGCCAGCCCTGCGTGGCATGGGCGGCATGCGCCCGCCCGAGGGCCGCGAAGGGGAACCGGGCCTCCCGGGGGGAGAACCCCTGCTGTCGCGCCTGCTCCGCGGTCAACCCGACGCTCGAGAGCTCGGGGGTGGTGAAGACGACGCTCGGCATTGCTTGGAACTGGTAGCGGGTGGGTAGGCCCGCGATCACCTCCGCCGCCACGGTGCCCTCGCGGTAGGCCTTGTGCGCGAGCATCGGGGGCCGGCAAACGTCGCCGGCGGCAAAGATGTGGGCGACGTTGGTCCGTTGCTGGTCATCGACCCCGATGAACCCGGACTTGGGGTCTCGCTGGACCCCCGCCTCCTCGAGGCCCAGCGCTCCGGAATCGGGCCGCTTGCCGACCGTCAGGAACAGCATCTCCGCGGTCAAGGTCTCGACGCCGTGGCTTCCTTCTACGTCGAGCTCGACCTTTCCGTCCCCGCGGCGCATGCCGACGGCCTTCGTCTTCGTCCGGACGGTGACCCCGAGCCGTTCCAAAGAACCGGTCAACTCGCGCGAGAGGTCGGGCTCGAGACCGGGGAGCAGCTGGTCCAAGAGTTCCACGATGGTCACGTGGACGCCCACCTGCGCCATGAACTCCCCCAGCTCGCATCCGCTGACCCCTCCACCCAGGACGAGGAGCGATGCCGGCAGTTGGGTCAGCCCGAGCAGCTGCTCGGCGGTGAGCACGCTCCGTCCGTCAGGCTCGAACCCGCGGAGTACGGTGTGGACCGCCCCCGTGGCGATCACCGCCGATTCAAAATCGATCCGCTCCCGGCCTCCATCCGGGGCGGTCAGCTCCGCGGACTTGGGGCCGGTGAACCGGGCCTCGCCGGGAAGGACCGTCACGCCGGCGGACTTCAGCAGCTGCTGGACCCCTTGACGCTCCTTCGCGACCACGGTCGTCTTCCACTGCTGGGTCTGCCCGAGGTCGAATCGGACCCCATCGGCGCGGACCCCGATCTCCGGCCCCTCGGTGGTGATGGCCCGGTAGACGAGCGACGCGTGGATGAGTGCCTTCGACGGAATGCATCCGCGGTTGAGCCACTCGCCGCCGAGCTCCCGCTTTTCGACGAGGATCGTCTTCTTCCCGAGCTGCCCGAGACGGATCGCAGCGACGTATCCCGCCGGGCCGCCTCCGATGACAAGCGCCTGGGTCGAGCGGGCGTAGGTGCCGGCCACGCTTCAGCCTCCCAGGGAACGCGTTGAGGCCGTCACGTCGAGCGCGAGCGACTCGGGGGCGGGAGGAGGGACCGCCTCGGCCTCGGCGATCGCCCGCTTCACCTTCCCCTCGGCCTCGTCCCGGAACAGCGGAAGATCGGTCTCCTGCAGCACGCGGTGCGCGAGGAGCAGCGCCTCGAGACGCGCCATCGGGTCGTGGGCCTCCGCCCGCTCCATCCAATCGGCGGCCTGATACCGTTTCGGGTCGTCGGAGCTGGAGTGGGGGGTCATCCGATAGAGGACGAACTCCAGGAGCTCGGGGCCGTGACCCTCTCGCACGCGGGCGGCCGCGGCCCGCATCTCGGAGATGCAGGCCACGACGTCGGTCCCGTCGACCCGACGACCGGGGAATCCGTACTCGGCGGACTTGTCAGCGAGCCGGGCCACCCGGCTCTGCCGCTCCACGGGGACCGAGATCGCCCACTGGTTGTTGGTGCAGCAGAACAGGACCGGTAGCCCGAACACCCCGGCGAAGTTGAGCCCCGCGTGGAAGTCGTTGGACGACGTGGCCCCGTCGCCGAAGAACGCGAACGCGACCGACGGGTCCTTCTTCAGCTTGAACGAGTAGGCCAGCCCGACGGCGTGGGTGATCTGGGTCCCGATGACCGAGGACATGGAGACGTAGTGGACCTCGCGGGCCGTGGGGTGGCAGGGCATCTGGCGCCCCCGCGCGGGGTCCCGGTCGTTGGCGAACAGGTGGTTCACGTAGGTGGAAAGGGAGTGGCCCCGCATGAGCGCCACCAGCTGCTCCCTCAATCCGGGGACGATCCAGTCCGGGCGCGTCGACACGAGCCCGGCGGCGACGCTCACCGCCTCCTGGCCGGTCGCCGGCCCATAGAACCCGATCCGACCCTGCCGCTGGAGCCCCAGCATGCGACTGTCCAGAGTCCGGGCGAAGACCATCCAGCGGTACGCTTCCGTGAGCTGGCGGGCCCACTCGCGCCCGAGCCGATCGACGAGGTTCCCCGGTGTGTAGGGAAGGGGAACGATCGCCGACGGGGTCATGCGAGTTCCGCGAACAGCTGGTGCGGGTCCTCCAGGTACGACTTCACGACCTGGAGGAACTGAGCGCCGATGATCCCGTCCAGGACCCGGTGGTCGAGGGACACGGACAGGTTCATGAGATCGGCCGGACCGATGCTTCCGTCCGCCCGGTACACCGGTCGCCGCACGATCCGGTGGACTCCCAAGATCGCGACCTCGGGGTAGTTCAGGATCGGGGTCGCGAGCACGCCGCCGAGGGGGCCCAAGCTCGTGATGGTGAACGTCCCGCCGGTGATCTCTGAGAGCTGAAGCTTACCCGCCCGGCCCTTCTCGGCGAGTTCCTGGATCTCCTTCGCCAGGTGGCTGATGCTCTTCCGGTCGGCGTTCTTGATCACGGGGACAATGAGACCTTCGGGAGCCGCCGTCGCGATCCCGATGTTGATGTCGGGGTGCACGACGAGCTCCTGCTTCGCATCGTCCATCGTCGAATTCACGTGCGGATACGCCCGCAGGCCGGCCGCGACGCCCTTCACGATGAACGGGAGATAGGTCAGCTTGACGCCGTGCTTCTCGACGTGCTTCGCCATTCGTTCCCGCATCCGGACGAGCTCGGAGGCGTCAACTTCCTCGACGTAGGTGTAGTGCGCCGCACGATGTCGCGCCTCCGTCATGTGTGCGGCGATCACCCGGCGGACGCCGCGGATGGGGATCCGCTGAACCTCGCCGATCGGGGCCACGGGCGTGGACTCGGGCGGGCGGGAAGCGGACAGCAGGGTCGGCGGAGTGGGAGTTGGAGGGTTCGCCGGCGCCACCGCCGGTCCCACCGTGAGATCGGCCTCGGTCACTCGACCGTTCGGGCCGCTCCCCCGGACGCGGCTCAGGTCGATCCCCTTCTCCGCGGCCAGTCGCCGGACGTTCGGAGTCGCGAGGACCCGCCCGCCGGGCTCGGAAGTCGGAGGGGTAGCCGGGGCGGTCGAAGCCGCGGCCGGTGCGGGGGAAGGAGAGGATTCCTCCGAGCGGGCCGGCACCGGGGCCGTCTGCCCCGCGCCTTCTCCGGCCGTCTCGATGGTGACCAGAAGACCGCCGACCTTCACCTTCTCGCCGGCTTGGGCGTGCAGGCGAAGCACCTTGCCGGATTTCGGGGAGGGTATCTCGACGTTCGCCTTGTCGGTCAGGACGCTCACGAGGGGGGCATCCTCGCGGACCACGTCCCCCTCTTTCACGAACCACTGGACGACTTCCCCCTCCGCCACGCCCTCGCCAATGTCGGGTAATCGGAATTCGTAAACCATGTCGACTCCTACGCGGCGCGCGCGGTCTCCCGGAGTTGGGTCGCGATCCGTTCGGCGTTCGGAAGATAGAGGTTCTCCAGGGCGTACGGGAACGGCGTGTCGAACCCCGTGACCCGTGCGATGGGCGCCTTCAGCGAGTAGAGCGCCTTCTCGGCGAGGATGGCCGCAAGCTCAGCTCCGAAGCCACAGAATCTCGGCGCCTCGTGAACGATGACGGCGCGGCCCGTCTTCTCCACCGAGGCCAGTACCGCCGCCTCGTCGAGCGGGGATAGGCTCCGCAGGTCGACGATCTCCGTGGAGATCCCATCGCGTTCGACGAGCTCCGCCGCTTGGAGGGCCGCCGGCACCATGGCCCCGTACGCGAAGACGGAGACGTCCGTGCCCTCGCGGGTCACCGCGGCCTGGCCAAACGGCACCCGGTAGTCCCCGTCCGGAACCTCCGCCGTGATGGACCGGTAGATCCGCTTCGGCTCGAGGAAGATGACGGGGTCCGGGTCGTGAATGGCGGTGAGCAGCAGACCCTTCGCGTCCGCCGGGTTGGAGGGGACGATGACCTTGAGCCCGGCAGTGTGGGCGAAGTACGCTTCCGAGCTCTGGGAGTGGTAGAGCCCGCCCTTCACCCCTCCCCCATACGGTGAGCGGATGACGACATGGCAGGGGTACTGACCGCCCGAGCGGTAGCGGAACTTCGCGGCCTCGCTCACGATCTGATCGAAGGCGGGGTAGATGAAATCGAGGAACTGGATCTCGGCCACGGGCTTGAGCCCGTAGAGGGCCATCCCGATCGCAGTCCCGACGATGCCGGTTTCACTGAGGGGGGTGTCGATGACCCGTTCCGAGCCGAACGCCTTGATGAGACCCTCCGTGGCCCGGAAGACGCCTCCGTTGATCCCGACATCTTCGCCGAGGACGAGGACGTCGGGGTCGGCCTCCATCGCCTCGTGCAGCGCGCGGTTGACGGCCTGGACCAGGGTCAGTTCGGTCACGGCTTCGGACTCCCGGGGTTGAGGAGAGACTCCAGATGTGCCTGCTCCTCACGAAGGAGCGCTGGCAGCTCCGCGTAGACGTCGTTGAACAGGCTGGACGGCTCCACGGGCGGCGTAGCCTCCGCCGCAGCGAGGTCCCGGCCGATGGCCGCCTTGGTATCCTCCCACAGCTGGGCGTCTTGCTCCTCGGTCCACCGGCCGCTCCCCAGCAGCTCGTGCTTCAACCGGGCGATCGGGTCCTTCTCCTTCCAGGCCCGGAGCTCGTCATCGCTCCGATACCGGCGCGGGTCGTCCGAGGTCGAATGCGGCCCCAGCCGGTACACCTGCGCCTCGATGAGCGTGGGGCCCTCCCCAGCGAGCGCCCGATGGCGGGCCTCGCGGACGGCCGTGTAGACAGCCCGCACATCGGTGCCATCCACGACCACTCCCGGGAAACCGTACGCCTCGGCCTTCGCGGCGAGGGTGGCGCTGCGGGTCTGCCGGTCGCGGGGCAGGGAGATCGCCCACTGGTTGTTCTGACAGAAGAAGACCGTCGGGGTCTGGAAGACCCCGGCGAAGTTGAGCCCGGCGTGGAAGTCGTTCGAGCTGGTCGTCCCGTCCCCGAAGAAGGCGATCGTGATGATCGGGTCGTGCTTTCGCTGCGCCGCCATCGCGGCGCCGACGGCGTGCGAGATCTGCGTGCCCACCGGACTGGACGCCGTGACGAAGTTGAATCGTCGGTACCCGTAGTGGTTGGGCATCTGACGCCCTTTGAGCTCGTCTCCGGAGTTTCCGATGAACTGGTCGATCAGGAGTCGGAACGGGATTCCGCGGACGAGGGCGACTCCGAGCTCGCGGTAGGCCGGGAAGATCCAATCCGCGGGCTCGAGGGCCCAGGCGCAACCGACCTGCGCCGCCTCCTGCCCCTGGAGAGGGACATAGAACCCGATCCGTCCCTGCCGCTGTAGAGTGAGGCACCGCTCGTCGATGACCCGGGCCTCGACCATCCGTCGATAGAAGTCGATGAGCTGGTCCTCGGGGAAACGCAGATCGTTCCCCGCCGCGGTGAGTTTCGCCACGGATCCCGCTGTCGTCACGGACCTACCTCCCCGGGCGAGCAGGGTGCGTGATATAACGACTTGGGAACTGAGGGGCGAACGAACCCCGGCCCTCGAGAAACCGGGCCCCCTTCCCCCCGTTTCCCGTCTCGGCCGCGAGGGGAATCCACGACCGCGCCTCCACGGCAGGAACGCCAAGTCGTTGTCGAGTTTCAGTGACCGTGGCCCGTGCGCGTTTCGCGGAATCCCCCGCGACGGGAACGTCTAAGTACCGCCGGCCGCGTGGGCGCGACCCCCCCCGCTGATGACGACGCCCGCCGCCGTGGAAACCCACCAGCTCACTCGCGTGTTCGAGTCCCGCAAGGGGTTCCTCTTCAACGAGCTCGTCCGGACCGAGGCGCTGAAGGGCGTCGACCTGACCGTCGACCGGAACGAGATCTTCGGGCTCCTCGGCCCGAACGGGGCGGGGAAGACGACGCTCACGAAGATCCTGTCCACACTCCTACTCCCGACGTCCGGCGAGGCACGCGTCCTCGGTATCGACGTTCGTCGCGATGCCCTGAAGCTGCGCCCGCTCATCGGACTCGTGCTGGGCGGGGAGCGCGGCCTCTACAATCGCGTCTCGGCCCGGGAGAACCTCCGCTACTTCGCCGACCTCTATGGAGTGCCCCTCGAAAGCCGGGACCGGCGCATCACGGCGGTGCTGGAGCGGGTCGGACTGGGGGACGCGATGGACCGACGCGTCGAGGAGTTCTCGAGGGGCATGAAGCAGAAGCTCCACATTGCCCGGGGGATCCTTCACGAGCCCGACATGCTGTTCCTTGACGAGCCCACAATCGGGCTCGATCCCAAGAGCGCCCGCGAGACCCGCAAGCTCGTCCGCGGGCTCGCAGCCGAGGGGGTCTCGATCTTCCTCACGACCCACTACATGTTCGAGGCCGAGGAACTGTGCCACCGCATCGCCGTCCTCAGCAAGGGGCGGATCGTGGCGCGCGACACGGTCGCCGGACTCCGACGTTTGGTGGGCGGCGACCGCACCATCGAACTCGAGGGGTACGGATTCGAGGACGTGGAGGTCCGCCGCGTCCGCGGCCTCCCCGGCGTGTCGCGGGTCGTCCAGGAGGAGTTCGGTCCGCGACTTCGACTGACCTTGCGGGTTCGTACCGACGAACTCACGCTGCCGGAGCTGAAGACCAACCTGCCCGGTCACCCGGAGCTCACCGTGCGGGAACGTCAGACCGCGCTGGAGGACATCTACCTGGATCTCGTGGAGGAGGGGGTCTAGATGCCCCACTCTCAAGTGTCTCGGATGCGATCGCTCGTCGCTTCCATCCGGCTTGCGATTCTCCAGTTCCTCGCGGACCCGCAGTGGCTCATCCCCAGCATGATCGCCCCGGTCATCTTCGCTCTCGTTTCCTACCAGCTGTTCCGGGGCTCCGGCCCGTCGTTCGTCCTCTACGCGATCCTGGGCGCGGGGATGATGAGCATGTGGGGTCAAACGCTCTATGGCAGCGGCTGGGCGACCGGTCAGGACCGGGAGCTCGGCACGCTGGAGCCGACGCTCAGCGCGCCGACCCCCTACCTCTACGTCGTGGCCGGCCGGGTGATCTGGAACACGGTCGCGGGCCTCTTCGGCGGAGCGATCGTCTTCGTCGTGGTCGGCCTGTCCTACGGCCGACCCATCCCGCTCGAGAATCCGGTCGCGTTCCTTGTGCTGTTCGTCTTTGTCATCATCTCGCTGGCCGCGGTCGGGGTCGTGTTCGCCGCAGCCTACGTCTACACGCGCTACGCCGGATTCATCCAGAACATCGGGGAGTTCGCCTTCTACGTCGGGACCGGCTGCATGTTCCCGGTCGTCATCCTGCCGTTCTGGTCGAATCCGGTCTCTCTACTCTTCCCCCCGACGTGGGCGCTGGACGCGCTGCGGTACATCGCAGTGCCCGGCTACCACGGTTTCTCCTGGGGACTCACCGGCGACACCATCGGGGCGATCGTATCGACGGGGATCTACCTCGTGATCGCGGGGACAGTCTTCTCCCGAGTGGAAAAGCACGTGCTGGAATCGGGCGATCTCAGCGACTGGTAGCGCACCATGACGGAGCGGTTCCACACCTCGTTCCTGCGGACCTTCTGGGTCAACGCGATCTTCGCCCCCAAGACGAGCCTCGGATTCATGCGGATCGACTTCGTGCTCGGGACCATCTTCATCATTCCCCTCACGCAGATCATCTTCTTCGGGTTCGTCGCTACCCTCGCGGGGGACTCGGCGTCCGGGATCGGCTACGTGGTCGTCGGCAACGCCGTCGCGACCGTGACCTACTCATCGGTCTTCTCGGTCTGCCAGACCACCGACAGCGAAAAACAGGCGGGGACCATCGAGCACCTTCTGGTCTCCCCGGCGAGCCGTGTGGCGCTCTACTTCGGCCGAGGGTTGATTCCCATCGGCGTCTCCCTCGCGACGGTCACGACCGGTCTCACCTACGCCGTAGTGCTCTACCACGTCCCGTTCTCTCCCGGAGCCGCGCTCGGACTTTCGGTGTCGATCATCCTCACGGCGTTCGCCATGGTCGGCTTCGGCCTCTTGCTCGCGGGCGTTGCCCTCTTCCTTCGGACCTCCATCATCCTCGGGAACATCTTCCTCTTCATCGGGCTCCTGCTGTCGGGGGTCAACTTCCCGGTCTCGCAGCTCCCCGGCCCGCTCCAGGGGATCGGCTACGTGCTCCCGCTCACCTGGGGGCTCGCGGCGATCCGGTCGGGTCTCGCCGGGGATCCGCTCTCCACGCTCGCCCCGCTCTGGGGTCTGGTCGCGCTGTGCGCCGCGGTGAGCTTCGGCCTGGCGATCACGCTCTGGGCGAGTTTCGAGCGTCGGGCGCTTTCGACCGGCGCCATCGCCCGCTTCTGAGCGCGACGCCGCTCATCGGGCCAAGAGCACCGAGCACTCCGCACCCTTGGAGACATCCCGGGAAACGCTACCGAGCAGAAGGCTCTTCGGCCCCGATAGGCCGCGCGTCCCCATCACGATGAGCTGGGGCCGGTAACGGCGAGCGAAACGGAGGATCTGCTCGGAGGCCCGGCCCTGGAGCAGCGTCGTCTCGGCTTTGACGCCCGCGGCCGCCGTGAGATGCAGGCAGCTATCGAGGACGGCCCGTCCCTGCCCATCGGCCTCGGCGATCTCCTGGTCCGCCAGCAACAGGGGATGTTCGCGCAGCGATCCCACATGCACCAGCATGAGCTCGGAACCCAGGGCGTGGGCCACCCGCGCCGCCAGGCGGACGGCCTTGTGGCTCGGAGCGGACCCATCGACCGGAACCAAGATCCGGGTGAGGTGCGGGTCTGTCAACGCCCGGCTCCGTAGTCGCACCGCCCCGGAGATCTTGGAGGACGTGCGGTGTACACGGCCGGTCGGCTCCCTGCTCCCAGAATCGTCATCCCTTGACCGGAGGAGGTTAGAGGATTAAGCCCGCCGGGCCGGCTCTACGGTGGGCGCGCACACGGCTGCGTCCGACCCGCCACGAGGGGGAGGACTTAAGTGGATTCGAGCGGGAGAAGGGGCGAGTCCAAACTATGACGACGGCATGTCCCGACTGCGGGTCGGAGCTGCAGCTCGCCGAGCGGACCGTCCAGGTCCGCCGGGGAACCTGCGGCAGCTGCGGTCACGAGCTGATGGTCTTCGCCTCGGAAGCACGCGTGGCCAGCGGCGAGTCCCCCTCGGATGACGCGACCTCCCACGACGCTGGAGAAGGGGGTCCAGTCGCAACGACGACGGCCGCCTTCAGCATCCCCTGCCCCAGTTGCGCCGGGACGCTCACCTTCGCGGTCGGGGACAACGGGGGCCTCACGGCCACCTGCGCCGACTGCGATTCGACTTTCGCGTACGTTCTCGAGACCGAGCGAGACGTCGGTCGTCGGGCCGCCCCCGAACGCCGCGAACGGAGATCCTTCGGACGCGACCGGTTCGAACCCGCGGGCCCCGCCGCGGGCCCGCCCGCGCGCCCATGCAGAAAGTGCGGTGAGCCACTACGGTTCAGCACCAACCCGGACGGGACCGTGACCGGCGAATGCGCCGCTTGCGGGAATCGGTTCACCCTGCCGCCCCGGCGGGAGGGTGGACGATGGAACGATCGACCCTCGGGCGGGTTCCGCCCTCGCGGGGCCGGCGGTCCGCGAGGCCGAGGAAGCTGGCCGAGCCGGAATCGGCGAGGCGGTTCCTATCCACCGCGCTCTCGTCCGCCGTCGGACGGGGACCGCCGGGAACGGCGTCGCCGTCCCCGACGCGACGACGACGAAGAGTAGCGGACCCCCCCACAGGACGGGTTCCGGCCCGGCGGCGAGAGCCGGAGGGCAGGGGTGCCGTAGCTAAGCGATCCGCCGTCGACGAGAGGTTTCGCGGCGATCGCCAATTCGTCGGAACGCGCTATCCTGGCGTCTCGGACGGACGTGCGCGACCGCCGGCGGCAAAACCTCTAAAGGAGAACCCCTGTCCCGCGGCCCGTGGGCCCATAGCTTAGTTTGGCTGGAGCACCCGGCTGATAACCGGGAGGTCGTCGGTTCAAATCCGACTGGGCCCATTGAACCGGATGACGCCACCCCCAATCGCCGCCTGTGGTCCAGGGCCGGCCCGCGTCACGGTGGCGAACCTGAGCTGGAGCCTACGTTGTTTTAGGGGGTTCGGGGACCTTGCGGAAGTCTTTCAATCAGATCGGCCGCGACTCTCTAAGCGGGGTCCTTGAGAAGGGCTGCGTAGGTCGTCAACCGCTTCACTTTCCCATCTTCGAGGTCGAAGATGTCGCAGAACTGAACGGTGAAGACACGGCCATCTTTTTTGAGAACTCGGGTGACCCCTTCCGCCACAACGACGTCGCCTTCCTCGGTCATCCGCGCGATCTGGGTGCGGAGCTCGTCGTCCCCGAAGTTTCGAATGAACGCGGCCTTCCCCCGCGTCCGAACTCCCGACGCGGGGACCCCGTCCGCCCATTCGACCCATTCCACATCGTCGGCCACGAGACGGCTGAGCTCGGAGGTGGCGCGTCGGGAGAGGTACGCCTCAACGATCTTTTTGTTCGGGCTCACAGGTACTGGAGCTCTCACCGGCTAATCACCTAGCAGCACTGGAGTCGGAGGCATACGAGCAACCGGAATCTCTCCGATGGAACGCGAGGGTGTGATCCCCCGGTCCACTCGCATAGCCGTGGGACACGTTCTGGGTGTGGTGTCGTCGGGTGGGAAACCCAGGCGCCATGATTTCAGTCACGGACCCGGAGTCCCGCGGTTCTCCAGAGCTGATTCAGGGTCGCGGGGACACTGCTGCGCCGCAGAATTCTCACGATCGGGGTGGGAACGGCATCATCGTCGAGGAGGAGGGTTCACCGATCCAGCCGGCTCTCGATCTCGACCAGGTTCCCGTCCGGATCACGGAGATGGAGGGTCCGCAGCGCCCACTCGGGTCGATCGGTCGGACCCCGTACCCACTTCACTCTCTTGCGTCGAAGGCGAACGGCGAACTGGTCGACATCGCCCACCTCGAACACGATCATCGAGGGCCCAACCTCCCGCGAGGAATGCTTTACGGCCAGTTGCCCCGTGGCCTCCGCCATCAGCCCTCGGTCGAACAGGCCCAGGACAGCCCCCTTTCCGAACTCGAACTCTCCATACGGTGGTGTTCCGTGACCGCGGACGGGGCGTAATCCAATGACGTCCCGATAGAAATTCCACGATCTGCCAAAATCCTCTACGAGCAGTCGAGGTCCATACAGCCGAATTCGGGCCGAGTCCGCGCGAGGCATGGCTCCCGGCGTACCTCGCCGTCATATGAATCGGAGCCAGTTTCCTGCGGGGCGGTCCCGGGCTTAACCACCTCGATGAACGCCGGGGTGAGCTGAGCAGGCCGTCGTCGCCCGCCTGGTACGCCTCACGACTCGGGTTCGACGGGGCCGAAGAACTCGACCCAGTTTCCGTCGGGGTCCCGGATGTAGAGGAGGTTCTCGTGGGTCTCTCGGATTCGGGATACGATGGGAAGTCGAAGCTTCGCGAGACGTTTCGCCCATGCCGACACCTTCGAGACCCGGAACCCGAAGTGGTCGAATTCGGTACCCCGGCGGAATCTCTCGTAGAACCGGGACCCGGGAGGGTAGTAGTTCAGTTCGAGACGCTGCTCGGCACGTGGGAAGGAGAGGTGCACCCATTTCCCACCGTGTTCCATCGTCCCCCGACGGTACACCCGGAACCCGAGCTTCTGGTAGAACCGGATCGAGCGGGGGAGATTCCGGACGCGTATGCCGGCGTAGACGAAGTCGATCTTCGTAGCCATGGCGCCCGAGGCACATCCGTCCGGGCTTAAGATGGCCGAGCCGTCATTACCCGAGCCTCGGGCGAGGCGGTGAACCCCCTAGGGGGGGCCCGGCATTTCTGGGACGCCGACCGCTAGGGAG
>DASQHP010000129.1:0-3049 GCA_035632035.1 Thermoplasmata archaeon | reverse complement strand
CTCCGGCGGGGCGCGGTCACGGCCACTCCAACGTATTTGTAGGCGGGGGGTGTCGGTCCGGCGTGCGGGAACGCCGTCGGCGTCCACCTCCCCGGGACGGGTGAGTCGGTGGGCCGTTCCCCGAGCGACCTCATCGTCTTCGTCGGAAAGCGGCTCATCCTGCTCGTTCCCACCCTCCTCGGCGTCCTCCTGATCACCTTCGTCCTGTCAGTCCTGGCTGCCCCGGACCCCTGCCTCTACTGGTTCCCGAAGATCAAGGGCGCGCAGATCGCGGCGTGCCAGGCCCACTTCGGACTCAACCAGCCGATCCCCGTCCAGTTCGTCGACTACCTGGGTCAGCTCATCCAGGGCAACTGGGGCACGACCCCCTACGGTGTCCCGGTCCTCCCCCAGATCCTCGCGACCGCGCCGGAAACGTTCGAGCTCGTCCTTGCGGCCGTCTTCCTAATGGTGGTGGTGGGGATCCCGCTCGGCGTCGTCGCGGCGAGCCGGGCGGGCCGGCTCGTCGACCACCTGGTCCGCGTCTTCTACCTCAGCGGCTGGGCGATGCCCACGTACGTGGGTGCCCTCTTCCTCGCGCTGGTGGTCGGCCCGGCCCTCGGGATCCCCTACCAGGGGGACTTCACCAGCGCCAATCCGCCCATCCCGCAGCCGACCCACTTCTCCCTGATCGATGCCATTCTCTCGGGGCAGCCGTACTACATCGGCGACGCCGCGGCCCACCTCATCCTTCCGGCGACGGCGCTCGCCTTCCTCAACCTGGGCATCGCGACCCGAATGACCCGGAGCTCCATGCTCGAGACGCTGCCCATCGACTACGTGAAGACCGCCCGGATGAAGGGGCTCAGCGAGTTCTGGGTGCTCTACAAGCACGCGCTTCGCAACTCGCTCATCTCCACGACCACGGTGCTGGGCGTCACGGGAGGGCAGCTCCTGGCCGGGACCGTCGTGATCGAGGCGATCTTCCTGTGGCCGGGGCTCGGCGAGTACGCCTATACGGCGCTCACGCTCAACTATTTCGCGGCGATCTACGGCGTGGTCATCATCTTCGCGCTGGGGGTCATCATCGCCAATCTGATCGCGGACGTCCTGTACGGGCTCCTCGACCCGCGCGTGGAGTGGCGCTAGATGGCGAAGTCCCGGGGCCGCTACGGCGCCGCCTTCCGCTCCCTCTACTCGGTGCTGCGGGCGAACCCGCTCACGTTCGTCGGATTCATCCTCGTGGTGCTGATCGGCGGGGTCGCCGTTCTGGTCGAACTGGTACCGTTCGTGACGGGGCTCGCCGGCCACACCGTCTACCTCTACCCGTACGACCCGGTCGCGGGGTTCACCTCGGACCGGCTCTCGCCCCCCTCGTCCAGCCACTGGCTGGGGACCGACCAGTACGGCCTCGATCTGTTCTCTCGCACGCTCGCGGCGCTCCCCATCGACCTCACCATCGGATTCGCCATCGCCGGCTTCGGACTTCTGGTCGGCGGCGCGTTGGGCCTGGTCGCCGGCTACTGGAACACGCCCTGGACGGCCGGCGGGGCGGTGTCGACCACCATCCTCCGGCTCGCGGACATCTTCCTCTCCGTGCCGAGCCTTCTTCTGGCGCTCGCCATCGTCGCCGTCCTCGGGCGGGGGTATTACCAGTCGATCGTCGCGCTCATGGTCACGTGGTGGCCGTACTACACCCGCCTCGTCCGCGGTGAGGTTCTTTCGATCAAGCAGCAGCCGTTCGTCACCGCCGCGAAGGCCGCCGGGGTCCGGGACGGGACCATCATCACCCGGCACATCCTCCGGAACCTCCTCGAGCCGGTCATCGTCTACTTCACGATGGACGTGGGGACCGTGATCGTCGTCTACTCGACGATCTCCTTCATCGGGGTGGGCATCCCGGCCTCCATCCCCGAATGGGGGTCGATGGTCGAATCCTACACCAACCTCTTCCCGGCGTTCCCCTGGCCGGTCGCGTCGGTGTCGCTCGCCATCATCGTCACCGTCCTCGCGTTCAGCCTCCTGGGGGACGGTCTCCGGGACATCCTCGACCCCCGGAGCCGGCGGGTGCTCGCCGAAGCGGGCGGACCCAAGGGAGCTGGAACGGTTCGCGGCACTGCTCCCGGCGGCGGAGGCGGGGGCGGATGACGGGCCCGCTCCTCTCCGTCCGCAACCTCGAGGTGGAGTATGCGGTGGGCGCCGGCGTCTTCCACGCGCTGCGGAACGTCTCGTTCGACGTCCTCCCCGGCCGCGTGGTCGGCATCGTCGGAGAGACGGGATGCGGGAAGAGCACCCTCGCCCATTCGATCCCGCGTCTCCTCGCCGAACCTCCCGCCCGCATCGTAGGCGGGGAGGTGGAGTTCCGGGGAGTGAACCTCCTGGAGGTGCCCAAGTGGCGGATGCCCACCATCCGCGGAACCGGGATCTCCATGATCTTCCAGGAGCCGATCAACTCGCTCAACCCGGCGTTCCGGGTCGGCGACCAGGTCCTGGAGGCGGTCCGGATCCGCCGTCGGCGCGAAGCCGGCCTCTCGGCGGTCTTCCGGTTCGGGGACGAGGGGTACGACTACTCCCGGGGACCGCCCAGCGCGAAGCCCGGCGAGATGCTGGCCCGGCCGTTCCTCCCGGGCGGTGGGGGCCCCGTCGGGGGGAACGGCGGCGGAATCGGCCTCAGCCGGCGCGAGCTCGTCGGCGAGGTGGTCGAGCTCCTGAAGCTCGTCCGGATCAACGACCCGCTCCACATCCTGCGGTTGTTCCCGCACGAGCTTTCCGGTGGCATGCGCCAGCGCGCAATGATCGCCATCGCGCTCGCCGGGCGCCCGTCGCTCCTCATCGCGGACGAGCCGACCAGCGCGCTCGACCTCACCATCCAAGCGCAGGTGCTGACCCTGATGAAGGAGCTCCTTACCGAGGTGAAGACCTCCATCCTGTTCATCAGCCACGACCTGGGCGTGGTCGCCGAGATGGCGGACGACCTCGGGGTGATGTACGCCGGAGAGCTGATCGAGTTCGGCCCGATCGCCGAGGTGCTAGAGTCTCCCCGGCATCCGTACACGAAGGCGCTCCTGCG
>DASQHP010000128.1:0-2971 GCA_035632035.1 Thermoplasmata archaeon | reverse complement strand
AAGCCGGCGCCTCCGTCGTCTCCTTCTTCTCCTCGGGGGCCGCCATCAGTTCCCTCCCTTCAGGTGGGCCCGCTCGACGATGTAGATGCCGTCCTGGAAGACGCGCGGGTCGTAGTCGCGGATCCTCGTCGCGCGCTCGATGTTGGCGCTGCTCTGGCCGACGTGCTCCACGTCGTAGCCGCTCAGGAGCACGAAGTCGCCGTCCACCGTCGCCTCCACGCCGGCGACCAGCGGGGCGGAGCGCGGATACTTCTCGCCGAGGAAGTTCTCGATGAGGAGCGTGTGCTCCTTCACGGAGACCTTCATGGGGAAGTGGGCCGCGACGATCTTGAGCTTCGCCTCGAACCCGGTCGTGACCCCCCCCGCCATGTTGCGGAGGTGGGCCTCCCACGAGTGGAGGAGCGCCTGGGCGCGCCGCCGGTTCCAGTCGATGGCGAGGGTCAGCCGGGCTTCGCCGCCCGAGACCTCGAGCTTGAGCGCATCGTTGGGGAACCCGCGGCGGACCTCCCCGAGAGGCCCCTTCACCCGCAGGGTGCCGCCGGACTGGCTGATGGCGACCCCCGCGGGGATGGGGACCGTCGCCGTGTCGCGGGCCGCGTCAGTAGACATAGGCGAGGAGCTTCCCTCCGAGCTTGAGCTCGCGGGCCTTCGCGTGGCTCATGACGCCCTGGTTGGTCGAGAGGATGAGGACCCCGAAGTCCTGCGCCGGCAGGAAGCGGGCCTCGTAGCGCTCGAGGCTGCGCGCGCCGACGGCGAGCCGGGGCTTGATGACGCCGCAGCGGTTGATCCGCTTCGAGAGGGTCACATCGAACTTCCCGCCCCGACCGGTCGAGACGTAGCTGAACTCCTGGATGTACTGGTGCTCGCGGAAGATGCGGAGCACCTCGCCCACGAGGTGCGAGGTCGGATGGAGCGACACCGTCGCCTTCCCTTCCCGGTCGGCGTGGCCGAGGGCGAGGAGCGCATCGTTGAGCAGGTCGTGTTGCATCGAGATCCCTCCTAGGAGTACTTGCTGAAGCCCAGGTCCACGGCGACCTCGCGGAAGCACTGGCGACAGAGGTGGAGGCCGTAGCGCCGCACGATGCCCCGCTTGCGGTCGCACCGCAGGCATCCCACCTTCCGTCCGAACTGCTTCCTCGGCTTCATCGTCTCTACTCCAGGAACGTCACGCGGAACGCCGTGCGGAGGAACTCCCGGGCCTCGTCGCGGCTGACCCGGACGTGCGGGCCGAGCGGGTGGCTGCGGACCTTCCGGTCCCGGACGCGCCAGCCGGCCCGCCCGAGCTCGACCGCGATGTCCATCCCGCGGACGCCGATGTTGGGGTCGTACTTCATGCCGGCGAAATCCGTGTAGTCGGAGATGCCGAACGAGAAGCTCCCCCGCCGGTCGATCGAATCGGGGTCCAGCTGCCGGTCGCGCGCCTCGAGCGCGCGCTCGAGGAAGTCGCGGGCGGCCGCTCCGCGGAGCGTGACCTTCACCCCGATCTCCTGCCCGGCACGGATCCCGAAGTCGCGGTTGGTGGACTTCGACCGGGTCGCGACCGGCTTCTGGCGCGTCACCATCTGGAGGACCTTCTCGGCCTTCGTGCGGGGCTCGCCGGATTCCCCAACGCCGCTGTTGACGACGATCTTCACCACGCGGACCGACCGGAGCGTGGGAGCCGCCGGCGGCGCGGGCGGGGCGGCCGGAGCACTCGCGGCGGGGGCGCTCATCGGCTGAGGCCCTCCGGCAGCGTGATCTGCGGCGTGGTGTCGCCGATGACGAAGACGTACTCCTTCACCGTCGAGAACCCTTCCTTGAAATGGACCAGGTTCGGCTGCGGGGAGTTGCGCACCTCGATGCGGTCGACCCGGGCGACCTCCCCGACGTGGGAGCCGCCCGCCACGTAGGCGAGGCTCCCCGCCGCGAGGGCGAGGTGGCCGACCACCTTCTGGGAGGGGAGCTCGATCTTGAGGGAGTCGCCGACGCGCCAGGGGCTGGAGGCGGCGACGAGGAGGTTGCGGCCATCGTGGAGCGTGACCTCGACCTTCCCGCCGCGGACCGCGTGCTTGAACCGGACCCGCCCGATCTTGGTCGCGGCCTCGGCGGCGGCGATGGGGAGGAGCGTCAGCTTGCCGCGCCGGTCCTTGAGCAGGCGGAAATGCTCGTTGAGCGGCGCCTCGAAGCTCACCGTGTCCATGAGCCCGATCCCGCGGGCGAGGTCGGCGACGACCCTCCCGTCGACCTTCACCTTGCCGCTCCCGAGCAGGAGTCGGGCCTCTCGCGCGCTCTGGGCGATGTGGCGGAGGTCGCGCAGCACGAGGAGGAGCGGGATCGACTGGTCCTGGGCGTGGGGGCCCGGGCCGGGCCGCTTCACCCACTTCGTCCCCTTGCGGGGGATGGTCCACGTGCGGGGCGCCGCCCGGCGCTTCAGACGGAACGTCATGCGTCCTTCTCCGCGGGAGCCTTCGTTTTCGGCGCGCGCTTCGTGGGAGGGGTCGCTTCCGGCGCGGGGGTCGTCTCGGGCTCGGGAGCCGGGGCCGCCTCCTCCTCGACGGGCGCCTCGGACTCGGGCACGCGCAGGACCCGCCGGCGCCACGGGTCGGAGAGATTGAGGCGGGTCACGACGAGGTGGCTCGGCCGGATGGGGAGCGGCTTCAGCTTCGCATCCGCGGTCTTCCCCGTCACATTGTCAAGCGTGAGGGAGTAGGAGCGGCGGTCGACCTTCGCCACGCGTTCCTCGCGGCCCACGTAGCTCCCCGAGAGGATGCGGACGGTGTCGCCCTTGCGGACGGGGATCGAGCGGCGGCCATAGCGGGTCCGCAGCTCCTTCGAGAGCGGGACGCTCATCCGGCGGCGCCGCTCGAACGTGTCCGCGGTGAAGAGGGCCTTGCGCTGCCGACGCGGCTGCCGTGAAGCCACCGACACCTCTCTTCCCTCCTACAGAATGATGGACGACGCCGCGGCGATGCGCGGCCAGCGCTCCGCCGCC
>DASQHP010000127.1:0-8593 GCA_035632035.1 Thermoplasmata archaeon | reverse complement strand
GACCCGCCCGCCCGAAGCCTCCTCGGACCGGCGCCGCAGCCCGCAAGCGGCCGGCCGCCCGCAAATCGAAATAGGTCGTTCCGGGTCCCTCGCGCGCGAGGCGGGTCGTGCGGATCGTATCGCTGCTCCCCAGCGCGACCGAGATCGTGTACGCGCTCGGGAGGGGGACGGACCTGGTCGGGCGTAGCGAGGAGTGCGACTTCCCGCCGGATGCGCGGAAGCTCCCCGTCGTAATGCGCGCCCGATCCCTCGACACGGATCGCGGCTCAGCGGAAATCGACAAGCGAGTTCGTGCTACGAGGGGTGCAGGGGAGAGCCTCTACCATCTCGACCTCGATCGTCTGCAGGCCTTGGCGCCAGAGATTGTCCTCACGCAGGATCTTTGCGGGGTCTGCTCGGTGACGGAGGCGGAGGTCTCGGACGCCTGTCGTCGGTCCGGGATCGCCCCAAACATTGTCTCGCTTACGCCCCGAAGACTGGAGGAAGTCTGGGGCAGCGTCCAGCGGGTCGGTGAGGCGATCGGTGCCGGGGGTTCGGCGGATCGCCTCACGGCCCAGCTGCAGCGCCGAAGTCGCTCGAATGACGACGGACAGGATCGTCCACGCGTTGCGCTCGTAGAATGGCTGGATCCGCCGATCCTTGCCGGTCTCTGGTCTCCGGACATCGTGTCGGCAGCAGGAGGCCGAAGTGTCGGACCGAGCCCGGGAGCTCCTGGGGAGCGGACCACCTGGGAAGCCATCGGTGCGAGTCACCCGGACCTCGTGGTCCTCGCCCCCTGCAGCTTTTCGGTCGACCGATCGATGCAGGAACTCTCCGGGGGACCGTTCGCCGATCGGGTGGCGCGCCTTCGGCCCGTTCGGGGCGTCTACGTTGCAGATGAGGCCTACTTCAGCCGACCTGGACCCCGGCTGGCAGACGGGATCGACCTCGTCCGGAACCTGCTCAGCGGGAACGTGTCCGGACCCATGCCCGTGACTCGATGGGATCCGGGAACTCGGGGGGCCGGCTGATGGGCTGGACTCCGACGCCGACCTACTGGATCGGTCCCCCGCCCCGGGAACACCGCGGACTGACGACCTCGCCCACGGAGCTCGTCCACGTCGCGGTGGCCTTTCTCGTGCTGAGCGTCGATATCGCGCTCGTTTCGGGCTTCCTCCGGTTCGGGGTGCTCGCCGGAGCCGTCGGAGTGAACCTGTTCCTCGCGGGTCTGGGGTTCGCCTTCGTGGCCGCGCTCACGGGATTCGTCGCCCACGAGATGGCCCACAAGGTCGCGGCGCAGCGGTACGGCTTCTGGGCGGAGTTCCGGATGTCGCCGCTCGGACTCCTGCTCTCCCTCGTGACGGCCTACGCGGGGTTCCTCTTCGCGGCGCCCGGTGCGACCGTGGTGAGCGGGATGGGCGATTCGCGAGAATGGGGCCGGACGAGCCTCGCCGGACCCGCGCTCAACCTCGTGGAGGGGCTAGCGTTCTTCGGCGGCAGCGTCCTGGCCTGGTGGTCCAGTCACTTCAGCGGTGTGTGGCAGTTCCTCGTCCTCCTCGCCTTCATCAACGGCTGGTTCGCCGCGTTCAATCTGATCCCCCTCGGCCCACTAGATGGAAGGAAGGTCCTCCGTTGGAGCCTGCCCGTGTGGGCCACCAGTTTCGCGGTGGCGGCGGCGTTCACGGCGGTGATGTACCTCGTCCTCATCGGCACCCTCCCGCCAGGTTAGCGAATGACAACCGCGTCCTTGGTCGAAGAGATCGGCAACGGTCGGTTGCAGTTGGACCTCCGGTTCCGTGACCGGGAAGGGCTGATCTCGGCGTTCGCGGTTCCGGGGCCGGAGGGATGGACGGTCGTCGAAACTGGACCGTCCACCTGCCGGGATGCGCTGGTGGTGGCCCTCCACGACGCAGGAATCGACCCGGGTCAGGTCTCCCGCGTCTTCGTCACCCACATCCACCTCGATCATGCCGGGGGAATGGGCGGGCTTCTCGACCTCCTCCCTCGGGCTCAATTCTTCGCGCACATTGAGGGGGTGCCGCACCTCTTGGACCCTTCCCGACTCGTCGCAAGCGCCCGACGAGCGTGGGGTCCGGCCGCCGACTCGCTGTGGGGACCCATTCCGCCGGTGACCCCCGCCAGGATCCACGCTCTCGAGGGCGGCGAGAGATTCGCCGTGAACGGGGGAACGCTCGAGGTCATTGCGACTCCCGGGCACGCCCGGCACCACCTGAGCTTCTTCGATACGGCGACCGGCGACCTCTTGGTGGGAGATTCGGCGGGAGTGCGGGTCGCGGGACTCTGGCGACCGCGGCCGGCGATCCCCCCTCCCGACCTCGACCTCGACCTGTTGTTCGGCAGTCTGGAACGGATGGCCGTCGCCAACCCCCGGCGGCTACTGTACACCCACTTCGGGCAGGCGAAGGACGGGGTGGCTGAGCTCCAACGATACCGAATGACCGTCGTGGAATGGCGTGATGCGGCGCTGTCGGCCGCGCGGGAATCGCCAACAGTCCCGCACGTGGCGGCTGCGCTCCGGTCGCACGAGGAAGCGGCCGCGGCCAGGTCTGGGGCAGCGGTCCCCTCCGAGGATCGGGGCGCCTTGGTTTCCGGCTACGACCTTGCGGCGCAAGGCCTCCTGCGGTACTTCGAGACGCGCGGTCTCCTCTCGGGGTGATCACGAAGTGGTCCTGGCCCCGGGCCGCCGGGCCCTCCCGACAACGGCACTTTTCGTCGCCCGGGTGGTCTATGCGTTCAACTGGTACAATGTCGGAGCTGTACTCCCCCTCCTCGCGACGGGCCTTCACGCAGGAACGGAGCAGCTCGGGATTGTGCTTGGCGCGTTCCTGGTCGGAGTGGGGATCTTCCAGCTGCCGGCTGGATTCGCCTCGCTCCGTTGGGGAGCCCGCCGAGTCTCGATGGCCGGACTCCTCGTCCTCGGAAGTTCCGGCGGGGTCTCGGGGCTGGCCCCGGACTGGCCGACCCTCGCTGCCGTTCGCTTCGTGGCAGGCGCGGGGGCGGCGTTCTTCTTCTCTCCCGCGCTGAGTCTGATCGCCTCCTACTTTCCGGAGGGACGCCGCGGACCGGTGATCGGTCTCTACAACGGGGGGTTCTCGATCGGCGGAGCCGCCGGCCTCTTCCTCGGAGCGCTCGTGGGGGACCAGTTCGGGTGGTCGGCCGCCCTGGCCCTCGGCGGCGCCGCGATGCTCGCCGCCACGGCGGGGTGCTGGTTTACGCTGCCCCGGGAGGACCCGACCGAGCCGCGACCGGATGCCCGACGGATCTGGGGAGCGGCTCGGAGCGTGCTGGGCTCCCGATCAGTCTGGGCGCTGTCGCTCGCGCTGACCGGGTTCTGGGGTGCCCTCTACATCGTGGCACAATACTTCGTTGCATTCGGGGTCACAACCCACCCCGGCTGGTCCGTGCCGTTGGCTGCCAGCCTGGCGGCACTCGTCGTCGTCCTGTCGTTCCCCGGCGGCCCGCTGGGAGGGTGGATCGGTGAACGTCGCGCCGACCGGCGCCTGACCCTAGGGGCGTTCGGAGCTGTGGCGGGGGTTCTGGTCATCGCGATCCCGTTTCTGACTCTGCCCGAGTTGACCCTCGACCTTGCGGGTCTCGGCATGGTGGACGGTGTCGTGTTCGCGATCCTCTATCTGATCCCGACGTACCTGCCCGAGACCCGCGGCGAGGGGCTGGCGCTCGGAGTGGCGGTGGTCAACTCGATCCAGGTCGTCCTCGGGAGCGGATTCGCGGTCGTCTTCGGGTTCCTGGTGGCACGACTTGGTTACTCCCCCTCGTGGATCGTCGCCGGGGCTGTCACGATCGTCTTGCTGCCGCTCGTGGCCTTCGTGCGTCCGAATCGCGGGCATGCCAGTTGGTGGGGCGATTCTCCAGCGGGGGGGGCCGATGGAGGGCGGGCCAATCGGTGACGGCTGGAGCGGAACGGGGGTTCGGGCTGCGCGAGAGGCTTTTGTAACTGCACGAGTCCCCCGGTTCAGCCCCGTGGTGTAGTGGCCAAGCATGCTGGCCTTTGGAGCCGGCGACAGCGGTTCGAATCCGCTCGGGGCTAACTGGCTTCGCTCCTGGGTCGAATCCGTTGCCGGTCTACGGGGCAATCGATCGGACGTCGAGACTCCGTTGCCGGTGGGTGAGTGCGAACAGAGCTGCCCCAAGCCCAAGGGCCGTGAGTCCCGTGACTTCCAATGCGAAGGGGACTCCTTGGAGGGAGACGAAAAAGTCACACCCGGAATGGCAGGCTCCCCACGGACTCCAGGGCAAGAGGAGCCCCCAAGCGAGTACGCCCCAGCCGAAGAACGTGAAGAAAGGGGCAAGGAATCCGATCGCCCTGCCAGGTCGAGCAATGCCTGTGACGGCGCTGGCGGGGCGGCCCAAGCCGGGTTTAGGGGAGTTTGGCGAGAGAGTGAGTCCGATGGCAACCAAGATTGCGGCCAGAGCGAAGGCCGTTAGGAACACGGGGATGCCTAGCACCGAGTCAGGGCACACCTCCGAGTTCGGTCCACAGACGTTTCCGTTGCAGACGGCGCACATGATCATGCCGGTCTGGGCTACTGCTCCCAGGAGAGCAAAGCCCACGAGCAGCGACCCGCCCAGTGCAAGCCATCCGGCTTGATGCACTCGATACCGTACCGGCTCCCGTAGGGCCAGCGGGGAGTGCGATCCGACCATCACGCGCCAGAGATGCCGGGTGGGCTATCGGCCTTCCGACTGAGGGCGTAGCCTCGAGGACCTACCCCATTGAGCCCTAACCGCAGGCGAATCCGCGTGGGGCTATCGTCCGACCGGGGGCATCCCCCCTCACCCGAACCTCTGGATTCCGTGGGGCCGCGCGTCACATCGGCTGCGAACCCTCGGCCGAGCATACACGGCCGGAGCGGCCGCTCTCGGGCCCAGAAGACTTCCGGATGGATTGCGGCCCGACCCTCTTTCGCTGTTACTGAGGGCCGCTAACCGTCGATGGCGTTCCGCATGGACTTTGAGAGACCCCTCTTCCAAGATTGGCCCGTTGTCGAACCCGTTTCCGTTGTCAAGCCCAAGCTCCGAGAAATCTACGACGGGATCATGCGGCGGGAGGGGTCGCTTCCGGGGGTTGACGTACAAGCCCAGAAGACGTACCTGAGCCTCGTCGGCCCCCGGCGAAATCTTGCCCGAATCCAGGCCCAGGGCCGGACGGCCGTGGGGTCGGCGCTCCGGCTCGACCGAAGCCCTGAGCGTCTCTGGCAGGCCTTGAGGGGTCCGGAAGGCGCTCGCTGCCGCCTGAGCCGTCGCACGTCACTCATCAGAGTCAGGCCCCCGGCCGCACGAACTCTAAAGGGCTTGGAACGATTCCGAATCGACCCACTCAGGTCAACCAAAATTGACCGAGAACTTAAGCCGGCTCGATTCCGCCCCCGACCTGTTTGATTGGAGTCCGCGGAGTTGGGTCAGAGTCCGTCGGCCGAGCGGGGCGCACGGCGCGTCGAGCGGTGGATGGAGGTTCGGACCCACCCGGTGGCTGGGGATGCCGCCGATCACACCCCACGGGCCAGGGGCTCCCGCCCACCGACCTCACGGACCTCCGCGGTACAGGGCGCCCGGGATGAGTGAACTATGAACGATACAACACAGAGCGAGAACCACGTCACACCGTTCCTGGACGAAAAAGAGGGGTCTCTGTTCACCAGCGTCCGCTGGCTGACCCCGCGTCGCCTCGCGTTCTTCCTGATCTTCTGGATCTCGGTCTTCTTTGCCGGCAGCCTCTTGGTGAACAATCCGTTCACCGGGTCGGCAGCCGCATCCAACTGGGATATCGGCGCCTCGTCCCCGAACTACTACTGGGTCGTGATGTACCTCCACGGCCTCAACACGGGGCTCGTCGGTCTCGCGGCCCTTGTGGCCTGCGATTTCTTCGCCCTGAACTCCGTCCACGTCCGTCGAGGGATCCTGGGCGGAGTCCTCCTGGCCGGCATCCTCGCGCCCATCGGCGCCATCTTCAACACTTCGGCCCCGTGGACCAACGCTGGACTCTGGGTCCAGGTCGCCGCGTTCCTGGCGCTCGACGAGATCGTCATCCTGTTCCTCTGGGGGATGTTGACCGTCTGGAGGGAAGGCGCACCGAGGAGCCGGACCTTCCCGTTCATCACCGCCGCTCTCACCGGGGGCGTGATGCTGGTCGCGGCTCTCATGGGACACCTGGCCGGCACCATTCTCGGCTTCGGCGACAACCCGCCGCTCCTTGGCGAGTACGCCTCCCAGGAGATGGGGGTCTCGCTGAATGACTGGGCCGCGGCGCTGATCGGGGCCCACTCCTACCTCATGATCACCGCCGTGCCCGCCGGCGTCATGGCGCTGGCCGCCGTCCGGCTCGGCTATTACCGCCTAAAGGGGTGGACCAAGGTCCTCGCCCAGCTGGGGTTTCTCCTCGTCTGCATCGACTTGGTCGCGCAGGCGGGCATGGCCCTGCTCATCGGATTCTCGAGCTGGCCGGGCGACCTCCCTCCCGAGCTCTCGGCCCTGCCTGGGGTCCCGAGCTTCCTCGCCCTCAACGATGCGAGCAACTTCGTATTCCTGGTCCTCGGCGGCGTCCTTCTCCTGGGAGCCCTCCTGATCGGAAGCGGACGGGCCTCGCAATGGAAGCTTCCCCAAGCGGTCCCGCTTCGGGCTCTCCCCCTCCTAATGCTGGCGGTCTTCACGATACTCACTACCTTGACTGAACCATCGAACGGCAGCGCGATCGGCACGCCGCCCCAGGCGTGGATCCGGCTGTTCATCGCATTCTACCTCACCATGCTGGTCGTGCTGGTCGTCCTGCTCGTCGAGCGGCTCCTTGGGGAGCGTCAGCAACTTAGGGTCGGGTGGCTCGCGACCGGCGGATCGCTCCTGACATTCGCCGGCGTACTGATCTACCTCTACACGGGCCTGTTCGTCGGGGGAGTCGTCGGAGCCGCCGGACTCTTGGCCATCGGCTACTCATTCGTGTCCGCCGCGTGGTGGGGACTGGCTCGTCGGGTTCCATCCACCGATCCCGCGGGCGCTCCGGGGGTCTCCCACCCATAGAACGGACCAGCGGCCCAGCTCGCCTTTCCCGGGAGTCGGCTATCTGGATCCGCGCGCAGGCGACTTCTGCCACGGCGGTGCCAAGGACGTCGCGAATCCCGCGACCTCGACCGTGCGCCAGCGGGGGGCTGCTTCAGTCGTCAGCGGTGAGTTAGGTCGGAACATCTCCGTCCCTTCTTCGGAGAACGAGTGGCATTCGAAGCGGTCCGGCCCGACCTCCAGCGTCCGCCGTACGATCGACCACTTTCGCCCGGCCAAGGAGCTCACCCGAATCACGAGGGGCGGAGGAACCGGCTCTCGAGGGAGGCCCTCCCCAGCCGTGGCGCAAGGGACCCGCGAACCTCCCGTCTCCCCAGAGGAGCTGGAAGGGTAGACCCGGTCCGATTCCTCGAGGTTGACTACACCGGCCCGATTTCATTCAGCCGGGCGGGAGCTCCGCGGATATGGAGAAGCCCGTCGTCGGCGGGACGGGTACGGAGCACCTACCGCAGCTGTCTCTGTAACATATCGAACGTCTCACCCCATCCTCCTTGGAATCCCTCTTCAAGGGACTCGACGCCGCCCGGGAATGAGCCCGTTGCGAGGATCTGCACCAGGACTGTCACTCGAGTCCTTGTCGGGGTGAGTTCCTCCAGCGTAACGGTTTGCAGAGCCTCCCAAGGAGCGACCCCCTCCTCGGGTGTCGTGACGCTCCGGAAGACCAGAAGTTCTGGTTCGACAAATTCGGTGATCGTCCCCGTCGTCTTGGCAGTCTTCCCTTCATACTGGTCGTGAATGGTTATCGCACCTCCGGGCCGTGGGTCCAGCTCGAACACAAGTTTGACGGCGCCCTCGGGCCCCCACACTTTGGCCGCTTTCTTGGGGTCCGTGAGCATCTGGAAGACCCACTCCCGCGGGAAGTCGAACTCCCTCGATATCTTCACGGCTCTACGCTGTCCGTCCATTGATTCCTT
Organism: Thermoplasmata archaeon; assembly: GCA_035632035.1. GTDB lineage: Archaea > Thermoplasmatota > Thermoplasmata > Lutacidiplasmatales > UBA184 > Lutacidiplasma. The sequence goes on along the minus strand of DASQHP010000127.1, from coordinate 608 downwards.
CCTCCACGTTTGCTTCATGGCTCTACCTCCTTCAGCGCGTTGTCGAGCCGGTCAAGCCTGCGGTTCCACGTCTTGGTCATCGCCGCAGCCCACGCCTGGATTTGTATCACTGACCGCGGGTTGAACGCGTACAGCCTTCGCTGGGCTCGTTTCTCCATCCGGATCACGTTCGCCTCCCTGAGCACTCTCAGGTGTTGGGAGATTGCCTGGGGAGTCACGTCGAACTCGTCGCAAATCTCGGACGCGCTGAGCTGGCCCTTGTGGGCAAGAATCTCCACTACCCTGCGCCTGTGCGGTTCTGCCAGGACGGAGAAGGCGTCCATCGCAATGTCATAAACTCACCACTTGATAAAGCAATCGCTTTAGTACTTGGGGCTGGAATCGCCGGGAGCCGGACCTCTGACGGCGGCCTATGGATTCGACCCCTGCCGTGGGCGAATCCGGGCGGGCCCCCTCAATCCACCGCCTCGACCGAAACGACCTTCTTGTCGGCCCAGTCGTCCCTGTTCTGCACCAGCCACTCGTGCGGGGTCTGCGCGGCATATCGGCTGAACTCTTTCTTGATCACGAACAGGGTGTCGCCAAACTCGCCCGGCGGATTCATCCGA
>DASQHP010000126.1:0-2676 GCA_035632035.1 Thermoplasmata archaeon | reverse complement strand
GGGGCGATGCTAACGTTCTCGGGGGTCGACAACGCGGTCTTCCTCTTCGGAGGAAACGGGACCCGTGGCGCGCTCGGCGACGTCTGGCGGTACGCCACTGGCAAATGGGCGAACCAGACCGGCGGGTTCCCCGTGCTCCCGCGCGCCCGAACCGCCTCCGCGGCCCTCGACTCGTCCATCGGCTGGTTGCCGGGTGGGACGCAGCGGATGCGGAACGGCTTCCTCCTCCTGTTCGGCGGCGGACCGCCGGGGTGCGTGGCCTGTCCACTGCCCGCGAACAACGACACCTGGGTGCTGGAGCCGGCGATGACGACGGTGGCGACCGGTCTCCCCACCGTGATCGAGGTGCGGGAGCCCACCAGCCTCTCGGCCACGGTGAGCGGCGGAAGCCCGCCGTACCGGCTCAGCTGGCAGTTCGGGGACGGCACGGGGTCGGTCAGCACCGCCCCCGTCCACTCGTATTCCGCCATCGGCAACTTCACCGTCACCGTGAGCGCGATCGACCTCGCGGGCGTATCCGAAGCCGCCACGGTGGCGATCGCCGTCGTGGCTGGCCCGAACGCGGCCGCCTCGGTCAGCCGTACGACGACGGACGTGGGCCGCTCCCTCTGGTTCAACGGGACCGCCGCCGGCGGGACCGCCCCGTACTCGTTCGCCTGGAGCTTCGGGGATGGGGGAACGTTCGTCGGTGGGTCGACCACCCACACCTACGGGACGACGGGGACCTTCCACGGGAACCTCTCCGTCACCGACGCCGTGGGCGGTGTCGGTGTCCAGTCGTTTGCCGTGACCGTCAATCCCGCGATGACCGTGTTCGCGTCTCCCCCGACGGGAAGCCTGACGGCAGGGGTGAACGTCACTTTCCGGGTCTCCGTCAACGCCGGCACCCCACCCTACTCGGTCAACTGGAGCTTCGGGGACGGGGCGAACAGCCCGTCTCCGACCGTCGTTCACATCTACACGACGGGCGGGACCTACCAGGTCCGGCTTATCGTCTCCGACGCCGCGGGAGCCCGCCAGGAATCGAACTTCACGCTCGAGGTCGTGAACGTGACGCGTCCCGGGGGCGGCGGGCCGGGCGGTATCACGACCACCGATTGGGCGATCATCATCGGCGTCCTCGTGGCGGCCGCCGTCGTCGTGGCCGTCTATCTGCGTCGCCGCCGGCCCCGGCACCCGAGGCCTCAGGGCCCGATTGCCGCCGCGGCGGTCGGCGAGGCGCCGTGGGACCGGGGCGAGGACGCGGAAGCTTCCCGGGACTCCCGAAGCGCCCGTCGCTCGGCCCAGCGGTGGATCCGTCGGTAGCGGCCGCCCGCCACTGCGGGCCAACCCGTATAACCCGAGGGCCGGCTGGCGCGCCGATGACGATCACGGAACGCGTTGTCGTGGCGCCGCCCGGAGCCATCTGCTTCTCGTGCAATCAGTCATTCGAAGGGAACCCCGTCGCCTACCGGTACGAGACCGACCTCCTCCCGTCCGCGCAGGCCGCCGAGCTGCAGGGTCTCGTGTTCCACCAGGGTCACTTTCTCCACTACGCCCGGCGCCGCGGGTGGGCCGCGGTCGTGGCTGCCATGAAAGGGCCGTCCCCGACGGCACCGTAGTGCTCTCTACGCCGTGGCCCGGGCGAGCCGACCCTGGAACTGCTTGCGGAACTTCGCGACCTTCGGGGCGATCACGAGCCGGCAGTACCCCTGACCCGGGTTCCGTCGGAAGTAGTCGCGGTGGTACTCCTCCGCCGGATAGAACTCGGTGAGCGGTTCCACCCGCGTCACGATCGGACGGTGCCAGAGATGCGCGGCGTCGATTTCCTTGATCACGCGCTCGGCCACGGCCCGCTGCTCGGGTCCGGTGGTGAGGATGATGGAGCGGTACTGCGGCCCGACATCGGCGCCTTGCCGGTCCAGCGTGGTCGGGTCGTGAACGGTGAGGAAGATGCGGAGGAGATCGTCGTAGGTCACGACCTGAGGATCGAATCGGACCCGGATCACCTCGGCGTGACCCGTGCCCCCGTCGCAGACTTCCTCGTACGACGGGTGGGGCACAGTACCTCCAGCGTACCCCGGCTCGACCTCCCGGACGCCCGCGAGCTCCGAGAAGACCGCCTCGGTGCACCAGAAGCATCCGCCGCCGAGGACGGCTTCCTCGACCGTTCCCGCGGGGGTTCGCTCCACCATCGGACTCGGCTCGCGCTAGCGATCAGTGGGTCTTGAATTCCCGCTTTCGTCCCCTTGAGGGAGAGCCACCGCACCCGTTCGCCTAACGTCTATATACAGCGCCTGCGTCGGAATCGCAATCTCAGGCCGGCGAGCGCCGGGTGCTCGCAGGCTGGCGACCCAACGGTCGTGGAGATAGAAAAGCAACATGCCGCGTCCACGCAAGCCGCAGGCCCAACGCCGAGCCGCCCTCGCCGTCTATTTGCCGCCGAGCCTCCTCAAGAAGCTCCAGAAGGTGGCGGTGCGAGAGCGACGGTCGACTTCCGCCCAGGCGCTCCTGTTCATCGAGCGCTCGCTGAAGGACGACAAGGCGTAGACGTCCTTCCCCGCGGGGCTCCGTCCCCTCCTCCGACGGGGGATGGGCCTTCCGCCGGGAGGATCAAGCCCGCACCCGTTCGGGCTCGCTCTACTCCGCTACCACCGACCACGATCGGCACACCGAGCACTCTCCTTCGATGCTCCC
>DASQHP010000125.1:0-3115 GCA_035632035.1 Thermoplasmata archaeon | reverse complement strand
GTCCCACCGGTAGACCTCGTTAGTCAGGAGTTCGTTCGTCGCGGCGTCGACCTCGAGGACCTCGGTGATGGCGGTCACCCGCCGGACGCGGTTCGCCTCGACCACCACCTGGGCGGGGAACGCGACCACGTCCAGGGCCTGGAACAGGACGCGCGGGATGTTCATCGGCTCGTTCTCGATCCGGTGCAGGAGCTCCGCGATCGACCCCGCGTGGATCGTCGAGAGGGACGCGTGTCCGACCGAGATGGCCTGGAAGAGGGTGAAGGACTCCGCGCCGCGGACCTCCCCGACGATCACGTACTCCGGGCGCTGCCGGAGGGCGGCCACGAGCAGGTCGAAGAGCGTCACGCTGCCGACCGGGGTACTCCGCCCGGTGATGCCCGAGACCCCCGAGGCGGCCCCGCCACCGGACGTCATGCCGTAGCCGGTGCGGGCGACCGCCTGGATCCAGTTCTGATGGTCGATGTGGATCTCGGGAGTGTCCTCGATCGAGACGATCTTGTCCTCGGGCCGAATGAACATGCTGATGGCGTTGAGGAGGGTGGTCTTGCCGCTGGCCGTTCCGCCCGAGATGAGGATGGACCGGTGGTTCTCGATCAGGCTCCAGAAGTACGCGAGCTCGGCGGCCGAGAGCGAGCCGAAGCGCAGGAGGTCGATGGGAGAAACCGGATCCTGGGAGAACTTACGGACGGAGAACGTCGAGCCTTTGCGGGTCACTTCCGTGCCCAGCGTGAGATTGATGCGGCTGCCGTCTCGCAGCGTCGCGTCGAGGATGGGCTGGTAGATCGAGATGTGCTTCCCTGAGATCTGCGCCAGTCGGAAGATGTACTTGTTCAGGTCAAGCTCGGACTCGTACACTACGTTCGTACGCAACGAACCGAACACGCGGTGGAACACGTACAGCGGGACCCCCGGACCCAGACAGCTCACGTCTTCCAGGAACGGGTCATGGAGGACCGGGTCGGTTCGGCCCAACCCGAGGAATTCTCGCTGGAGGTAGTACAGGTAGATCGGTCGCCGGCGCTCGAGGACGTCGATGTCGTAGAGATCAAGCACGGCGCGGAATCGGTCTTCGAGGTACGCCCGGAGCTGCGGCGATTGCTCGAACGAAGCCCCGACGTCGGCGGGCAGCTCCTCCTGGGACATGATGGCCTCCATCTTCTCGCGGATTGCGGAGAGAGCGGGCGGATCGTCGGACCGAAGGGTGGGTTCCAGGGCCTCGTACTCGAGCTCCCCGAGTTCGGGATTGAAGTGAATGTGGACGAAGGCGAACGGAGGATTCACCGGGTACGTGAGGTCGACCCGTCGGCGGTCCCCGAGGAGCTGGCGACGCATGTACCCGAGCTCCTGCTGGATGAGGACCTTCTCCGGCACCGGCCGCCGGTGAATGAACAGCGCATCGAGTTCCGCGGACTGGCGCCGGAGGGTCGTGGCGTCCTTGAGCTTCCCCTGGCCGGCCCGGATGCGGGCCAGGATGGACGCGGTGGGGTCGCGGGGCGGAGACCGGGCCAGCGCGTCGGCTCCGCCCCCCCGCATCGGGGAAGGAGCCCGGACGGCGGGAATAAGGGATTGCTACGGAAACCTCGTAGGCTCCGTACGGTTCCGCGAACTCCCGTCCGGCTCGGACCGACCCGATGTTCCGAGCGGGTACGGATTCTCCTTCGGCGAGCCATATGCCGCACACGCCCCATCGTCTCGCCGCTGGGCGGGTCCTTCGGGATCCGCGCGGCGGGAAGACAACCGAACGGGTTGGAAGGAGAGAAAGAAATGGGAGAGACGAAAGTCCGAAAGAACCTGCGGCGCAAGCGCGCCCATGCCATCCGGGAGGGACGCGCCGTCTCGCCCGTAGTGGCCACGTTGATCTTGATCCTCGTGGCTGTTGCGGCGGCGGCTGCCCTCTACCTATGGCTGGTGGCGTGGCAGGGCAACATCACGGGGAGCATCGGCACGCCGACACCGCAATCCACGGTCACGATCGGTGGCAGTACATCGGTCTATCCGTTTGACCAGGTCGCGGTGAAGCAGTTCGAGGAGAACAACTCGAACATCATCGTCAGCAACAACCAGGGCGGAACCGGCGCGGGCATGATCGCTGTGTGCCACGGCGCCGTCGACATCGGCGCGTCGTCCTCGTTGCAGACGCTGAATGGGCTGCAGACGAACGACCAGTGCCCGTCGACGACCGTCATCAACACGGTGGCCTACGACGCGGTCGACCCGATCCTGCCCGTCGCGAACCCTCACGGGATCGTCAGCATCAACGAGTCCGTCCTGCTCGGCATCTACCTGGTGCAGAGCACGACGACCCCGACCACCACGATGCCGGCCTACCTGGCGGCGTCGGGCTGGACCGCGAGCGCCAACAACCTCGTGTGGAAGGACATCCCCCAGCACGCGAACTGCCTGACCGCCGGCCAGCTGCTCCCACCCGGGGGCACAGGCGGCGGCTGCACGTTCGATGCAAGCGTCACGAGCGCGAACGCGGTCCAGACCGTCCACCGGTCGGACACCAGCGGAACGGAGCAGACCTTCACGGCGAAGCTCCTCGGCATCGCGGGGACGCAGCCCGTCACGAGCTACGCGGCCCTCGCGAACAACTTCGGCGGATGCGGGTCCGATGGGCAGCTCGCGAGCTGCGGCATCACCCCCACGTTCGGTGAGAACGGCAACCCGGCGGTCATCGCCCAGGTCGCGAGCCACCCCGACTCGATCGGGTTCGCGTCCGACGGCCTCGCCCGCGCGACCGGGTCCGGTGTCACGTGCTCGGGGAGCGGACTCGGCGTCTGCCTCGGTTACGCCGGCGTGGGCCAGACCGCCGCGGTTGTGCCCAGCCTCGGGAGCTCCGGGACGATCGCCACGGCGATCAAGGACCCCTCCGGCACGGGCACCGTTGCCCTGACCGGCGAGTACGCCGGCTGGCGCCCCTTCGAGTGGGTGACGACCAACACCCCGACCGGTGAGGTCCAGCGGCTGCTCCAGTACGTCATGGACCCGGCGAACAACATCAACTTCGCCGCCGAGTCCGCGGAGATCAGCGTCTACTCGGTCTAGGAGTGACGAGCGCGCCCGACTCGAAGAAACCCATTCCCCGCCCCCGGGGGCCCCCCCCCGGGCG
>DASQHP010000124.1:0-8122 GCA_035632035.1 Thermoplasmata archaeon | reverse complement strand
CGATCAGCGCGTCCTTCCACGGGTCGAACCGCTCGAGCGCGGCGCGGTCGAGGGGCACCACGCGAAAGCCGGTTCCGCCGTGGATCGACCCGGGTAGCCGGATCAGTCGATGGATGTCGGTGGTGACGGGGGCGTCGGTTTCACCCTGCACCTCAATGGCCGCTGCCCGCAGTACGGTCGCGACGAACTCCTCGGGGACCGCCCGCCGGAACACCTCCAGACTGAGCGTTTCTCGAATGTCCTTTCCCCTCCCCTTCAGGACCAGTTCCCGGGCGAGCCGGCGTGCCTCCGCCTTGGGAAGACCCATCCGTTCCATCTCGGTGGCCGCCGTCTCCCACCCCGCCGAATCCCAGCGCTCGAAGGTGGTGAGGAGCGCACGGGTGGCCCGACCCCGCCAGCCCGGGGTATCGGGCGGATAGAGGCGCTTGAACGCCGGGCCGGCTCGGCTCCCGGCCCGGTGGGTCGCCGCGTCGTCGCTGCCTGCGCTCGCGGGCCCTCCGCGGTCCTCCCGCACCGAGTCGGTCGCGTCGAAACCGCCCCCCTGGATGTAGTCGACCAGCTCCCGCCTCTCGGGGCTCGACATCGGCCAGAACGCGGGGTCGTGGACATGGAGGTGGTAGCCGCGACCCCCGGAGAACACGAGGCCGATGGCGCCCGGGTCGATCCCGAAATCCCGGACGAGAAAATCATCGAAGAGCTCGCGGGTGCGGTCGCGGACCCGCGCGAGCTGGTCGGCGTAGCTCAGGGATTCTGCCCCTCGCAGATGGTCCGCGTCCAGGTCGAAGATGAGGTCGGCGCCCAGCCACTCCTTGCCGGGCATCGTCGGATGGTCGGGCTGCTTGTAGTACGCCGATGAGTAGTAGACGTGACGGGGCGCCTCGCGCACGAGAAAGTCGTGGAACTGCTCGGGCGTCCGGAAGCTCGCGTGGCGCCGCATGAGCACCTGCTCGGTGAACGGGAACGCCGCGAACTCGCGCCGGGCGAGGCGAGAGGGCGCCGGGATGGCCGCTTCGGCGTAGTACCGCTGGAAGATCCGATGCGCCCAGTCGAGGGTCCGTGCGTCCAGCGGGACGGTCTTCGCCATCGTTCAGCTGGTATCGGACGGTTCGAGCGGCTCGGTCGCTTCCGAGAGGTTCGCTTCCTCGCGCAGCCGGGCGAGCAGATGGAAGACGGCCGCGTGCTCGGACCCGCGGAGGAGGAGCTGGACGGCCCGGCTCGCGCGCTCGAGCTGGCGCTCCTGCCCGATGATCGCGACGGTCGTTCCGTACACGCTGACGGAACAGCCTGAGAGCTCCTCGATCCGGGTCCGGGCCCGCCCGTGTTCGCCGATCACCCGGGAGCGGATGCGACGCAGGGCGGCCTTCTCCCTCTTTCCCGTGACCTCCTTGATGTCGAGGACCGCGAGATACGTGTCGCCCTTCAGCAGCCGTTCGGCGCGTTGAGGTGAGAACCCGCGTCCCACGGCGAGCACCACGTCCCGGGCCCGGAGCACCCCATCGGGATCTCCCTCGGTGCGGGCGGTGATCTCGACCTCCCCGTCGTCCGGGTCCACCATGATCTGGGTCGCCGTGCGCGACTCGATCATTCGCTTCGTCTCCCCGCCGGCTCCGATGAGGACCCCGATCCGGTCGTCGGGAATGCGGACATGGAGTGTCGGCATACTAGGTCCTCCCGGGGAACGAATTGCCCCCGATGGCGGCGAAGAACTCCTCCGCGTCCAGGCTCGCCCCCTCCCGCTTCAGGTAGCGGACGAAGTTGTCGGAATCACGGCGCAGGAGGGCTCGTGCCTGCGGATGCTCGACCCCGACCGACTGTGCGACGTCGATGAGGACCGGGTGCCCTTCGTGGTAGAGGACATTGTACGGGGAGAGGTCCCCGTGAACCAGCCGTGCGTCCACCACCATGTGGCGGATGAGCTCCTCCAGCTGGCGGGCAAGCGCATCCGGGTCCGCGACCGCCGCGTCCTTGAGCCGGGGAGCGGGCTTACCCTCGGTTCCCACGAACTCCATCACGAGCACATTGCGAAGATAACCGAACGGCTCGGGGCACCCCACCCCGGCCGCCCGCATCCGGCGGAGGATCGTGTGCTCCCGACGCGTCCACGCGTAGACGAGCCGCGCGAAGTTCCCCTCGGACGACTCTCGCTTCAGCTCTTCCAGGGCGTACGCGGGCAATCGCCGGAACACGGTGTTGCCGATCCGGTAGACCTTGACCGCCCGATAGCCCCCCGGGGTGGTGGCTCGGAAGACCCCGCCTTCCTTCCCGGTCGAGATCGGGTAGTCGAGCGACTCGAATTGGCCCTGGGTAACGAGCCGGGAGATCGTCACGAGCGTGGCGTGGTCGAAGAACTCGTCCAGCAGCTTTCGATGCTGTCCCTCCTTGCGTCGATCTTCGACGTGCTCGCGTTTGGGGAACAGGAGGCGCTCGGCGCGGGGCACGACCGCCGACGGCCATCGGCGACCCTAAACCCTTGCTCTGCCCCGCGGAGGTGCCGCGAAAGGCGGCCCGAGGGGTAGCGCCGGTGTAACCGCCCCTTTTTGAGGGTCTTCGACGCTTCTTGGGTCGTGGCTCCGTTCACCCCCGTGGTCGCCCTGAAGCCGCTCGGATTCCCTGCATCGCCTCCGACCCCCCCGCGGGAACCCGAGGCGCCCTCTCCGTTCCCGCTCGCGAGCCGACTGGACCAGCCGGCCAACTACGACCAGGTGTTCCGGGTCGTCCGCGGCGCGGTCCGGCACGTGCTGGGGATCGAACGGCCCGGTTTGGGTCTCGGCCTTTCCAACCTGCCCCCCTCGCTGGGAGCCTACTGGCAGGTGACGGGGAACCTGATCGTGCTCAACGAGGGACTCGTCCACGCCATGCGCACGAATGCGACGTCCACGGTCGAGTTCAACAGCTACGTCTTTGTCGTGCTCGCCCACGAGTACCTCCACTCGTTGGGGTATCTCGACGAACGGGAGGTCCGCCGGGTGACCGCCCATGTGGCGAGGGCCGCCTTTGGTGGCGACCATCCCGCGACCCGGATGGCGGAGGGGGACATCTGGCGGATGTACCCGTTCCTCCAGTACGCGCCCCGGGGAGACGGGCGCCGGTTCCGCGTGGTGACCCAGTTCGACCTCGACACGACGCAAAACTACATCCGGTAGTCTCCCGCCCGAGGCCGAATCTTTAAGCCGTTCTCGCGCCTCGCCCGCGCGAGGCACCACTACGCCCGCCATCTTCACGCTGGGGATCGTGATCGTCCTCGTTGGGCTGGTCGTCCTCGCCCTCGAGTTCATCCACCCCGGAGCCCTGCTCCTCATCCCCGGCTCGATCCTGGTGGTGGGCGGTCTCCTCTACCTCTTCCTTCCCGACTTCCTCCTCGACACCCCCTGGGGCATCCTCGTGATCATCGTCGCGGCGATCATCGCCACGGTGATCGAGATCCCGTACTACCGCTGGATCGCTCCCACGCACGGACCGATGACCACGACCTCCGCCGGGCTCGTGGGCGAGACCGGCACGGTGATCGCCCCCGTGACGGTCGATACCCTGCAGGGGAAGGTACGCATCAAGTCGGAGGTCTGGTCGGCCCGCGCCGACCGGCCGATCGCCATCGGTGCCCGCGTTCGCGTCGTGAGCGGAGAGGGCGTTGCCGTCCAGGTCGTGCCGGTGCCGGACGGTGAACGAGCGGTTGCCGGTTAGGATGGAGCGAACTCGATGACCGATTACACAGTGCCGATCATCTTCCTGGCTGTCGTCTTTCTCCTAGCGCTCCTGATCATCCTCTACCGGGCGATCTACACCATCGCCCCGTACCAGCAGGGGATCGTCACGTACCTGGGCTCGTACAAGCGCATCATCAACCCCGGGTTCAACACGGTCAACCCGCTCGCGAACGTCCTCAAGGTCGACCTCCGAACCCAGGTCCTCGAGGTCCCCCGTCAGGAGGTCATCACCAAGGACAACTCGCCCACGAACGTCGACGCCATCATTTACATCAAGGTCGTCGACGCCCCCAAGTCGTTCTTCCAGGTCCAGGACTACCACGTCGCGACGGTGGCCCTCGCCCAGACGACGCTCCGGTCGATCATCGGCGACATGGAGCTGGACGAGGTCCTCTACAACCGGGAGCGGATCAACACCCGGCTCCGCGACATCCTGGACGAAGCGACGGACCGATGGGGCGTCCGTGTGGAAGCGGTCGAGATCAAGGAGGTCGACCCCGTCGGACCGGTCAAGGCCGCCATGGAGGAGCAGACCTCCGCGGAGAGGCAGCGGCGGGCCGCGGTGCTGCGTGCCGACGGAGAGAAGCGCAGCGCGATCCTGATGGCGGAAGGGCAGAAGCGCTCTCGCATCCTGCAGGCCGAGGGCGTCCGTCAGTCCCGGATCCTCGAGGCCGAGGGGGGGCGGATGGCCACCATCCTCGAGGCCCAGGGAGAGGCCCAGCGCCTGCGTATCCTTGCCCTGGGGGCGGGCACGCTGGACGCGAAGGCCCTCACCGTCCTCTCGCTGGACACGGTCACGAACGTCGGGAACGGCCAGGCGACCAAGATCCTCTTCCCGTTCGAGTTCACCCGATTGATGGAAGGGGCGAGCGAGTACCTCGGAACGTCACGGACCGTCCCGGACCGCAGCCTCAGCAGCCTCGAGGACCTTCAGAAGTCCATCGGGACGATGGACGACATCCTCGGCCCGATCCCGAAGCAGACCGAGCTTCTCTCCGAGATCAAGTCGATCGAGGACGAGATCAAGGCCGAGTCGGACGAGTCGACCGCGATGGTCGAGGGGGGGCCAACGCGCGCCTCCTCGAGCACATCGCCGGCCGTCGACCTTCCGGAACCCGCCGAGCTCGGCACCTCCGCCGGCACTCCGACGCCCTCGGCCGGGACGATGCGCCCGACACCGCCCGCCGCCCCGCCGGGGAGCGCTGCTCCACCCGGCACGGCGTCGACGGGAAGCGACGCGAAGCGGCGACCGCCTCCCTAGAACCCGCCTCGTTGGGACCGGGGCGGACTACGCCCCGAGAGTGCCCTCGACGGCTCGTTGCCTGAGGTAGAGCGTCTGGACCAACCGCGGTGACAGGACGGCGGCGAACGACCCGAGATACGCGAGCCAGTTCGTCCGCATCACGAACGAGTTCCAGTAGGGTAGCGCAGCGACCAGCGCGCGGCCCCACTCCCCCCGAGTCGGGTCGGGGGAGCGAAGGGCGGCGAAGAAGGAGTGGCTCGCCACGTTCGCCTCGGCGAGTCGTGCGACGTCCGGCCGGCCGCGCCTCTGCGCGATCTCGACCAGGAGCGCCTGCTGTTCGACCTGGAGCAGGACGGCCGCTTGGAGGTCGGCTCGTGGGTCCCCCGCGACGCCGCTCGCGCTGGCGCGATGCACTCGATAGGCCGACCAGCGGTCGCCGTCGCACCGGACCGAGCCGGGCCCGGTCAATCCAACCATGTAGAACAGGAACGCGTCGGGGCCGGCCCGGATCTTCCGGAGGTCTCCAAGAAAAGGCTCGAGTGACGTTCGCCGGACCGCGATGCAGCTCGAGTTGAAGTCGGGGGAGACCGAAGCGAGGCGTGCATTCTCCCGGATCTTCGTCCTTCCTGAAAGTTGGATCGTGGTACCGGGACGCATCTTCCGCTGAACCCGGGCACGCAAGCCGGCGGGAGGAACCAACCGACCCGCGTCGTCGATGAACTCCGCCTCGTGATGATAGTACCCGAGACCCGTGTCCTGTTCGAAGATCGCCGCGATCCGCGCGAGCTTCCCCGGGAGGAACCGGTCGTCATCATCCAAGAAGCAGATGACGGACCCCCGGGCCGCGGAGACCGCGTCCGCCAGCATCTCGCCCAGGACCGGTCGGCACCCCTCCAGGACGCGCCCGGTGGGTCCCAGCCCGGCCGGCTCGGCCCCGATGAGCGGGTCGGGCTCGCCGAGGGAGACAATGATCTCCGCTTCCGGAAACTCGGATAACTGCGACGTGACCGAGCCTATGGCATCCCGGAGGAACCCCCGGGGCCGATTCTGACCGATCACCACCGACACGCGCGGAGGGGGCATCGGCTGGCTCCACGATTCGCGCGGGGAAAAGCCGCTCGAACCGTGGTCCGAGCTCCCCCAGTACCTACATAGGTCCGTTCCTCTCGGGAGAGGGGGAGGAACGGGGACTCGCGGAGTCCGACATCCGCCATCGGTCCCGACGCTATGCGAGCCCCCGTGGTGTTCATCACCGAGCCGCTCCTGAGCCCCGAGTTCACTCAGTTCCGGGCTGTCGTCCCCGTAGCGGCCCGGCTCACGGACGAATTCGACGTGGCCGTCGCGGCCCCCGCGATCGACGCGGCCGCCGCCCGGGCGATGGAGGCGAGCGGTGTGACCGCCATCTCGGGGGGCGCGCGGTTTCCGCGCCCCCGGACCCCGCGCGATGAGGTCCCGTCCTTCATCCTGTCGTGGAGCCGGGACGCCCTCCTCGGGCTGAATCGCCGCGCGGTGATGGGAGCGTTGGACGGACGCCCGCGGTTTGTCGTGAACATCTCGATGACCAACTGCCTCCCCTCGGACATCTGGTACGCCATGAGCCGCCCTCTCGGCGACAGCCTAACCTCGATCCGCCCGAACCTCGCGCCCGTGGCCCGGTGGGCGGTCAGCGTGGGAGAGCCGGCCGTCGACCTCGTTGCCGAGCATCATCTCCGCAGGACCGCCGGTCGTGCCCGCACGATCCTCGCCAGCAGCGAGTACGTGGCACGGATGTACCGAGATCGCGGCTTCCGCGTGGAGGGAACGATCCCCGTGTTCCTGTACCCGGAGACGTTCCGCCCCACCACCGCAACTCCGGCGCGCGACTACATCCTCGCGTACCTGGGAAAGGAGACCGACATGAAGGCGATCAACGACCTGGGTCGACTGGGGTTTCCCATCCGACTCTTCGGAGGGAAGAGCGGCGAGCTGGTCCGCTCCCATCTGGGCCGCAATCCACCGCCGAACGTCCAGATCCTCGGGGCGGTCTCCCATGAACGGTTGCTGGATCTGTACTCCAATGCCCTGTTCACCGCCTTCCCGTTCACGGACGAGTCGTTCGGGCTCGTCCCGATCGAGTCGATGGCGTGCGGCACGCCCGTCCTCACGTACGCCGCCCAGGGACCCGGCGAGACGGTCCGACACGAGGAGACGGGCTGGCTCGCCCAGGACGAGACCGATTTCATCGGGATGGCCCGCACCCTCCTCGCCCGGGGGTATCCCCCGGCGATGGGGGCGGCGTGCCAACGTCGCTCGACCCGCTACCAGCTCAGCAGTGTCGTTGAGGAGTGGAGGAAGCTGCTCCGGAGCGGGACCCACGGCCAGTCCCACGGCCCCACCAGCGCCGCTTCCCAACCCGGTCCGATGGGAGGTGCCGCGACGGGGGCGGTGGGGACTTCGGCCACGGACAACTGGGTGGGGCCGACGTAACCTCGCTCCCAGAGCCGGACCGTCCCGCCGGGTGTCCCGGAGACGACCGCGATCAACCCGTACAGTGTCCGGTTGGATGTCGCGATGAACAGCCAGCTGGGTTCGGCGAACTGCTCCTTCGAGGAGATGAACGCGAAGGTAGGCAGGTGTGCAGGGTCGAATGGAAGGTAGTTCGGCTGCTGCGGGATCCACAGCAAGGAGTACGCCTGGGCGTCATTCGCGACGAACGGGAACAGATTGTCGGACGACAGCACGAGCGCGTTGGACGGGATCAGCGCGGCAGCCCGAGCCACGTCCGCGTACCCGGGCTGGGGAGAGTACGAGACCCGATAGCCCGAAAGCGCGCTGTTGAGATTCTGCATGTGCGGATTGACCGGCGTCAGATAGACGTTCGACGCGACGAGCACGACCAACATCGTGGCGCCCGCCACCGGGACCCACCGCGAAGAAGGCCTACGGGCGGGTGGAGGAACGCCAACTCGGCGAAGGCGAGCGGCGACGCGCCGCAACCGAGGCAGGACCGACATTTCGAAGCGGCGGAGCCCCGGGACGGCCGCGAGCACGAGCGGGAATGCCGCCAGGAACCCGTACTGGTAACCGAGCTGAACCCAGGCCAGATGGTTGGATTGCAGGGTGAAGAAGTACCAGGGGGAACCCAGCAGGAGAGCGCGGGGCGAAAGGAACGGAAGGAAGCCCAGCAGCGCGAGCA
>DASQHP010000123.1:0-10566 GCA_035632035.1 Thermoplasmata archaeon | reverse complement strand
CGGTCCATTACGTGGCCCCGGGGGCGCTTCAGGCGGCCGGTGCCCCGCCCGTTCCTACTACTTCCGGCCTCGCGGGCGCGGACCCGCGGACCACGATCCCGATCGACGGGCCTGCGCTGGCGGCCCAATCCATTCACGCGTTCGAATCGGTGGGAGCGAACCCAGTCGGATGGGCGCCCGGTGCTCAACCTCCCGCTCCGTTGCCGACCACCGCGGCCAAGCTCAAGGAGATGGCACCCCCCGCGTCCCCGGTTCCTCGCGCCAGCAACATCGTCACGGGCAACGTGACGGGGTTCGTCTTCCTTGAAGGAACGTCAACCCCGGTCGTCGGGGCCTCCGTCACCGTCTACAGCAACTCGGGCTCGATCTGCCCCCAGGTGAACTGCACCACCGTCTACACGACGCTGAACGGGTCGTTCGGGATGGCCACCCGTCTCCAGGGACCCGTGGGTGCGGACTACATCGAAGTCGATTACTCTCGAAACCTCACGAACTACTCGTACATCACCGTCTACCCGCACTCCAACGTCTACGCCGGATTCATCTACCTCACCCCGGACGCCCTCGGGTGGGGATACGTCTACAGCAACGTGACGAACCCCGGACCCGTGAGCGGGATCCAGGGGTGTGGCGCCTCTCGGGACCAGCTGCTCCAGGCCCAGCCGTGCGGCGCGTCCATCGGAAACGGCTCAATTTACGTTCCGTTCCCCCCGATGCCGTCGGTCATCACTTTCACGTCGATCTCCGGCTACCTCTCCGACTTCCTGTTCGTCAACGGCACGCCCCACTTCGCGGGCCAGCCGATCAACTACTTCGGCAAGATCTACCTGACCCGGATGGTCCACGTCCGCGCCGAGCTCATGGACGCGGCGCAGTCGACGCCGGGACACCCGGTGCCGGTGTCGGGATGTTTCACCCAGTGCCGCGCGATGGAGGTCTGCCTCGCGGTGACCGGTTCGTGCGCCAACCAGGGCAACGCCGTGACCGGGAGCGTGGTCGATGCGATGGGGGTCCCCGGCGCGTCCTACGTCAAGATCATGTCCCAGGGCTATCTCGTCAACACCGTCAGCATCGGCAACCTTTCGAAGCTCAATCCCGGTGCTGTCGACGATGTCGGGAAGATCTTCCTGATCCCCATGGGCGGGATCAAGATGCAGGTCTCCATCACGACCAACAGCACCGGCTACGGCGGGATGTGGCCGGTTCCCAACGCCAACCCCGGAACGTGGTATGCCAACGTCTGCAGCATGAACGGCGAGCAGGACGGGATCCCGATCCCGAGCGCCCTGTTCTTCGGGGGCGTCAACATGACGTCGACGGGCTGCGAGGCGGGCGGATGCATCCCGCTCAAGAGCGTCGCCTCGCTGACCGCCTACCCCGGCCGCGACGACATCAAGCTCTCCCCCGACTCCACTCCGACCTGCACCCCCTTCGGGCCGACCTGGCCGATCCCCGGTGACTTCCCCGTCTGGGGGAACGAGACCTACGCCAACGTCACGCCCGACCGCAGCACGAACGTCGGGTGGCTCAACTTCACCCCGGGCTACTACGTCTACGGTCACGTCTTCACCCAGGGCAAGACCTACGCGCCGCGCAACTACACCGTGAGCGCGGTCTCGACCGAGGAGCCCACCGCCTACTCGCCCTACGGGTTCACCTGGTCCTACGTCTACGTGAACGGGAACGGCTACCGGGAGCAGACCGCCGCATGGGCCTGCACCGGCGCGATCATGACCAACGAGTCGTTCTGCGTGCCGGCACCTCCCGGAGATTTCCAGCTCCAGGTGAGCTCTCCGGACAACGTTCCGACCAACTTCACCTGGGGGTTCACGCACAATATCTGCTGTCCCGGACCCTCCGCCAAGTCCGGCTTGACCCTCCCTTCGATCACGCTCGACCATGAGCAGATGATCAACCTGACCCCGCAGGGCCGGATCACCGGTCATGTCTTCCGGCTGGGCACGAACCTGGGTGTTTCCTTCGGGACCGTGCAGATCTGCTCGGCGGGGAGCGCGATCACGCCCGGGCTCGGGTGCGGCGACGCCGTCGTGCTCGCGAACGGGTCATTCTCCAGCTGGGCCCCGCTCGGATGGGTCTACATCACGGCCGCGGCCGCCGACTTCGAATCCAACACGGTGTGGGCGTTCGTCACCGGGAACTCGAGCACACCGGTCAACGTGGGCAACATCACGCTCGTTCCCCGGGCGACCATCTTCGGCTACGTCCTGGACCCGTATGGCAACCCCATCAGCGGCGCGACCGTGAAGACGTGCAACCTCGCGTCCGCGGGTGCGTGCCAGCCGCTCGGTCTCGGGCAGACGAACCTCCAAGGGTACTACAACGGGACCGTCGCCGGCGGATGGCTCCCCTGGGCCACGATGGAGATCCAGGCGACCGCACCGGGCTACAGCCTCGACTGGACGTTCACGAACGCGACCGCGGGCGTGGCGACCCGGGCCCCGACCCTCACGCTCTACCCCGTCGGATGGGTGCCTCCCGCGCGCCCCCACCCCACCGCGGGAACCCAGGCGCAGCTCTGGGTCTTCGGCTACGTCATCGACAACGAGACCGGCTTTGGCGTGAAGGGCGCCTCCGTCTCCGCGTGCTCCGTCGCGACGGGAGGCTGCGCGGTGTTCAACTTCACCACGAATTCGCTGGGATACTTCAACGAGACGATCCTGTCGGGGATCTACTACCTCAACGTGAACGGACCCGGCTACGTGCCGTACCGGGTCTTGTTCACCGCGCTCGGCGTTGGATGGTACAACATCGGCGTCGTGCGGATCGAGCCGTACGCCTGGGTCTCGGGCCACGTGGAGTTCTACCCGTGGAGCACGGATGGCACGGCGAACATCACCGTCCCCAAGGGGATGAATTCGGCGACCATGAACACGCTCCAGTTCGGGCCGGTCGCGTCCGTCCAAGCATGCACCGCGGACCGCACGATCTGTGCGCCCGCCCAGGCCGTGAGCAACCAGGGGAACTTCACGACGCAGACGCCGCAGGGCCTCTACGATATCCTCTCGATGACCCCCATCGGGACGCCGGTCGGTCCAACCCTCCAGGGGGGCTCGACCACGAACAACACGATCTTCAACACCTCCGGCTGGAACACGGTCCTTCCGGGAACGCTCAACTCCCTGGTCTTCACCGCGATATCGGGGTACGTGCTCGACCACTCGTCCATCAACCCGAACACGCAGACTCCCAACTGGCTCCCCGTCGCCTTTGAACCGGTCGCGGCCACCACCTATGGGCCCCTCCACTCCACGATCACCTACAGCACGAACGGCGGGGGCTTCGCGGAGTTCTTCCTCATCCCCGGTCCGAACCGGACGTCGTTCGCCACGTCGACGAGCTTGATGTACACGGTGTCCAACCTGACGTTCAACGGCAGCCTCCTGCCCGGCGGCTACCAGGTGATGGGCAACCTCTCGCTCCATCACTTCGGGTACATCAATTTCCACGTCTTCGACTCGGTGACGAACGGCCCGGCCATCAACGTCCCGGTGCAGGATCTCGTCTACGACGCCACCAACTACACCAGCTATGCGGTGAGCTCCACGGTCAACGGAGCCGGGCTCCTCAACGTAAGCTCCATGTTCTCGAAGCGGGTCTTCGTGAACGTCGGTGGCATTCAGGACTTCAACACCACGAACTTCACGGTCTGGGTCAACGAGAGCAAGACGTCGGTGCCGACCACGACCAGCATCCCCGATGTGCCCGGGATGATCGCCCTCGACCACTGGGGCTGGGTCCGGAGCGCCGAGGTGAACAACTCGACGGGCCTTGCGCTCTCGACGATCGTCGACGCGGCGAAGCAGACTCCCCTCCCGGGGGTGACGGTGGCCGTCTCCAGCAGCGACCCGACGATCGGCTCGGGGACTTCCCAGCCATCCAGCTGGTTCGGAGAGTTCGTTTCGGACGCGCCGATCGGGAAGTATGACTCCCTCGTCGCGACGCATTACGCCTACGTTTCGAACACGACCCACATCGGCATCACGCCGGGGCAGACGCAGGCGTTCCGCACGATCAACCTGACCGGTGACGGGATCGTCGCCGGGAAGGTCCTCGCGCTCCCGGCGCTCCAAGCGGTTCCGAACGCGGCGGTGCAGATCTGCGCTCCGAAGGGCCTTTGCTACACCTCGACCACGAACCAGTCCGGCGTGTTCTGGATCCTGGCGGCTCCGGGCCTCCTGGACACCGTGACGGTCACCGCGGTGAACTACGTCTCGAACACCACCACCACGGTCTCCACGTGCTCGGATTGCTGGACCTGGATGGGCACCGTCGTGCTCGCCCAGTACGCCTACGCATCGGGGACGGTCCGCGGCCTCCCGAGCGGCTTCCCGCTCGCGAACGCGAACGTGAGCCTTTGCTCTCCCCTCGGCTACCCGACCGGCCCCTGCGGCTTTTCCAACATCACCGCCGCACCGGGGACGTTCCTGGTCGAGGCGCCGGCCGGCCAGTACATCTTGTCGGCGAGCGCGCCGGGCTACAATGCAACTTACCGTCCCGTGGCCCTCAACCCGGGTCAGCACGCCCAGGTGGGGACGATCTTCCTGGAGCAGTTCGGGCAGCTCCGCGGGTTCGTCTACAACGCCGAGACCCTCACGGGCATCCCGGGCGCCACGGTCTATGCCTGCGCCCGCTGGGGAGGCGGGAACTGCACCAACCCCGTGACCACCGACTCGGTCGGGTCGTACGCGCTGCAGGGACCTCCGGGACCCTACATCATCACCGTCTCGGCTCCGGGATACGCCGACGGCTACCAGTTCAGCGCGATCTCGTCGGGGCTCACGACCGCCGTGCTGCCGGTCCTCCTGACCCCCCTTGGGACCGACCAGAGCTTCCCCGTGTCGGGCTCGGTCGTCAATGCCTCCAATCCGTCGCAGGGACTCGCGGGAGCGACGATCTCATTCTTCGTCGGAAGCAGTCTCGCCACCTCGACCGTCGCGGGAGCCTCGGGAGGGTTCAGCCTCCCCGTCGTCTGGGGAACCTACACGCTCCGCGCGAGCGCTGCGACATATCGGCCGTACAGCCGATCGATCACCATCACCGCGCCCCTCGCGGGCCTTGACCTCGCCCTGTCACCGATGACCTACAACGTGACGGGACTCGTGCTGGACGGTCTCAACCAGCAGCCGCTCGCGGGAGTGGCGCTTATGGAGGGGGGTGTGAGCCTCCTCGGCACCACGCTCACGGATGGCTCGTTCGCGATCGCGCTCGCGAATGGGACGCACTTCATCACGGCGAGCTACCAGGGAGCGTCCTCCGTCCCCTACGCCGATGTGGCGTTCTCGGTCACCGTGAACGGGATGAACCAGGTCCACAACGTGGCGATGGTCCCGGCGACGGTCCTGATCCACGGAACGGTCGTCGACTCGCTGAGCGGTGTCGCGCTCCCGAACGCCGTCGTGGCCGTGCGGGGACTCGCGGCGGACGGTGTCCCGATCACCCAGGACCTGATGGCGGATGGCTCGGGCTCGTTCACCATCCTTTTGCCCGCGGGGTCGTACAACGCGTCGACGGCGTACACCGGCTACGTGAAGGGGGTCGTGAACTTCCAGGCCCAGCCGCCGGCGGCTCCGATCACGCTGTCGCTCGCGCCTCTCGGCGTGGCCAGCTCGGTCCCGTCCAGCGGGAGCCTCCTCTTGGTGCCGTTGATCGGTCTTGCGGCCGTCATCGCCGTGGTCGCGATCCTCTCGCTGCTCGTGCTGCGGAACCGTCGGGCGAAGCGCCCGGACGCCTCCCAGAAGCGTGCGCCGGCGAACACCCCGGGCGCGGGGCGCCGATGAACACCGGACCCGAGAGACACACTCCTAGCTGGGCCGCCCGCGCGCGGCCCTATGCCGGCCCGCTGGTGGCGAGCGTCGTGCTGGTCGTGATCACCGTGCTCGGGAACTCCGGCCCGGGTTCACTCACATCGCATTCGGGCCCCGGGGCGATCCGGATCGCGGCGGCGGGAAGCGTCGGGACCCTCTCGGCCGCTCCCGGAGCGAGCAGCGGGCTCACGCTCGGCATCACGACCACACCCGCCGCGATCTGCGTCTACACGGTCCAGAGCTGTTCCGCCGGCGTGGACGAGGCGCGGGTCACGCTCGCCGCGAACGCGGGCGGGACCGGGCAGATCTCCTGGCCGGCAGTTCAGGTCGCCTTCGTCGTCGAGACGACCCTGTTCGATGGAGTCTTCGACCCGAGCTCTTCCGGGGATGAGCCCGGACACGATCCCTGCGCGAACCCGGCCGGTTCCAACAACGTCGCCTGCGAGGAGTCGAACGGGGTCCCGTTCTTCGTCGCCAACTCCCAGCAGATCGCGTCGGCGATCCAGGCCGCCAACCCCCATACGCAAGTGTCGTTCGCCCTGGTCGACTACTTCGCCACCCTGAAGACCAACGACTGGGACGATGGGGACGGAGCCGAGTACCACGTCGACATCCCGCAGTTCATTCAGGCGAGTGATTTCGGCGCCGCCGTGCAGTCGACGTTCAAGCAGGAGGTGCTCCACGGCTCCTACTTCTACTCCGACTCGGACTTCTCGGACAACTTCCTCCACTCCTCGTCGATCACGGCGCTCTACGGAACCATCGTGGGCAGCGGGCTCGACTGGTCGAACAACACCCACCACGTCATTGTTTGGCTGGGCTCGACCGCCCCGCGCGACCCGTCGTACCCCGTCGACTACTGCGTGAGCGGGGCCGTCCAGGCGGCCAACCCGACGTTCGAGGACGGGTGCATCGCCCAGACGTGGGAACCCAGCTACCGGTACTCCCAGACGGTGAGCCCGAACGCCGAGGGGTGGATCAAGGCGTCGGATGGGAACGCCACGCACTCGATCGCGGCTCTCGCCCACACGGCGAAGCAATGCACCGAATCCGTGGGCGGGGTCTGCACCATCGATATGATCGACTACTGGGACACGCCGACCGACCCGTACTCGCTAGGATGGCCGAAGCAGTTCTCGAGCGTCGGCGGAGGGCCGGGCGGTCTCGCCGTCCTCCTGAACTCCGCCCACATCATCGAGGCCGGCTGCGACATGGCCGCGGCGACCGGCGGGACCTGGGATGGCCCCGCGTTCGCGAGCTGCCCCGACGGCCAGCAGGGGTCGCTCCAGTATGTTCCGCACGGTTCGTACAACAACCCCAACACCGCCAACCCAACGCTCTTCAACGCTCTCCGCCAGATCGGGTTCGGCCCGGTCACAGAAACCCAGGTCGCCGCGGGAACGGGAAAGCCGATCTTCACCTTCGTTCCGATCGGGTCCATCACGCTCGCGCCGGACCTCCAGCCGACGGCCGCCTGCCAGCGGGCGGGGGAGCCGTTCCGCACCTGCCAGATGACGCCGACGATCCAGACGGAGGGTCAGCTCACCTACCTGGGATGGAACTGGAGCACCAACAAGTCCCAGAACATCATGTACGTAGGGGATTCCTGGACCGCGTCGTTCAACATCATCTCTACGGGTCCGCCGTTCACGCTGGTCCCCGTCGACGCCTGCGTCACCACCGACTGCAAGGCCTCGGGAAGCGGGGCGGTCAACGGCTACTACTCCGCCGCCTCCTACTGGCCGGCCAGCAACACGACGATCGTGACCGAATCGTTCCCGCTCTCGAAAGTTCGCGTGCAGGGCCCGCCGTCGGTGCTGCAGGGGACCGCCCCACCGCCTCCGCCTCCGGTGCCGCCGCCGTTCGCCATACCGACCGCTCCGCCGCTCCCTGTCGTCCAGCAGATCGGGGTGGGGAACTCCGTGGGCGTCGCCAACGTCTCCTTGCAGGCCGCTGCGGCGGGGTTCCTCGGAGCCGGGTTCATGCGGGTCACGATCCGGAACCGGCCGATCGCTATGCGGGTCGCCGCGAAATCCGGCTCGTTCCAGTCGAAGTTCGACGCGGAGTCGATGAAGCAGGGGAGCTCCATCGGACGGTTCGAATAGAGTTCGGGCGCAGGCGTCAGGGGGCCGGGGGACCCAATGCGTACACGTGCGGAGGCCGTCGACTTCCAAGTGGGTTGCCGGAGCGCCATTGGGGAACCTAGAGGTCTATAGCCGTGAACGAAACCACCCTGCGGAGTGTTCGGTACCCATTCACCGAGGCGGAGGCCCCTTCGCCCTGTCCGGAGAACCCGGGTACCTAGGAGTGGAACGATCGTGAGCCTTCATCGGATGCGCCGGGTCAGCGGGTCGATGCGATTCTCCCAGGTCCTCGTTCTCGGCGGCGCTCTGGTCGTCACCCTCCTTCTCGTCGCCTCTCCCGTTTTCGGTGCATTCTCGTCCAACACCCGCTCGGTCCTCGCCGCACCGCAGGCGCCCAGCCTCTCGCGAGCGAGCGTCGAGTCCGGGGTGCCGGCGGCGGCTCCCGCTCCCGCGGCCAACGTGAGCCAGCCGCCGTGCTACAAGATCGACACGACCGTCTGCGTCTCGATGCTGAACGTCAACGAGACGAACATCATCCCGCCCTCGGGGTCGTACAGCTCGACCCAGGAACCCAACGCGAGCGGCGACCTCATCCTCGCGGTGAAATCGCACACCCGTCTCGACTGGCCCAATGCCCCCCACGCCGGTCCGATCTCGCCCGTGGCCCTCAACGTCACGGCGAACCTCTGGAACGGGGACAGCTACTACACGGGCAACGACGGCACGATCTGGCACGCGAACAGCGCGACGGTCTGGTGGACCGCGCTCCCGTACCAGTCCTCGAATCTCACCTACCCGTGGTGGTACACGGTCACCTTCTTCGCCCACGGCTCGGGCGGCGCACCGAACTTCTACCCCGGCATGTCGGTGTACTGGTGGATCTACCTCACCTACAACTCCTCGTCCAACCCGTCCAACCCGTACTCCCACCCGAAGCCGATCGTCTTCCACTTCACCTACTCGGGCGCGTGGCCGTTCTCGCCCTACCCCGGGGCCGGCGGCTACGTGGGCTCGAGCGCCACGTTCGAGGACATCAATCTCACCGTGACGCCCCGGGCACCGAACTTCAACGACTCGGTGACGATGCTCCTCAACACGACGCAGGCCGACGTGCTATCGAACGCCACCATCGGCGCCAACAGCTACGTCGACGTTTCCGAGGTTTCGCCCAACGGTTCGGTCGTCCAGTCCGGCACGTTCCTGTTCCCCGTCACGGTCCAGGGAGGGTTCGGTGCCGTCTCGAGTCGCGTCGTCATCCCACCGGCGTACTCGCAGATAGCGGGCGCGGTCGTGACCTACGTGCTCTCGGTGCGCGACGTGGCGAACGACCTTCTGGTGACCCCACCCGCGTCGTACACGGTCGGGGGGAACGGTTCGTTCCTCTCCGGCATCTTCCCCGACGACCTCGAGCTCCTGACCAACCCCGGCGCCGTGGCCGCCGAACCGGTCGGCACGGTCATGCTCAATCCCGGAGCGCCGCTGGCGCTCACCCTGCTGAGCCGGAACCCCGGGACGTCGATCAGTGCCGCCCAGGTCGCCTACACGCTCAACTACCCGCTCCTCCACGAGTCGCTCGGGCTCACGGTGCCGTTCACGCGGATTACCTCGACCGACTTCGTCGCCCAGATCCCCGGGCTCCCCATCGGGAGCTTCCTCAACTTCACCGTGCAGGCGTGGGACTTTTCCGAGCGGCTCGAGGTGAGCCCGGAGCTCGGGTACTTCACGCCCGATCTGCAGACCCAGATCCCTCAGATCCCGGGCAATGCGTCGTTCTTCTTCGTCTATGTCTACGATAACGGCTCGAGCCACTGGGTCACGGGCGCCAAGGTCCAGATCCAGGGATTCGGCGGCGTCTACAACTCGATCACCAACACCACCGCGGGCGTCGCCTACCCCAACCTCACGTTCGCGCCGTTCACGCCGCTCCTCCTGGTCGCGAACTCCACCTACCACGTCACCGTCTCGGACCCGTTCTTCGTCTCGCCCACTGAGGGCACGGGCGGGTCGGTGAACGTGAGCGTGCTGGCGCTGCACTCCATGACCGCCCGACAGACCCTCCAGACCGGCGCGGACTACTCGGTCGTCCAGGAGGGCAACGCCATCGTCTTCTGGCTGAACGCGACGCTCCCACCTCCCGCGGCGTCGCCGTCCAACGGCGGGGGCAACGTGCCCCTCGGCGCCGTCCTCGGGATCGTCGGCGCGACCGTCATCATGTTCCCGTTGGTCCTCTGGTTCCGGCAGATCCGGGCACGTCGCAAGGCGGAGGAGCGGAGGGTGACGCTGTGAAGCGGCTCGCGCTCCTCGGATTCGCCGTCGTCGTCGCCGGCCTATTCCTGGGGGCCATGGTTCCCGCGTCGGTGACTGCCTCGTCGCCCCGGGTCGTTCCCGGCGCGCCGGCGGGCGTCGCGACGCCCGTTTCGCACCACCTCTCGATGACCCCCGCACCGGCAGCCCCCGTGGCCGCCCACTCTGCGAATCCGTCCGCGGGCTGCGTTCGGCCGACCCCGACGGGAACGCCCAACTGGAACACGGCGAACTTCTTCGCCGACGCCCTCGTCACGTTCTACGTGCCCGGCTCGCCGAGCCTGACCGGGTCGAACTTCCAGGCCGCGCCGTGCAACAACGTGATCCCGACCTACACGAACGGCTTCTGGATG
>DASQHP010000122.1:0-14604 GCA_035632035.1 Thermoplasmata archaeon | reverse complement strand
GGGGTACGGGGTGCCGATGACGGTCCAGCAGCAGGCGGGAACAGAGACGATCGTCTCGGGTCCGAGCGCCTTCAGGACGTACCGCATGGCCAGCGCCGGGCCGCAACCCGGGCACGCGGCATGTCCCGAGTGCATGAGCTCGATCGCCGGGATGGTGAGCTTAGCCATGGGTCGCCACCTCCTCCATGGTGCGGAGGCCGGGCCATGAGAGCTCCGGCTCGGCGTGAGCCAGCAGGTCGAGGTAGAGGTCGCGCACGACTGCGGGGGTCAAGTCCCGGCCGCCGAGACCGGCGACGAAGTCGCGGATCAGCGGGCGGGCCGGGCTCGTGTACAGGGCCGCCGCGACCTCGGTCGCGGCCGCGCCCATCGCGCCGAAGGTGAATGAGCGGGCGAGGATCCCGAGCCGCCCCACCGACGCGCCCAGGCGACGCAGCTCTTCGACCGGGAATGGCCGGAAGCGGCGCAGCTTGGCGAGCCCGACCTTCTTTCCTTCTTCGCGCAGAGAGTCAACGACGGCTCTGGCCGTGGTGCTGACCGTTCCCATCGTGACGAGTACTGCGTCGGCGTCCTCGGTGCGATAGGTCGGTAGGGGCCCCCCGTGGTCCCGGCCGGTGGCGCGGGCGAACTCGGCCTCGACGTCCACGGCGACCCCGCGGGCGCGCTCCATCGCCGCGGCAGTCTGATGGCGGAACTCGGTATACAACTCGGGGCCGGTGAACGATCCAAGGCGGCCCCTCACCCCCGGAACGAGGGTTCCGACGGCGCGCCGCGGCGGAAGGTATCGGTCGACGACGTCCTGGCTCGGAACGTCCACGGGCTCGACCGTGTGCGTCAGGAAGAACGCATCCTCGCTCACCATCACGGGTAGCCGGACCTCAGGGTCCTCGGCCAGACGGAACGCCTGGAGAACGGTGTCCAAGACCTCCTGGTTGCTTTCGGCGTAGTACTGGATCCATCCCGTGTCCCGCTGGGCAATGGTATCGGTGTGGTCGGTGTCGATCGTCCAGGGCGGTGCGACCCCACGGTTGGCGACACCCATCACGATCGGCGTGCGCGCCCCGCTCGCCCAGTGGAGGAGCTCGTGCATGAGGAGGAGTCCCTGGCTCGACGTCGCGGTGTAGACCCGGGCGCCCAGCGCGGACGCGCTCACGCATGCCTGAAGGGCGCTGTGCTCGGATTCGACCTTGATGAACTGCGCGTCCAGCTGGCCGGAATCGACGAATTCGGCGAGCTTCTCCACGATCGTGGTCTGGGGAGTGATCGGGTACGCCGAGATCACCTGGACCCGAGCCAACTTGGCCGCGTAGGACTGGGCCGTGTTGCCGGACAGAACGAGCCGCGTCATGCGTCAGACCTCCGCTTCCATCCGGATCGCGCCGGGCCGGCATTCGAGGGCGCAGATCCCACATCCCTTGCAGAACTCGTAGCGGATCGTGGGGAAGCCGTTCGTGTCGAATCCGATCGCGTCGTCCGGGCAGAACTTCCAGCAGACGTTGCACCGCGTGCACTTTTCCAGGATCACCACCGGACGGATCGTCCGCCAGCTCGAGGTATGGATCAGGTCGCTGGCCTCGGACGCCAGTGGGGCGGGAGGGAGCTTCGCGACGGCGGAACTCGCTGTCATGCCGGCACCTCCAGCGCGACCTGCGTCGGGTCTCGAACCCACCGGAACCCCTGTTCCGCCGCCTGGACATTGTCGTCCGGTCGGGTAGGGACGAACTGGCGAATCGCCTGGGTGAGCGAGCTGAGCGAGACGACCGAGCTCGCCCGCGCCAGGGCACCGAGGACCGCCGTGTTGACGATCGGCGTCGACGCGGAGCCGAGCTTCAGCCCGAGGGCAATGGCGGTGCCGTCGATCGTCGCGCACCGGCCCTGGAAAGCGGTGCGGAGGGAGGCGGGAAAGTGGGGGGTGTTGACCAGCAAGAGACCCTCGGGCTTCAGGCCGAGCGTTACCGGCACCGCCGTCAAGAGGCCCGGGTCCAGCACGACGACGATGTCGGGGCTCGTCACCCGGGTCCGTAGCGCAATGGGTGAGCGGTCGACGCGCGTGTAGGCGGTGACCGGCGCTCCCCGGCGTTCGACGCCGAAGAAGGGGAAGCTCTGAGGCTCGAGGCCGTCCAGGAACGCGGCCTGAGCGAGCAGCTCGGAGGCGACGACCGCCCCCTGTCCTCCTCGGCCATGGAAACGAATCTCGAGCATAGGGCGCCTAGTCTTTCCACCGGCGCCGAGCCTATACGAGCCACGTCAAGGCCGCTTCACGGTCCGCTCAATCGACGGGCCGCCACAGGCCGCCCCTGGCCCCCGAAGGTCGCACGCGACCCCAGCGACGGTGGCGGATCTTCCTGCGGACCCGCCCGCATCTCGATCGACCCTCGCTCGGAATCGAGCGATCATCAAGATGTCCCGTCAACTCAGTTCCACCCCGGGGCCTTCCGTAGCGGGCAGCGATTCGGTGGTGTTCGATGACGGATCGTACTCCGGCGGATCCACTCCGGCCATCTGTTCCCGGTGGTGCTCACTACGTTCTCCGCAGGGAATCGGCAGGAGCTCCGGCCGCCGCAGGCACGAACAGGTATCAACCGGGTCGGCGTGGGGTCGAACGGACCGGTGGTGGGCGCGCCACCGGAAGTGGGGGTGCCCGGTCCATTGAACGCTGAACGTCGGCGCCTGGAACGAGCCGACTTCCCGCGATTCTTGGCCCGGTTGACCGAGCTGGGTTACCGGGTCGTCGGGCCGACGGTCCGCGATGGGGCGATCGTCTATGGGGAGATCTCGAGCGTGGACGACCTGCCCATCGGCTGGACCGAGCGACAGGAGGCTGGGCAGTACCGGCTGGAGAGACGAAAGGATGAGGCTCTCTTCGGGTACGTCGTGGGCCCCCACAGCTGGAAGAAATATCTCTTTCCGGCCCGCGAACGCCTCTGGACGGCCCGAAGAACGGGGGCCGGATTCGAGGTAGATCCCGAGGAGGAGAACGCCCCGCCCCTCGCCTTCCTCGGGATGCGGGCCTGCGAGATTGCAGCGATCGGCATCCAGGACCGCGTCTTCGACGGTGCCGTCCCGGACCCCGGGTACCACCGGCGCAGGGCCAGTGTACTGCGGGTGGCCGTGGAGTGCGGTCAGTCGGGTGGTACGTGCTTCTGCGTCTCGATGGGTACCGGGCCCGCTGTCTCGAACGGGTTCGACCTCCGGATAACCGAGCTCCTGGACGTGGCCGGTCACCGTTTCCTGATCGATGCGGGCACACCCGCCGGCGCTCGGGTGCTCGAAGGGGTCCCGACCTCGCCCGCCCCCTCGGACGAGGTCGACCGCGGGACCGCCCTAGTGGCGAAGACGGCCGCTTCCATGGGGCGACGGATGCCCGCCGAAGGGCTTCAGAACTTGATGGCAGAATCCCGCGAACACCCCCGATGGGAGCTCGTGGCCCAACGCTGCCTGTCGTGCACCAACTGCACCATGGTCTGTCCCACCTGTTTCTGCAACACCACCGAGGACGTCCCCGACCTCTCGGGGTCGAGCGTCGAGCGGTGGCGGCGATGGGATTCGTGCTTCAACAGCGAGTTCTCGAAGCTGCACACCCAGAGCGTACGAAAGTCGACGATGAGCCGGTACCGGCAATGGCTCACCCACAAGCTCGGAACCTGGCACGACCAGTTCGACGTCTCGGGTTGCGTGGGGTGCGGACGGTGCATCACGTGGTGCCCGGTGGGGATCGACCTCACCGAGGAAGTGGCGGCGCTGAGGGTCGTCCCCGCGGCGACGCCGGTGAAGGGAGGACCATGAGCGGCGGATCGATGCTCGCGGTCGAGCTCGCCAACCATCCCTTCTTCCGGGGATTCGATCGAGAGTTCGTCGAGGGGCTCGCTGCACGAACGACGGCGCGAGACTTCGCCGTCGATGACCTCCTGGTGCGGGAAGGCGCTCCCGCGAAGGAGTTCCTCCTGATCCAGAGCGGCAAGGTGGCCCTCGAAATGGCCACGCCCGAGCGTCCCCGACTCACCATCCAGACCGTGGGTCCGGGCGAGGTCGTCGGCTGGTCGTGGCTCGTCCCCCCGCGACGCTGGACCCTGGACGGCCGGGCGTTGAAGCCCACTCGCGCGCTCGACGTCGACGGGGACGCACTTCGCGCCGCGCTCGACGCGCGCCCGGAGCTCGGTTTCCAGTTCCTCTCGCGCCTCCTCCCGGTGATCGCCGAGCGACTCGAGAACACGCGCCTCCAGCTCTTGGACATCCATGGCATCTAGCCGACCGGCCATCGCGAATGCACCGACGACGGGGTCGCCTCTCGCCCCGCGGCCGTATCTCGTCCACTGGCGACAGGAGGAGACGGCCGACACCGTGACCCTCACGCTGAAGCCGGCCGGCGGGGGTCCGACCCCCCGGTTCCGACCGGGGCAGTTCAACATGCTCTACCAGTTCGGCGTCGGCGAGGCGGCGATCTCGATCAGCGGATCGGAGGCGGAGGGGTCCCGGATCGTGCACACGGTCCGCGCGGCCGGGAAGGTCACCCAGGGGTTGAGCCGAGCGTCGCCGGGAGACATGGTCGGCCTCCGCGGCCCCTATGGCGAGGGATGGCCGATCGACCGGGCGCGAGGGCACGACGTGGTGATCATCGCGGGGGGTCTCGGACTCCCTCCCCTGCGGCCCGCGCTCCTGGAGATCCTCGCCCACCGGGACTCCTTTGGCCGCGTCGAGGTCATCTACGGCGCCCGGACCCCGAAGGACCTCGTCTTCTACGAGCAGATCCAGACGTGGCGGGAGCGCCACGACCTGAGGTTCCAGACGACGGTCGACTCCGCGAGCCGCGACTGGTACGGGGACGTGGGGGTCGCCACGCAGCGCCTTCCGGACGCCCGCTTCGACCCGGCCCAGACTGTGGCGTTCGTCTGCGGGCCGGAGATCATGATGAAGCTCTCGGCGCAGGCCCTCGAGCAGCGGGGAGTGGCGCCGGAGTCGATCTTCCTCTCGATGGAGAGGAACATGAAGTGCGCGGTGGGGTTCTGTGGCCACTGCCAGTTCGGTCCGGATTTCGTCTGCCGGGACGGGCCGGTCTTCTCCTACGCTCGCCTCAAGCCGCTGCTCAACCTCCGGGAGGTCTAGATGCCGCCGGGGCGCCGCCCGCGGATCGGGGTCTGGAAGTTCGCATCCTGCGACGGCTGCCAGCTCACGATGCTCGACTGCGAGGACGAGCTCCTGCCGATCGCGAACGCGGTGGAGATCGCCGACTTCCGCGAGGCGTCCAGCGCCGTCATCGAGGGCCCCTACGACCTCTCGCTGGTGGAAGGCTCGGTCACGACCGCCCACGACGCGGAGCGGATCCGGGAGATCCGGGCCCAGTCGCGCGTCCTCGTGACGATCGGCGCGTGCGCCACTTCGGGCGGCATCCAGGCGCTGCGGAACTTCGGGGACGTCGCGGAGTTCCAGAAGGCGGTCTACGCGCGGCCCGAGTACATCTCGACCCTCGCGACCTCGACACCGATCCAGGCGCACGTGCCGGTCGACTTCGAGCTGCGGGGATGCCCCATCCGCAAGGAGCAGCTCCTCGAGGTCATCACCGCGTTCCTCGCCGACCGCCAGCCGAACGTCCCGCCCGAGAGCGTCTGCATCGAATGCAAACGGCGCGGGAACGTCTGCGTCCTCGTGGTGAAAGGAACCCCGTGCCTCGGGCCCGTGACCCAGAGCGGCTGCGGTGCGATCTGCCCCTCGTTCCACCGGGGGTGCTACGGCTGCTTTGGACCGCAGGACACGCCCAACACGGTCTCCATGGGGGCAAGGCTGCACCAGCTCGGGATGGACAGTGGTGCGGTCCGACGTTTCTACCGCACGTTCAACGCCGGTGCCCCGGCGTTCCGGGCGGCCGGCGACGCCGAGTCGGTGGAGGGTTCTCGCGCATGACCGACCGGACCATCGCGGTCGACTACCTAGCCCGCGTGGAAGGGGAGGGGGCGCTCCGCGTCCGCATCGACGGGACGAAGGTCGAGGAGGTCGAGCTCAAGATCTTCGAGCCGCCGCGCTTCTTCGAAGCGTTCCTTCGCGGACGACAGTACTCCGAGGCCCCCGACATCACGGCGCGCATCTGCGGCATCTGCCCGGTCGCCTACCAGATGAGCAGCTGCCACGCGATGGAGCGACTGCTCGGCATCCGCGTCGACGGCGCACTTCGCGAACTGCGGCGCCTCCTCTACTGCGGAGAATGGATCGAGAGCCACGCGCTCCACATCTACCTCCTCCACGCACCCGACTTCCTCGGCTACCCGGACGCGATCCGTCTCGCCAAGGACCACCCCGAAGCCGTCCAGCGCGGGCTCGCGCTGAAGAAGGTGGGCAACTCCCTGATGCGGCTCCTCGGAGGACGAGAGATCCACCCCGTCAACGTGCGGGTTGGAGGCTTTTACCGGGTCCCCTCCCGCGAAGAGCTTCGGGCCGTCCGCGCCTCGGTGGAGCGGGGGATCGTTCTCGCCGAAGAGACCGCCCGGTTCGCCGCGACGCTCTCGTTCCCCGACGTCGAGGAGGACTACGAGTTCGTCGCACTTCGCCACCCGTCCGAGTATCCGATGAACGAGGGCGACGTCGTATCGAGCCGTGGACTTCGCATCCCCCAGGAGCGGTTCGAGGAGGAGTTCGAGGAGTTCCAGGTCCCGCACTCGAACGCCCTCCAGTCGGTCCGCCATGGCGGCGGGTCGTACCTGGTGGGTCCTCTCGCGCGCTATGCCCTCAACCACGACCGGCTCACGCCACGCGCGGCGGCGGTCGCGCACGAGATCGGATTGGAGCCCATCGTCCGCAATCCGTACCGGAGCATCCTGGTCCGGGCGGTCGAGGTCGTCCTCGCCTGCGAGGAATCGCTGCGGATCATCGATGCGTACCAACCTCCCTCCGAGCCGTTCGTGGCCCCACCGCGGGAGATCCCCGGGGGAACCTGCGCCGCCCTGACCGAGGCTCCTCGCGGGATCCTCTACCACCGGTACCGGGTGGCGACGGGAGGGGGCATCGAGGAGGCCAAGATCGTCGCGCCCACGTCGCAGAACCAGAAGCGGATCGAGGACGACCTCCGCTCGGTGGTCGGCCGCTCGCTCGCGATGAACGACGTCGGCCTCACGACCATGTGCGAGCGGGCCATCCGCAACCATGACCCGTGCATCTCGTGCGCCACGCACTTCCTGACCCTGACCGTGGAACGAACGTAGGTGGGTGTGACCGACTTTAGTGTCCCCCTCATCATCGGGCTCGGGAACGAGCACCGGCGGGACGACCGCTGCGGCCTGGACGTGGTCCGGGGGCTGCAAGCCCACCTCGGGGTCGACGCGCGGATCGTCGAAGGCGGAGATGACGCGAGCGACCTCCTCGACCTTTGGGACGGTGCCGGGACGGTCTATGTCGTCGATGCGATCCGGTCGGGCCGTCCGTCGGGCACCCTCCACCGGTTCGAGATCGGCTCAACCCCACCGCCGGCGGGTCTTCCGGTGACTTCGACGCACGGCCTCTCTCTCGCCGATGCCATCGCGCTCGGCCGCGCCCTCGGGCGGATGCCGCGTCGGCTCGTCGTCTACGGGATCGAGGTGCAGGACGTCTCCACCGGATCCGGTCTCACCCCCGCGGTCGCCGCGGGAGTCGCGGACGCGATCTGGCGGCTCGCGGAGGAGATCGCCACGACCTCGGAGGTCGCCCATGCATGAGGAAGCGGTCCTCCGGGACCTCGTACGCAAGGTGAACGAACTAGCTTTGAGCGAGCCCACGGGCCGTGTGAAGCGGGTCCGTCTCTGGGTGGGTGCGCTCTCGCACCTCCGTCCCGAGGACCTGACTCAAAGCTGGTCGAGGGTGGCGGCCGGCACGCGGGCGGAACCGGCGGTCGTGGAGGCGGAGAGCTCCTCCGACGTCCACGACCCCCGGGCCCAGGGCGTCGTGCTGGTCGGAGTCGAGATGAGTGGCGACGACGAATCTCCGGGCGGGTCGGCGACCTCATGAGCCGACGCGCGGTCTCCCCGGCCGCTCCCCGAGCGAGGGGCGCATAACTGTGTGTCTCGCGATCCCCGGACGCATCGTCGCCATCGAAGAGTCGGAGGCCGACGGCCGCGTTGCGCGGGTCGATTACGGGATCGCGGTGAAGTCCGCGAAGCTCCTCTTTCTGCCCGAAGCCCGCGTCGGCGACTACGTGATCGTCCAGGCCGGGTTTGCGTCGACCCTCCTCGAGGAGGCGGAGGCTTTGGAAGCGCTGGAATATGCGCGCCAGATCGACGAGGTACTGGCGCGCGAGTCGACCGCGGAGCCCGGTGCCGCGGGAAGCGTGGCGGGTCGGTCGGCCTCGACCGAAGGTTCATGATGACAGTCCGACTCGCGACGGCCTAACAGGTGGGAATGGCGGAGACTGACACAACCCGCTGGGTGGGACCCGGAGTTCTGCTGGTCCTGGCGACCGCGGTCGTGAGCGGATTCTCCACGTTCCTCAACGCGTACGCGGTGCAGGGCACCAACTCCGACGCGTTCGTCACCGTCCGGAACCTGGCGGTCGCGGGGATGCTCGTCCCGGCTGCATTCCTCGCCACGCGCCGAGTACGGACCCGGCTGCGTGCCGTGGATTGGGGGCGGCTGGTCGTGATCGGGGTCGTCGGGGGCGCCATCCCTTTTCTCCTGTTCTTCCGAGGCCTCGCGATGGCCACCGCCGAGGGGGGCGCGGCGACGGCGAGCTTCGGGTATCGCACCCTCTTCCTCATGGCCGGCGTGCTCGCCCTGGTCGTCCTCCGCGAGCGCCTGCGGACCCGCTGGTTCGTGGCGGCGGGCCTGCTCCTGGTCGGGAACGCGCTCCTTCTCGCGCTGACGGCCCCGGTTTGGACGGACGGGACGGCCTACGTCTTGGCCGCGACCGCGCTCTGGGCCGCGGAGTACACCGTCTCCAAACGGACGCTTCGGGACGTGGATTCCACCACCGTTGGCTTGGGCCGAATGGGATTCGGCGCCGTTGTACTGGTCGGATACCTCGCGGCCTCGGGGCAGATGGCCTCGGCCGCCGCGCTGACGGGGCCCCAGTGGTCCTGGGTCGCGCTCTCGGCGATCCTGCTCACGGCGTTCGTGCTCAGCTGGTACGCGGGCCTCCAGCGGATCGACCTCGGCATCGCGAGCTCGGCCCTTGTCCTCGGCTTTCCCATCACGTGGGCTCTCACGTTGGCCGTCCGCGGTGGCACCCTCGGATTCCCCCAGGCCGTCGGAGCCGCGTTGGTGGTCCTCGGCGTGGCCGTCGCGATCGGGTACGCCTCACTGCGCCGGGGTGCTGGAGCGTTCGTCTCGGCGCTCCGACGGCCGGAACCGACGTCCGAGTAGATGGACGGAGTCGCTCTCGCGTCCCGGTTCAGCCTCGCGACCAATCGGCTCAACTTCTGCGGGCCGGCGGACGCCGAGCCGAAGCTCTATCAGGCCATCACCACCGGGGCCGACCTCCCTTCAGCCCGACGGTCGCTCGAGCGGTTCGAGGCGCTCATGCCGTACCTCGAGGCGATCGGACGCCACCACGGTCTCGACCCGTTCGATTCGCGCGTGGTGGAGGCCTACTGGCTCGGCAACGAGCTCCTGGACGGGTTCGACCGGGCGGAGTTTGAAGGGATCCTCTCCACGCTCGTGAAGCGCGGGCTACCGAAGTCGGTGGCCACGCGTCTTTCTCGGCATCTTCCGGCCCGTCCCCTACCTTTCCACATGTTCCACGTGGCGTACGTGGGTGTGGGCGCCGTGACCGGGCACGTTCCCACGACGCTCCCTAACATGGAGTCCTGCCGTCCATCGTGGGGGACCGTGGTTTCCGTCGAGGGGGCGCGGCTTCGGGTCCGCAAGCCGTCGCTCGAAGCGACCGCGGGTCGGTTGAGTCTCAGCCCGGAGGCGGAGACCGAGATTCCGTTCGACGCACGGGTCCTGCCGGGTGTGAAGCCCGGGGAATCGGTGGCGCTGCACTGGGGCTGGCCGGCGCTCGTCCTTTCCTCTCAGCAACGGTCCGCGGTGGAGCGCTACACGCAGCGATCGCTCGACGCGGTGAACGAGGTTCTGCCGGGGCTGGGCATCCTCTAGCGGCCGGAGGCCCGCGGCGAGTGCGTGAGGCCCCATCGCACGGGGGCCCGGGCGGCTCTTCTACACTTGTCCGGGTCGGTGATATGCGGGTCAGAGTATTATCTACCGGCGGCGTGAAGAGTTATTCACCGTGACCGCCGACCTCCGGGTTTCCGTCATTCTGCCGACGTTCAACGAACGCTCGGCGCTGGAATCGCTGGACCCCCGGTTGCGGTCCGCGCTGGCCCCCTACACGAGTGAGATCCTCGTCGTCGATGACGGCTCGCCCGATGGCACCGGGGAGCTAGTTCGAACGCTGGGCCGAGATGGCCTCTACCGGCTGATCGAGCGACCGACGAAGAGCGGACTCGCGACCGCCGTGATGGAAGGGTTCGCGGCCGCCCGCGGGGACATCGTGGTCGTGATGGACGCGGACGGAAGCCATCCGCCGGAGACGATCCCGTCGCTGGTCGAGCCCGTCGCTCGCGGCCGAGCCGAGATGGTGGTGGCGAGCCGGCATCTCCCCGGGGCCAGTTCCCCCGGCCTCGCAGGGTTCCGACGGTGGATCTCGAGCGGCGCCTCCCTGCTCGCGCGCCCGCTCACGCCCGTCAGCGACCCGATGACCGGATTCTTCGCGGTTCGAAAGGACGTCGTCGGTCGGGCGACGCTCGCGCCCTCGGGCTACAAGATCGGTCTCGAGGTGCTGGTGAAGTGCCGGCCCTCGCCCGTGGGCGAGGTACCGTTCTGCTTCGACCGGCGGATCGCCGGAACGAGCAAGCTCGGATCCGGCCAGATCCTGGGCTATCTCGATCACGTGGTCCGGCTCTACGTCTTCCGGTTGTTCCCGCGCGTGCTGCAGCCGATGCCCGCCCCCATGCACCTCTTCAGCATCGCGGCGCCCGAGGCGCTCTACGGCTCACGCGCCGCGGCTGCGCAGGGCGTAGAAGATCGTGCCGAACCCGGCGAACGTGAAGCCGGTCGCGCCCGCTTCGCAGATCATGAGGTTCTCGCCAGCGAAGTAGAGCATGAACCAGGTGAGCCCGCTCGCTACGGAGAGGGCGAAGAAACCGGCGGCGAGGAAAGCGAAGGAGCGTTCGCGGCTGGAGCGCCACGCGCGGATCGTGTAATAGCTCACTAGCCCGCCCAGGACGACGACGCCCCCCCAGAGGGCGATCATCCACCAGAAGTCCAGGTAGACCGTCATCGGCGCGCCTCGCTGCGGACCTGATGCCACATGTCCTTAAGGCGCTCGGCCGAAAGGTCCCGGAAGCGAACTTGAATGCGGAGCGCCCCCCCCGCGAGGTCGACGCGCAGCTCCTCGAGCAGGCTGCGGTAGAGGTCGACGCGCTTTCCGTCGGGAGTGATGGCGGTCCGCTGGATGCCGACGAGGCCCAGCTGCTGGAGATCGTGGAGCTTGCGGTAGAGCGTGCTCTGGGGGATGTGGTTCGTCAGGAGCATCTCCTGGGCGGAACGCGGCGACTCGTTCAGCATCAGCAGGATCCCACGGGAGGCCGGGTCACCAAGCGCGTCCAGTATCCGCTCCCGTCGTTCCGCGGGCGTGGGACCGGCAGCCGGAGCGGGCGCTGGCGCTGGGGAGGGATCATCCATGCGCCTAGCACCTCCACGGTAGAGTCATCCCCCGACGTTTCCCAGCGCTGGGAATCACGCCGAGGATTCCGGC
The DNA here is from genome assembly GCA_035632035.1 of Thermoplasmata archaeon. Classification (GTDB taxonomy): domain Archaea; phylum Thermoplasmatota; class Thermoplasmata; order Lutacidiplasmatales; family UBA184; genus Lutacidiplasma. The sequence continues at coordinate 2,894 of DASQHP010000122.1, read as the reverse complement.
CTGGTCCGGACACGCCACCAGCGTCGGAAGGCCGCCGAGGCGTCTCAATGCCGCGCGCTTCGGGCGTCTCATCGGGGGTCGGGCGGCATCGACCGGGACCCACTTAGGAGTTCCCCCCGAGGAAGCACGGCCCGTCGACCACTTCCCACGGTCGGTCACTCGTCCCCCGCGGGTCGTGGCGCGGTCGCGCGGAACCTTCCGGCGGTCCCTCAACGTTCAAGTAACCCCCTCCGCTCTAGCGGGTCACCCATGCCCTTCGGCAAGCCCGCGGCGCCGGCCGACGACCCGGAAGCGATGCCCGCCGAAGGGACGCATCTCGTGGACCGTATCGCGAGCGAGCTCGACCTCCTCGCCCGGAACGTGGACATCCTGGAGCGGTTGAGCGGGAGCCCCCCGATGGGGATCATCCGGCTCAGCGAGGCGCTCCACCTTCCGATCCACAAGGTCCGATACTCCCTGCACCTTCTGGAGCGGGAGGGGGTGATCCAGCCGTCGGCCGACGGGGCCGTCGTGACCGACAAGGCCCGCGAGTTCTGGGCGACCCTCGACCGGTCGCTGGACCGGATGACGGATGTCATCCAGCACCTCAAGGAGCGGGCCGCGAACTCCCAGGGGCGCTCGCCGGTCCGGAAAGGCTATTAGCGGAACCGGTGGTCGGAGCGCCGGTGCCGCCGTAGCTCAGCGGCAGAGCGATCGGCTGTTAACCGAAAGGTCAGCGGTTCGAACGTGGCCCGCCCGCTCGGACGGGCCCCGAAATTCCGCTCGGCGGCGCCTCGGGGTCATCTTCGGAGGTCAAGGGCCCGTAGCTTAGCGGCCTAGAGCGGCCGGCTCATAACCGGTCGATCGACGGTTCAAATCCGTCCGGGCCCATCGGACCGATCGTTCCGGCAATCCGTGCCTTCGGCCGCCGGGCTCGGAGACCTCCCAAGCGAAAAAGACCAAACGCGTCGGTGCGTTCCCGGGTTCGGGCAGAGGCTTCACCGTGCCGACCGAGCGTCCGCTGCGACACGCCCGAAGTCGGGAAGAACCGTCCCCAACTCCGCTATGAAATCCCCGGCGAGATCGCGTGCGCCTGAATCCCCGAGAGCGGAGGTCTACCGGGGAAACGGCATTGGAGTCGTCCTCGCCGGTATCGCGACGCTCGTCCTCGTTGCGGCCCTGTTCACGCCCTGGTGGAACTGCTCGGTGGACTATCAGGGGGATCACATCACGCTCACGTTGTATCCGGGAACCACGTACTTCGAGACCTGCTCCGGCTCGAACTGCGGGACCCCACAGGAGTCCTACACCTACTCTTCGCGGGGCCTCGCCGAAACCGGCGCGGCGCTAGAGGGTACGCAAACGGCCCTCGGCGTGGACCTGTTCGTCGGTGTCACCGCCTTCCTCGCGGCGGTGATCACATGGGCGGACCGGGCTCGCCTAGGAGCGGTCCGGACGACGATCGCCGCGGCCGTCGCGGCGTGCATCCTTTCTCTCGGCACGCCCATCTGGCTCTCGAACTTCTTGCCGGGGGCCCTCGGGGCCGACCTCTCGCCTCTCGGCGTTCCGGTGACCGGCGGTCCGCTCGCCGGATGGGTCCTGCCGTTCGTCGCATTCGCCCTGTTCGCGGCGGCCGCGGTCGCCGAGTGGACCACGCTACGGTACGCGAAGCCGTGGGACGCTCCTCTCTCGACCGCGACTCCCACGCCCTCGGGAGAGGAACCCCCTGTGACCGCTCCGCCGGACCGCGTTCTTAGACTCGAACGTCTGCGGAACGCCGGAACGATCACCGACGAGGATCTGGAAACCCAGAAGGCACGGATCCTTTCCCTGGAGCCGCTCGTTCAGCCGGTTCCGATCCCCCCGAATTCGGGAAGTCGGAAAGCGGCTCAGGCCCACCTCGAGTTCCTGCGCCGGTCCGGACGGTACAAACCGGACCAGCTTGAAGCCCAGAGAGCGAACGTTCTGAGAGCCTACGGTCTCTCGCCCGACCTCCTCTTCCCGGAGGAAGAGGTGCAAGCTCTCGTGGTGCTCCAACGTTCCGGGGGAATCGATCAAGGCCAGTTCGAGCGTCGGAAGAAGGAGATCCTCGACCGCATCTGACGAGCTCACGATCCTGTCGGCCGACCTTGTGGGTTCCCCACCGGCCGCTCCACACAACGGCCGGGAAGCCTCACATCCGTTCACTTCGTGACGACTCTCGGTCGTGGAATGCACCGTTGTTCGGGGCCTCGCGTGGCCCGACGCCCCACGATCAAGATCCACACCCTCCTTCGCGCGCGGAGCTCACGGAATCTTAGGGGGTTCGTGTCCCACAAGAGGCCTTATCCGCCGGTCACCCATCTCGGAGTGCCGGTCTACGGCTCAGGTGAGTACAATGGGATGCGGAGCGATGAAGGTGGCCTGCGAGGACGGATTCGAGGTTGTTACGAAGGACAAGAAGGAGCTCGTCACGATGACCCAGTGGCACGTGGAACACGCGCACCACAAGAAGGTCAGCGAAGCCGAAGTCATGGCGATGTCCAAGCACCCGTAGGGTGCCTCACTGAACCCTTTCCTCGCCCGACCCCCGCGCGCGGGTTTCTGGCCGAAATGTCGGTCGACTGACCAGGTGATGGAATAGAAAGAAAGGGTTGGTCCGGCGCCCTACTCTAGCAGGAGCCGCAACCGCCCGCGCCGCACCCGCATCCGCCGCCGGCACCCTCGGCCGGCTTCTGGGCCGGGGCGTTGGGGGAGACGATGGTGAACCCGGACGCGTCCAGTCCCTCAACGAAGTCGATCTTGGCTCCGTTGACGAGCTCCGCGCTCATCGAGTCGACCACGACGGAGAACCCGTCGACCGGGACGACCTCGTCGCCGTTCCGGGCGCGGTCGAAGGCGAGGCCGAAGGCCGGGCCGCCGGCCGAGCCGCATCC
>DASQHP010000121.1:0-3653 GCA_035632035.1 Thermoplasmata archaeon | reverse complement strand
AACCCGAGTTCGCAGTTCAGGTCCCGGCTGCCTGACTCGAACAGGCGACCTGAGGATATCCACGGGGGCCGCCGGTAACCGGCGGTCTCGCCTACAGTCCCCCGCTCTACCACTGAGCTAAGCCGGGTCGGCCGCGACGAGTGGTGGAGGGTCTAAAAGCTTTCTTCGAGGCTCACCCGACCGCCGCCCGGACCCGACGGCCGACGGTCGCGACATCGCCCGCCGCATCGATCCGGCGCAGACGCCCCTTCCCCGCGTAGTACTCGAGGAGCGGGGCGGTCTGGTCGCGGTACACTTCTAGCCGGGTCCGCACGGCGTCCGGTCGATCGTCCGGCCGTTGGACCAACGTCGTCCCGTCCTTGTCGCAGCGATCCGCGACCTTCGGCGGCTGCGTGGCCAGATTGTACGAGCTGCCGCAGGTGGGGCAGGTCCGACGCTCCGTGAGCCGGTCCACCAGGAGAGCTTCGGGAATGTCGAAGTACAGAACCCGCTCGGGCGCGGAGATGGCCTCCAAGGCCTCCGCCTGGGCCCGGGTCCGCGGGAACCCGTCCAGGAGGAACCCGCGGTGCGCCGTCGGTCGGCTCAGCACCTCCCGGAGGAGGCGGAGGACGAGGTCGTCCGGGACCAGTTGGCCCGCCCGCATGAACTGTTCCGCCTCCAACCCGAGGGGCGATTTCTCCCGGACGGCCGAACGAAGGAGGTCACCCGTCGAAAGGTGGGGGATGTCGAGGGTCCGGGCGAGCTCCTTCGCCTGCGTTCCCTTGCCGGCTCCCGGCGGGCCCAGGAAGACGATCCGTGCCATCGGCGGCCCGACCGACCCGCCCCTAAAGCCGTTGCCCCGGGCTAGCCGACGTTCGTGCCCCGGAACGAGCGGCCCCGGATGGCGTCCTCGAGATTGTCAATGTCCCGCCCCTGCACGATCCGCAGCGGGATCCGGGCCCGTGCGAGGGTGTCCGCTCCGAGACGGTCAAAGAGGAACTCCTGCCCAGCCCGACCGTCCGCTCCCGAATGGACGATGGACCGGAAGCGTTCCCAGGAAACATGGTCCAGCGGACGCGCCTTCGGATTCGTGCGGGGATCGCGGTCGTAGAGGGCATCGACGTTGGTCGCGTTGACGACCCGCGCGGCGCGCATCCGCACCGCGAGCAGAGCGGCGACACCGTCCGTAGTGTGTCCGGGCTCGGTTCCGCCCAGGATCACCAGCGGAACGCGATGGGCTTCGTTGACCGCGGCGGCGATCGTCGTCGGCGGGTGTGCCGGCGCGGGAGGTCCGACCCGAGCCGCGAGAAGCCGAGCGTGGAGACGGGTCACGTCGATTCCGAGCTCATCCAGCTCGATCTCGGTGAGCCCGAGCGACCGCCCGAGCCGGATGTACTCCCGGGCCGTCCGGCCGCCCCCGACGGTGACCAAAAGGGGGATCTCGCGGGAGAGTCGCGCGAGCAGCGTCGCAAGCTTGTCCAGGTACGCCTCGTCGCCGTCTCCCGTCGCGAAGACCGACCCGCCCAGGGAGAGGACGACCGGGGCGCGTCGCACTCTCGGTCGACCGGGCATCGAGCCTGCCACGGGCCGCTCGGCCATCTGCCTTTCGCCCGCGTCCGCCCCGCCATAGTTAAGTCGGAGCGCCATCCGGCCCGCGGGGAGCCGCGTGGAGCCGCTCGCGATCGAAAAGGACCTCGCCGCCCGCGCCGCGGCGAAGCGGGTCCGCTCGGGCATGCGCGTCGCGCTTGGGACGGGCTCGACGGCGGCCTACGCCATCCGCGCCCTGGCCGAGAAGTTCGGGGGCCGCGCCGACATCGACACCGTCGCCACTTCGTCCGCCAGCGAATCCCTCGCCCGCGACTTGGGACTGCCCGTCCGCGCGCTGGCCGAGGATGACCGGTTCGACCTCATGATCGACGGGGCGGACGAGGTCACCCCGCAGCTCGCGCTCACGAAGGGGGGCGGCGGCGCCCTGTTCCGGGAGAAGTTCCTCGCCCGTCTTTCGAACGAGGTCGTGATCATCGTCGACCACACGAAGCTCGTCGACCGGCTGGCCACCCGCGCCCCGATCCCGGTCGAGGTGGTTCCGTTCGCGAGGCCCATCGTGGCCCGGCGGCTCGCCGCAAAGCGGTTCGGCGTCCGGCTCCGCGTGGACGGAAGTGGGCGAACGGTGATCACGCAGAACGGGAACGAGATCCTCGACCTCCGGCCGCCGACCCCCCTCGAGGACCCGCGGCAGCTCGAGTCCGAGCTCCGCGACGAGCCGGGGGTCGTCGAGTCCGGCATCTTCGTTGGGCTCGCCCACCGGGTCTACGTCGGTCTTCCGGGAGACCGCGTCGAGGAAGTCACGCCCTCCGGTCGCGTCAAAGAGCCGTAGGCCGGGCTCCGACCTCGGCCCGGCGTCACCTTTATTGAACGGTCCGGGCTGCGCGCCGGCCGAGGAGCTGCCCATGGACGGGAAATTCATTCGGACGCACACCGACGATCACGTCGGGACGATCGAGATCGTGAAGCCCAAGGCGAACACGTACGACCTCGACATGATGCACGAGCTCAACGCCGCGATCGAGGAGATGCGGTTCGCCGACGACGCGCGGGTCATCGTCCTCACGAGCGGGGTCCCCGGCTTCTTCAGCGCGGGCGCGGACATCGAGATGCTGAAGCGCAGCCAGCCCGACTTCAAGGCGATGTTCTGTCTTTACTGCCAGGAGACGCTCAACAAGTTCGCCGAGACCCCGAAGCTCGTCATCGCGGCCATCAATGGCCACTGCGTGGGCGGCGGGCTCGAGATCGCCCTCAGCTGCGACCTCAGGATGATGGCGAAGGACTCCGGAAAGATCGGCCTTCCCGAGGTCACGCTGGGTGTCCTTCCCGGCACGGGCGGGACCCAGCGGCTCCCCCGGCTCGTCGGGCCTTCCCGCGCCCTGGACCTCATGATCACGGGCCGGCTCCTCAGCCCCGAGGAGGCGCTCCACATGGGGCTCGTCAACTACGTCTACCCGAAGGAGACGTTCGCGGAGGATGTCCAGAAGTACGCGAGCGCGCTCGCGCACGGACCCTCCCGGGCGGTCTCCCTCATCAAGCGCTCCGTGATGGAGGGGATCGAGATGCCGATCGACGCCGGGCTCTCCCTCGAGCGAGAGCTCCAGAACCGGCTGTTCATCACCGAGGACGCGAAGGAGGGCCTCGCCGCCTTCGTGGAGAAGCGCAAGCCGTCCTTCAAGGGACGATGACTTAAGCGGTCAGACCTTGGGCCGGTTGCGATGAACGCCTCTCCCCCGCCTGCCGCTCCCAGCGCCCCCTCGCACGGGCCCACCTCCCGCGCGTTGCGGGAGGGCGGCACCATCGAGCCGGTGCGCGAGATCCTCTGGGGTTCGTCCGCCGGCGTGCGGAAGTACGAGACCGCCGAAGAGGTTCCGGGCGATATGCGCAAGCTCATCATTCGGCTCATGGTCGTGCAGGCGGACACGGAGTTCGCCTCCATCCAGCAGCACCGCCCGTGGCTCGACCAGGCGCCGATCCTCGAGGATCGGTGGATCGAGGCCCGGATCGTCGCCGACGAGGCCCGTCACGGCCTCCAGGCGTGCCGGATCCTGCGCGACTTCGGCGAGGAGGGCCAAAAGTACATCGACGAGCTCCTCACCAAGCGGGAGGGCGAGCACAAGCTGGACGCC
>DASQHP010000120.1:0-26194 GCA_035632035.1 Thermoplasmata archaeon | reverse complement strand
GGCCGCGGCCGCGTTCGGCGGCACGCCGAACGCCTTCAACTCCAGCGTTTCGTGGCACAACGGGACCGCCTATGGCTGGAAGACGATCTACGGCCTCGGCATCGTGAGCGGCTCCCGCCACTTGACCGCGGACCAGCGGTTCATCGACTGGTTCCTTTCGGGGGAGGTCCAGAACCAGCTCCCCACGACGGAGTGGGAGTATCCGGCCAACTCGACCGTGACCGTGCCCGGTGTGTTCGATTACGCGCTCGATCCGGGCTCGATCACGGCCCTGAACGACCGCCTCCCCCCCACCACGATCGCGTCCTCGCTGCAGGGCTGGCTCGATGACTGGCAGAGCCTCGCGAACCAGTACGGATGACGGACCGTACTCGACCCTTCGCATACCTCGTTCCCGTCATCGGGTTCGTCTCGCTGTTCGGGATCCTCCCGGCCGCGGTGCTCTTCGCCGATGGCGTCGGGGCGCTCGGCGGTCCGTCTTCCATCACCTCGGTTCTCGGCAATTCGCTCAACCGGGCCGCGCTCCGCAACTCACTCGAGCAGGGTGCGGCGAGCGCCATCGGGGCGTTCGTAGTGGGCTACCCGGTGGGCGTGTTCCTCGGACGACACGGCTGGCGGGGGCGATCCTGGATGGAAGGGATCCTGCTCGTCCCGTTCCTCCTCCCGAGCCTGGTCGTGGTGCTGGCGGTCCAGGAGGTCTTCGGTCCCGGGGGTTTCCTGGCGCCTCACGGCGGGGCGCTGGCCGCGCTCGGACACGGACTGGGCGGGATCCTGGTCGTCAACGTCGTGTTCAACGTCCCCATCGTCGCGCTCCTCACCGCGGTCGGCGTCGAATCCGGCTCGGCGAGCCTCGAGGAATCCGCCCTCACCCTCGGTGCCTCGCCGGCTCGGGTCTACCAGGAGGTGTGGGGGCCCCCCTCGCTCATCGGTGCCTTCGCGGGGTGCGTGCTCACGTTCATCTTCTCGGCGCTCGCCTTCGCCGCTCCCATCCTCCTGTGCGGTCCGCGGTGCTACACGCTCGAAGCCCGCGTCTACTCGCTCGCCTCGATCCTGCTCGAACCCTCGGCCGCCAGCGTGCTGGCGCTCGTCATGGTGGCGTTCCTCGCCGTGCCGGCCGTGGTCTATCTCGCGGTGGTCTTCCGACTGCGGCAGCGCTCGTCGCCCGGCCGTCACCGTCCGATCGACTGGGGGAACCCGATGTCCGTCGCCTTGGCGGTGACCACCGGGGTCGTCCTCGGGGGCACGATCTTCCTCTTGGGGTCGGTGGTGGCCCGCTCCCTTCTTCCCATGTCGGGTGGCGCCGGGTGGGCCGGGGCCTGGCTCGCGCTGGCTTCACCGCGGGTCGAGGCCACGACGGGGATCTCGGCCGGGGGAGCCATCGTCAACACGCTCCTCTTCGCCACCGCGGCCGCCCTCATCGCCCTCCTCCTCGGGGTCCTGGCCGGTCACTCCACGACCCGGCAACCCCGGTCGGCCCCCGGCATCCAATTCCTGCTGTTCGTGCCACTCCTCCTCTCGCCCGTGGTCCTCGCCTTCTCGCTGGCTCAATTCTGGCGCCCTGTCTTCGGAGGCGAGTCGACCGTCTGGCTGCTCATCATTCTGAGCCAGGCCACCCTGGCCCTCCCGTTCTCGCTCCAGTCGGTCCAGGTCGCGCTGACCCGTTTGCCGGCGGGTCCCCGTGAATCGGCGCGGGTACTCGGCGCCTCCCCCTTTCGCGCCTACTTGGATGCCGACCTCCCGGCGATCCGCGGGGCGATCACTGCGGCCGCATTGTTCGCGTTCGCGTTGGGCCTGGGGGAGTTCACGGCCACGTATTTCCTGGCCACCCCCACGTTCACGACCCTGCCGGTCCTGCTGTACTCGCTCCAATCGCTGCGCCAGGTGCCCGCGGCCAGCGCGGCCGCTGCATTGCTGCTGCTCGTGAGCGTCGGCCTATTGGTGGGAGTCTCCGCGGGAGGTCGACGTGTCGAACTCTGATGTCCTGGTCGTCGAGGGGCTGAGCGCGTCGTGGAGTGGTGCGCCGGTCCTGGACCGGGTTTCGTTCCGCATCGGCGAATCCGAACTCGTCACCCTGCTCGGACCGAACGGGAGCGGAAAGACGACCCTCCTGCGATGCCTGGTCGGACTGGAGAGGACCGTCGGCGGGCAGGTCTCGCTGCGCGGTCGGTCCCTCGACCGAGTGCCTCCGCACCAGCGCGGGATCGGTCTCCTCTCCCAGGAGCCGGCCCTGTTCCCCCGCCGCACGGTCTTCGAGAACGTGGCGTACGGTCTTGAGATCGCGCGCGCGTCGCCCGCGGCGATCGACGCGCGGGTCTCGGAGCTTCTCGGCATGCTCCACCTGACGGGCTTGGGGGATCGCATGGCGACCCATCTCTCGGGAGGCGAACGCCAGCGCGTCGCGCTCGCTCGCACCCTGGCGCCAGCGCCCGGGGTCGTGCTGCTGGACGAACCGTTCGCCGCCATGGACCCGGCGATCCGGGGGAACCTGATGGCGGAATTTCGGGACGTCCTGCGCCGAACGGGCACCGCCGCGCTCCACGTTACCCACGACCGGGAGGAAGGATTGTTCCTCGGGGACCGCGTCCTCCTCCTCCTGGATGGACGCCTACGTCAGGCGGGCCCGCCCGTGGAAGTGTACCAGCACCCGGCGGACCGGGACGTCGCCGCCTTCCTCGGGTACAACGTCGTGGAATGGCAAGGCCGCGTACTTGCGATACTTCCCAGCGCGATCGGGCTGGTCGCGCCCGGAATGGGGAAGCTGGACGCCGAAGTGGTCACGGTCGGCACCACCGGCGAACGGGAGGTGGTGTTCCTCCGAGGGCCGGGCGATCTTCGCTGGCGCGCTGAACCCCGGGACTCGGGGCGGGCACGGCCGGTGGGATCGCGTGTCGGGCTGGACTGGACGGACTCGGTCCCGATCCCCGGTGGGGGGGCGAGGGACGACCCCACGCTGTAATTCGAGGTAAGACGTATCTCCGTCGGAGGTCTCAGGCGAGCCGTGACAAGCCGGGGTCTCCGACCGCGGCACCTCCCATCCTGGCGCGCGAGCGGCGACGCGACGACATGGGTTCTGGGTTCGCTCTCCGCGATCGCACTCGCCGCCCTCCTCGTGGCGCTGCTGCCGGGAGGGTTACCGAACGCTCCGGCGTCGGCGCGGGAATCGCGCCTCGTCGACGTCCCGGCGGCGACCTTGACGGATTCCACTCTCACGAGCACCACGCCCGTGCTTTCCCTTGGCATTGCCGTGGCCCCGACCGCGATCTGCCCCCAGGGGGCTCCCACCTGCCCGATCGGGGTCGGCGAGGCCCAGGTCGAGCTGACCGCAGCCGCGGCGGGAAACGCCGGTGTGAGCTGGCCCGCGGTGCAGGTGGCGTTCGTCCTCGAGACCACCAGCTACGACGGCGACTACGGGACCGACTCCTCCGGGCTTGACCCGTGCGCGACGGCGGGCGGACCGGGCGCGCCCGTCTGCGAAGAGTCGAACGCGATCCCGTTCTTCGTCCAGAACGCGCAGAGCATCGCCCAGGCGATCCAGGCGGCCAACCCGCACAGTGCGGTCTCCTTCGCGCTCGCGGACCATTACGACGCCTGGAGCGAACCGTGGGATGACCAGGACGGTCCCGAGTACAATGTGGACATCGGCACCTTCGTGCCGTCGAACGAGTTCGGCGCCCTCGTGCACTCCACGTTCCAGCAGACGGTCCTCGCCGGAGGTTGGTACAACTGGGACCAGGACATGGACAACAACATTCTGGACTCCTCCCAGATCACGGCGCTCTATGGCGCCATCATCGGCAGCAATCTGAACTGGACCGCTCACGCGCACCACGTGATCGTGTGGATCGGGTCGACGGCTCCGCGCGATCCCTCGTACACCCAGAACTACTGCGTGAGCGCCTCGGCGTGGAACCAGTGGGGACGGCCGGGGAGCTGCTTCAGTCAGTCCTGCGAGCCGTCGTACAGCTTCCCGACCGGGCCAAGCCCCCAATGCGAGGGGTGGGTGAGGTCGCAGGACGGAAACCCGATGGATTCGATCGCCGCGCTCGCCCACCACGCCCCCGCCTGCACCTCGTCGGTGGGAGGGGTCTGCACCGTCGACCTGGTCGACTTGTGGACGACGACCACCGACCCGTACTCCAAGGGATGGCCCTCGCAGTTCTCCAACATCGGCGGCGGACCCGGAGGCGTCCAGGTCATCCAGAACTCGGCCAAGGTCATCGCCGCGGGTTGCGACCTGGCCCAGGCGACGGGCGGCTCCTGGAGCGGCCCGGCCTTTGCCTCCTGCCCGAACGGCGTCACCGGCACGCTCCAGCCCGTCCTGCACGGCCCCATCTCGACCCCGAACACGAACAACCCGACGCTGTTCAGCGCCCTGCGGAACATCGGCTTTGGTCCGGTCTTCAACGGGCAGCTCGCGCACGGGACCTCGGCGCCGATGTTTGTCTACGTCCCGTTCGGAAACATCGCGGTGGCGCCGCAGCCCCAGTGGACGGCCGCGTGCCTCACCCCGCTCGGATACGAGGCGACATGTCAAACGACGCCGACGATCCTCCACGAGGGAGGGTTCACCGCGTACGGGTGGAACTGGAGCACCAACGCCACCGCGAACGCGATCTCCGTCGGGGACAGCTGGATGGCCTCGTTCCGGGTGATCGCGACGGGACCGCCGTACCGCTCCGTGCCGGTCGATGCGTGCGTCAGCGCGGCGTGCTCCGCCGCCGGCAGCGGCTCGATCGACGGGTCCTACACCTGGGCCCACTACCTGGAGAACAACAATCGCACCGAGCTCCGCCAGTCGTTCCCTCTCGGAGTGGTCGGGGTCGTCGGACCGGCCGCGCTGGGACCCCCATCTGCACCGCCTCCACCTCCGCCGCCAGCCCCACCGCCCTTCCCCGTTCCGGTCGTGGGAGCGCTTCCCGTCGGGACTCCGGTCCCCGTCATTGTGCAGACCGCGCTCGGGTCCGTATCCGTCCAGGCCGCCACGGCGGGCCTTCTGGGAGCCGGATTCATGCGGGTGACAATCCGCAACCGTCCAATCGCCCTCGCCGTTGCGGCCAAGTCCGGCATCGGAAAGTCCCGATTCGAAGGAGTCCCGGCCGGCGATACGCGATTCGGCCGATTCGAGTAAACGCCCCCTGTCCCGGGGCACGCAACGCCGAACCGGATTGTCTGCGGGGCTTACGGTCCCTCCCCCGTCGGTCGATGAACGGGGCCGACGAGTCCCGGGCGCCACGATGCCGGGACGCGATCGACCCGAGCGCCGTCCTCCGGTTCGTTCACCTAGCTCGTTCCACACCCACGACGGTAACGCCTTCCGGGTTCTCCTGGATGGAGAGCACGCGGTGGCCGAGGAGACGGGCGAGGGCGGGAAGGTCCTCCTTCGCCGAAGGGTCCCGAGTTCGAACCTCCAGGATGCTCCCCACGGGAACGGCCTCGATCTGTCGTCGGAACTCTTGAGGGAGGCCGCTGCCGCATCCGAGCTCTCCCGCATCGAACCGATGCACCCGAGAGGAGGGAGCCGGAGGTTCTGCCACGTGACCCGAGCACACCAGATCGATCGTAGAGATCCGACCCCGTTTCAGCTCGCAGTAGGCGTTCTGCTCGATGATCGCCCGTTCCCCGTCCGGATAGAACTCTCGCAGACGGTACCATACGTGGGCGCGATGGGCGATGGGAACCACTCCCGACCCGAGAACCTCGAACCGTTCGACCCCCTCGAACCAGCTCTGGATCAGAGTGGTGGTTTCTTTCGCCCCTTCCCGTTCCCGAAGGCCGACGGGTACCAACGCGCGAAACCGGACCTTGGGGTCGAGGCAGGCCTCGAGTCCGGAGAAGTCCCGTGCGGCCAGAGCCGCCACGAAGGAGACGGCGGGACTCCACAGCTCGGTCGCCGGAGGATCCGAGGCCGGGCGCTCAGGTTGCGTCCGGGGTGCGACATCGTCGTCCATGGCCCTTCTAAGCGAAGGCCGTCGGGGTCGCTCCCGCGACGATCTCCTCGACGATCTTGGCCGCCCCGACGATGGTGGCCCCCTTGGCCAGCTGCTCCTCCCCGATCCCTCGAGGCTTGGTGCAGGCGCCACACAGCCAGACGCTCCCTCCGTTGTTCACGAAGTCGCTGAACAGCTTGCCGAGGGGAGGCAGCCCCTTCGCCTCGATCCCCTCGGCTCCCTGGTTCGTCCCCAGCCAGACCGCGTCGATCGTGCAGACGACGATCGCCGTCTGACCGGCGGTCGCCGCCACGTTCGCGGCGACGAAGGGGAGAGTCGCTCGTTCCGGGTCTTCCTTGCCGTGGGTACACATGAAGATCAGCTTTCGGTTCATGTCCTTGGTGGACCTCCACGACTCCCACCTCTCCGTCTGTCTTCAGACCTCGGCAAGTCGGTCTCCGGTTTCCCGCCAGCGCTGGCTTAATCTGGGTCGAAACCGGTGTGCGGTGACGGTTCCCGGTACGTGGACGACCTCGATTTCAAGATCTTCAAGGCCATCGATTTCCGTCCCTTCGGCCCCACGTCGGGGGATCTCTCGCGGCTGAACCCCTGGGTCATCGCCAAGAAGGTCGGCGCCGACGGCGCCACCGTCAAGCTCCGCCTGGACAAGATGAAGCGCAGCGGCTTCATCCAGTACTTCCAGATCTACCCGAATTTCCGCCTGCTCGGCCTGGAGGCGGTGTCGTACGAGTTCGACCTCCCCGACGTCCTCGGAAAGAGCGCGGTGATCGAGAAATGCGCCCTCGTCGACGGGGTGATCGAGATCCACAATTTCATCGGGCCGACGATCTGCATCGATTTCGTCTTCGCGGACGGGCAGGACGAGGACCGACGACTGGGTCTCTTCCGGCATCTGACCGGCTGCCCCGCGCCCGAGAAGTTCTACGAACGGGACATGCCGCCGGTAGACATCGAGCTAACCCCGGCCGATTGGCGCATCGTGAAGGCGCTTCGCTACAACGCGCTGAAGCCCCTCTCCGAGGTCGCCCGCGAGATCGGACTGAGCCCGAAGACGGTCCGTCGGCGGTTCGAACGGATGGCGAATCATGGGGCCGTCATCGTCGTGCCGGTGGTGGACCCGTCCAATGTCCCGCACACGATCACCTACGTTCTGCTCCTGTACCCAACCCCGACCGACCGGGATTCGGTCGTGACCCAAGCCGTGGCGGAGCTGGGATCCTCCACCTTCCTATCCCGGATCGCGCCCCCCGGCAACGCGTTCCTCTGCCTCGCCGCACGGACATTGGCCGAGTCGGAGGAGAATCTCCTCCGCGCCCGAAGGATCCCCGGCATGAAGGACGTGAAGTTGCTGGTCCTCCGAGAGATCCGGGAGTACACGAAGTGGCTCGACTCCGCGATCGACCGGAAGATCTCCGAGACCTCCCGGGTGGCGGAGTCTCCCGTACCGTGAACTCCACATCCGGCCGAATCTCCCGAGCCGGGCTCCTAGTCAAGTTCGCGACCCGCTCGGGGGGTGGCGGGTTGTGACCAGGGTCCTCGAACTCGGGTTCGACCCCCGATCACGCTCGCGAGCCTCCTCGGGTTTCCGGGGGGGTTGACGCCCGTGCTGGGATTCGAACCCAGGTCTGAGGCTCCGCAGGCCTCTAGGATAATCCAGTGCAGCGCCACCGGGGTGGACCCGGATGCGTAGCTACCCCACACGGGCGTGACTTAGCGGCTCCCGTTCGCGCCGCGCCGAGGGGGGCCCGATATAAAAGGCCGGGGACGCGGGACGGCACCCGAAGGTGGTTCGCCGTCCATACGCCAGCCCTCGTCGCCGGGTCGGTCGGCGGGCGGTGGGAGCTCGTCCGTCGAGCTCGCGCTGACGGAGGCCTTTATACCGGGGTGCGGATGGCGCGGACGCCCGCGCCCGATGGGCTCTACCGCATGACGGAGAAACCCCCGGAGGACCCCTGGGCGGTCGTCCGCGACCTCCCGCTGGGACAGGAGGTCGAGGTCGAGCAGTCGGACGGCCGGACCTGGCGCGGGACCCTCGTACCCTCGCACGAACTTTCCCTCGACCGCACCATCCAACTGAAACTCGAAAGCGGCTACAACGTCGGGATCACGATCCGCCCTGGGGACCGGGTCCGGGTGCTCGGACGCCCCACCGAATCGAACGGATTGGGAGAGGGAGAGCCCCGGCCCGTTCCTCGGGGCACAGGTCCGTGGGTCGCCCTGCTCACGACGGGGGGAACCATCGCCTCCCGGGTGGACTACCGGACCGGTGGAGTCCGGCCGGTCAAAGAAGAGCACGAGATCCTCGGCTTCTATCCGGATCTCGAGAAGGACGGCCCCGTCCGGGTGACCCCGGTGTTCGACCGGCTCAGCGAGGACATCCAGCCGGAGGATTGGCTGCTGCTGGCGGAGAAGGTCGCGGACTCTTTCCGCGCCGGTGCCGAGGGCGTCGTGATCGCCCACGGGACCGACACGCTCGCGTTCACGGCCGCCGCGCTGAGCTTCCTCGTCGAGAACCCTCCCGGACCGGTAGTCTTGGTCGGAGCCCAGCGGTCACCCGACCGACCCTCCTCCGACGGATTCACGAACATCACCCATGCGGTCCGAGTCGCCCGCGAGAAGTCCCTCGCGGAAGTGGTTGTCCTCATGCACGCCGGGCTCTCCGACGACCGGTTCGCGATCCACCGGGGCACCCAGGTGCGGAAGATGCACTCGAGCCGTCGCGACGCCTTCGAATCGCGGAACGGCCGCCCGCTCGGGGTAGTTGGTCCCAACGGGGTCGAGTTCAGCCGGCCGATCCGACATCCTACGGCTCAGCCGCTCACGCTGCACTTGGGGCTCGACCCGGCCGCGGGCCTCCTCTGGTTCCATCCCGGCCTGGACCCCGCGCGCGCCTCCCGGTTCACCGAAGGGCTTCGCGGCGTCGTCCTTGCGGGGACCGGCCTCGGCCACGTGAGCTCCAACCATCTGCCGTGGATCCGGGAGGCCATCCGCTCCGGCGTCGTCGTCGGCATGACCACGCAGTGCCTCGCCGGGGACGTCGACCCGTACGTGTACGCGACCGGCCGCGAGCTACTGCGCGCCGGCGTGCTGTACCTGAACGACTTGCTGCCCGAGACCGCCTACGTGAAGATGCTCTGGGCGCTGGGCCAGACCCGTGAGCCGGCCGAGGTGGGCCGGCTGATGCTGCAGAATCGGGCCGGCGAGTTCGAGCCCCGACACGAGCCGGGGGGAACGGGGTGAAGGCCGGGCTCGAGGTCCATCAGCAGCTCGCGACCGGTAAGCTGTTCTGCGACTGCCCGACCGAGCTCTCCGACGAGGTCCACCGCGTGGTGGCTCGCCAGCTGCGGGCGACCGGCGGAGAGAATCGCGCCATCGATGCCGCGGCCGCCTTCCAGGCGTCCCGGGGGCTCAAGTTCCGCTATGAATCCGGTCCGGCAAATTGCCTCGTCGAGCTGGACGAGGAGCCGCCGCACGCCCTGAACGCCGAAGCCGTCGACGTTGCCCTCACGGTGGCCACGCTCCTCCATGCTCGGCCGATCGACGAGATCGAGGTGATGCGCAAGATCGTCGTGGACGGGTCGAACACCTCGGGATTCCAGCGAACCGCCCTGGTGGCGGTCGATGGGTATCTCGAGACCGGCGGTAAGCGCTACTCGGTGCAGTCGGTATGCCTCGAGGAGGACGCGGCCCGCAAGGTCTCCGAGGGCGACGGCGAGGTGACCTACCGGTTGGACCGGCTCGGCATCCCGCTCATCGAGATCGCGACGGGTCCCGACATCGCGAACGGCCAGGAGGCCCGGGACGTGGCCGAAGAGATCGGCGCCCTGTTGCGCTCGACCGGACGCGTCCGACGCGGGATCGGTACGATCCGCGAGGACCTCAACGTCTCCACCTCGGGAGGTAACCGCGTGGAGATCAAGGGAGTGCAGGAGCTCCGATTGATCCGCCGGTACGCCGAGACCGAGGAGGAGAGACAGCGGACTCTGCTCGCGGTCCGGGACCGCCTGAAGGCCCGGTCCGCCCGAGTGGGCGATCCCCCGTTCCCCGACGTGACCGAGATCGTCCGGGGGTCGCTTGGCGGACCCGTCGGGGAGTTGCTGAAGCGCAACGGATTGGCGCTTGCGCTGCCGCTCTACGGATTCGCCGGATCATTGAAACCCGAGGGCGACCCGTCGGAGCGCCTGGGCCGGGAGCTCGCCGACCGCGCGCGGGCCGCCGGACTGCGGGGCCTCCTCCACTCGGACGAGCTGCCTGGTCATGGGCTCGACGAGCCTTCGCTGCGCCGCCTCCGGAGCCACCTCGCGCTCGGCGACACCGATGCGTTCGTCCTTATTGTCGCCCCCGATCGCCCGAGGGCGGAGTCGGCCCTCCACTCGGTGCGAGAGCGGGCGCGGATGGCGTTGGAGGGGATTCCGGGCGAGACGCGCGACCCGCTGCCGGACGGCCGTACGCGCTACTCGCGCCCGCTTCCGGGACGCGACCGCATGTACCCGGAGACCGATGTCCCCCCCATCCCCGTCACCCGGGAGTGGCTGGCGCGGATCCACGCCACATTGCCCGAGTCCCGGGAGGCGAGACGCCAGCGGCTCGAATCGGAGTACGGACTCGGAGCCGAGATCGCCCGGCAGCTCGAGCGCGCCGGCACCGTGCCGACGTTCGAGGCACTGGTCCTCCGGGGCCACGCTCCGGCCGCGGTCGCTCGACTTCTGGCCCAGGACCTCGCCGAGGCGGAATCCAGCCTCGAGGGGACCGCCGCCGCCGAGCCGACGGAGGATCAGCTCGATTCGGTCCTCTCGGGCGTCGAGCGTGGCCGGTTCGCGAAGGAGGGGATTCCTCCTGTCCTGCGCGAGCTCCTCCGGGGCGCACCCGACGCGGAGGCCGCGGCGGCCCGTGCTGGGGTGACCGGACTCACTCGACCCGAGCTCGAGGTGCTCGCCGACAAGGTGGTCGCCCGGAACGGCGCGCTCCTCGAGTCCCGCGGCGCGGAGGCCTTCTCGGGCCTCATGGGCGAACTCATGCGAGAGGTCCGTGGACGTCGGGACGGGAAGGAAGTGGCCGAGGTCCTTCGTCGGGCGGTCTCCCGTCGTACCACGACGCGGGGCGGGGCGACCGCTTGAGCCGACCGCCCCGAACCGTCCGAGGAAAGGGGCCGACCTCCCGCCTGCGGGCGCTGGTGACCGATGTCGACGGAACGCTCACCGATGCCGAGCGTCGCCTCGACCCGGTCGCGATAGATGCATTGCGTTCGCTCACCCGCGCGGGCTGGCCGGTGCTGCTCGCGACCGGCAACGTGCTCCCCATCGCCCTCGCTCTCCACCGGTCCCTCGGCATCCACGGGCCGGTCGTGGCCGAGAACGGGGGGATCCTCTGGGAACAACGAAACGGCCGAGACCACGTGGTCCGGCTGAGCGACCGGCGCGTCGCGCTGCGGGCATTCCATCACGCCCGCCGTGAGGGGCTCCCGGTCCGAGCGCTCTTCACGGACCGATGGCGCGAAACCGAGGTGGGTTTGGAGCCGACCGTCTCGGTCCGGCGGCTGGCCCGGGCCGTCCGGGGGTTTCCAGTGACGGTGGAGTCGACCGGGTTCGCGCTCCACATCATGGCCCGGGGGGCGGGAAAGCGGCGCGCTGTCGAGCGGGCCCTTCGACCGCTTGGGCTCACCCTCTCCGACTGCGTCGTCGCCGGGGATGGCGACAACGACGTCGAGATGCTGAAAGCGGCCGGCGCATCGGTGAGCTTCTCGGACGGAAGCGCGCGGGCGCGCCGCGCCGCGGGGTACGTGGCGCGTCGGCCGCACGCGCGCGGGTTCGTCGAAGCGCTTATGCGTCTCGGGGTTTACGATGGGCCGGTCCTCGGCGGAGTGGACCGGGATGCTCGTCGGAAGTTGCGCACGGTGCGGTAAACCGGCCCACCTGCGCTGTTCGCTCTGCGGCCGGACGCTCTGTCGCGATTGCCTCGACGAGGACGAGCGGTTCTGTCCGGACTGCAACCGCAGCCGGAAGACGCCGAAGGCCGCCGGCGGCCCCACCCTGCCGCCTTCGCGGCGCGTCGGTCGGACGTAGCGACGGGCGGGCCGGCGCGTCGGATGGGACCCGGTTCAACCGACGGGATCGTCGGAGTAGGACGGGCCGGGTAGGACGATGGGTCCGCGCGGGGCCTCCCGCGAGAGCCAGAGGAGCCCCGCGCCGATCGCTCCCGTGAAGAGCCCGATGCCGACGCTAAGCCAGGCGAATGCTCCCAAGTCATGGAAGACGCGGTAAGGACCGATCATAGTGCCGGAGGCGGGGGCTTCGAGATGCAGGAGCACGTTGACCACGACGGCGAGTCCCCACCCCAGTAGCAGGAGAACGATTCCGCCGATCGCCCAACCAGCGCGGACGTCGCCCTGGGGGTCAAATGGAGGAACTGCGGGAGTCTCCTGAAGGTCCACCACGGCGCTGGGTATCCGGCCCCCAACTTAGGTTTAACTCGGGGAGCCGCGCGATCTCCCACGGGCGCCGGGAACGCGCTCTCCCCGGGGCAACCTCTCGTCGGAACGTCACGACGGCCCTCGAAAAGAATCGCGTAGAAATATTGATATAGAAGTGCTGACATACTATTGTTGTAATCGGGGTGTCTCGATGACGAACGAACTCCAAATGGTGGCTGCGCCGAGAGAGAGCCTGTATCCGTTCGCCGACTTCGACGAGCTGTTCGACGACCTTCACGCCCGCCTGTTCGCCCCGTTCGGCCTCTTGGTCGCGGGGGGACGCACGCTGGGGGACGGGTCGCCCGACACGCGTACGTTGCCCCGCGCTCTGCGCGTGGCGCCGCTCGACGTGATCGACTCGGGTAAGTCGTACAAGCTTTCCGCGGAGATCCCGGGCATCCCGAAGGACAAGCTCGAGATCCGTGTGAAGGGAACCCGGGTCGAGATCCAGGGCGAGGCTACGCAGAGCTCCGAGAGCGACTCGGCGGGCTTTGTCCACCGCGAACGCAAGCACGTCGGGTTCTACCGCGCGGTCGAGCTTCCCGAGGCCGTGAAGGCCGCGGAGGCGAAGGCGACGGTCCACGACGGGATCCTCGAGCTTGAGCTCCCGAAGGTGGAACCGACCCCCTCGCCGGACGAGGTCAAGGTACCCGTCCAGTAGGCGAGAACCGATTCGGACCGCCCTCCCCGGGCGGTCCCTCCTACTTTTTTCGGGTTCGTACGGATCAGCCGAAGCCGGGGATCTGCTTTCCGTCCTTGCCGCCCGGTGGCGGTCGAAGCGGGGTCTTCCGAAGCTCCTTCGGGCACTCGACCAGTCGAACGAGCGGGGCGGACTGGACGATGTACGCCGGAAGGCCGGTGTTGGGGTCGTTCCCGGCGCGCAGGATGTTCATGATCTCGAGCTTCACTTCGATGACGGAGCCGTCCTTCAGCCGAAGGCGGACGCGTCCGTCCCCTTCCAGGACGGAGTAGTCCACGATCTCGGCGTTGGTGAGGTCCGGGACCGGACCGCCGGGTCCTCCCATCATGGGTGGCCCCGGGCGGCGACGCGGGTCTTGAGGAGGGAGCGGGGGTCCTCCCCATCGACCGTGATGCCCATCGACACGCAGGTTCCGATCACCTGGTTCATCTTCTCCTCCATGGAACGGCCGTGAAGGTCCGCGCCCTTCGCTTCCGCGATCTTGCGCACGGCATCCAACGAGACATCGCCGACGACGTCGGTCTTCGACTTGCCGGAGCCGGTCTCCTTGCCGACCTCCTTGAGGAGGAGGGCCGCGACGGGCGGCCGGCCGACCACGAGGGTGAACTGGCGGGTGGCCGGGTCGACCCGGATGACGACCGGGACGCGCATTCCCGCGAATCCCTTGGTCTGTTCGTTGATCTGCTGAACGACCTGGCCGACGTTGACGCCGAGTGGTCCGAGGGCGCTCCCCAGTTGGGCCCCCGCCGCCGCCTTGCCACCTTCGACGAGGACGCTCACCTCATCCGCCACTCTTTCCGCCTCCCTTCTCCAGCATGCGCACGTGGTCGCCGCGAACCGTGACCGGGATCGGGACGACGGCCTCGATCAGCTCGACGGTGATCTCCTCCTTCGCCTGGTCGATCTTCTTCACGCGGGCCTTCTCGCCCTTGAACGGTCCCGCGATGAGCTCCACGATGGCCCCTTCCACGAATCCTTCGACGGTGATCTTCGGAACGAGGAGGGGCTCGACCTCCTTGAGCGTCGTCTCGCCGGCCACGAGGCCCCGGGCCTTGCGGATCCCCTTCAGCATCTCGTGGACGCCCTCGAAGCTCATCCCCTCGGCGAAGACGTACCCCCGTAGCGCGGCGGGGACGAGGAGCGCGAAGACGACGTCGCGCTTTTCTTCGGCTCGCGCGTGTAACGTGTCCGCGACCTCGCGCTCGTAGCCGCGCGACGACTTGATCGCGAGCACCGCCTGGCGCGCCACACAGGCGATCGTGAGCCGGGCCGGCCGGGAGGCGTCCGGCCATTGGGCGGAAAGGCGGATCTCGACCCGGTCCCCGTAGCGAACCCCGACCGGGGCGGTGATCTGGAAGGCGATCGGAACGGGAGTGGAGGGAGTGAGCGCGACGGACGCCTTCTCCTTGCGGGCCACGAGCTCGGCGAACGACCGCTTGCCCGGTAGCAGCCAGGATACCGGCCACTCGGCCCCCTCGCCGGGATAGGTCGAGGTGTAGGCGATCTCGACGTTGACCGCGGCGGAGCCGGGGTCGGGGTGCCGGCTCGTGAGGACCGCGCTCACGGTGACGACGTTCCCCGCCGTGACCTCGCGCTCCCCCTCGTCGGCGGACTTGAGGTCGAGGAGCCCGGGCGGCTCGGGCTTCGGGGCGACGGGCGACGGGGGCGCGACGGCCGGTTTCGCCGGGGTCGCGACGGTCGGCTTGGCCGCGACCGGGGTCTCCTCGCCCGTGAGCAGACCAATGCCCTCGTCATTCGGGTTGATCGACATCGAACTACCGCGTGCGCCCCGACGCTAGAGGGCGAGATGGCTGAAGTACGTCGACCAGAGCCACGGCCCGACCTGCGTGAAAAAGATGTAGATAAAGAAGCCGACCACCCCGATCACGACCGCCCCGATCCAGGTGACCTCGAGGACCCGCACGTACTCCTCGATGGCGGGCTTGCGGGCCATGCGGAGGATCCGGCCGTACTTGCCGTGGCCGACGTTCCGCAGGCGGCCGTCGAACTGGTCCTGGACGCGCCGCGCCCGGTCGAGGAAGGCCATGAGGTACCCTTAGCGGACGATGTCGAGGTCCGGCCCCGTCTTGCGAGAGGCGGCCTGAGCGCCCGCGGCACCCCCGAAAATCTGGGGGGATTTAACACCGGTGACCACGAGCATGACGCGGATCGTGCTCTGCATCGTGGGGTCGACCGCCGCGCCCCAGATGATCCGCGCCGTCGGGCTGATCGCCTTCTGCACCACCTCGGCGGCCTTCTGCGCCTCGGAGACGGTCATGTCGGGACCTCCGGTAACGTTGATGAGGGCGCCCGTCGCCCCGGCGATGTCGACCTTCAAGAGCGGACTGTTGATCGCCTCGAGGACGGCGTCCTCGGCCCGGTTCTCGCTCTCGGACTCGCCGATGCCGATGAGGGCGACGCCGCCGCCTTTCATGATCGTGCGGAGGTCGTTGAAGTCGAGGTTGACGAGCCCGGGCTTCGTGATGATCTCGGTGATCCCGCGGATCGCCCGGGCCAGCACGGAGTCCGCGACCTTGAACGCGGTCTGGATGGGGAGGCGAGGGACGAGCTCCAGGAGCCGGTCGTTCGGGATCGTGATCACCGTGTCGATGGAGGACCGTAGGCGCTCGAGGCCCCACATCGCGTTCTCGGCGCGCACAAGCCCCTCGCTCGTGAAGGGAAGCGTGCAGACGGCGATGGTGAGCGGGTTTCCCCCGTTGGCCGCCTTCGCGACGTCGGCGACCACCGGGGCGGAACCGGTCCCGGTCCCCCCGCCGAGTCCCAGCGTGATGAACACCATGTCGGAGTCCGAGAGGGCCTTCTTGAGCTCGTCCTCGGCCTCGTGGGCCGCCTGCTCGCCGACCTGGGGGAGCGCGCCCGCCCCCAGGCCGCGCGTGAGCCGCCGGCCGAGGAGGATCTTCTTCGGAGCATGGATGGCGAGGAGGTGCTGGGCGTCCGTGTTGCACGCGACCATGTCGGCGCCGGAGAGTCCCTCCTCCGCGAGTCGATTGATCGTGTTGCAGCCGCCGCCGCCGCACCCGACGACCTTGATGTTGGTCTTGAGGGAGGCGAGGACGGCCTCGAGCTCGCGGTCGTCGTCCGTCGGCGACGGGGGGGTCTCCGCGGCGCGTTTCGATTCGGATGGAAGGTGGGAAAGGATCTCCTGCGCGAGCGGACGCATATTGGGGCTTCCTCGAGAGGGGAAGGCAGCCTCCAGTTTATAAAGCGTACCGGAGCTTGGACGCGCGCCGTGGAGTACGCGTCGTGGGCGCCGCAGTACGATCGTATCCGGGAGGCGTTCGGCTTCCCGCTCGAGCGTGAGGAGCGCTCGGCCGCGCGGCTGCGCGAGCTTCTGCGGCCTCGCGGGCCGATGGACGGCCTCGGGGAGGCGGGCCGGCGGATCCGATCCCGCGTCGCGGTCGTGGTTGGACTGAGTCCCGGCAGCGGGGCGCCGCCGATCTGGCGGCTTGGCGACCTCGAACGGCCGGTAGTCCTCGCGGCGGACGGCGCCGCGCAGCGCTGTCTCGCCGCGGGGCTCGTCCCGGATGTGGTCGTGACGGACCTCGACGGGCCGGTTCCCTCCGAGGTGACCGCGAACGCCCGGGGCGCGCTCACCATCGTCCACGCCCACGGGGACAACCGTGAGGCCCTCGAGCGCTGGGTTCCGGAGTTCACGCACGCGGTGGCCGGCTCCTGGGCCGGACCGCCGACACTCGAGCTCCTCAACGTCGGGGGATTCACGGACGGGGACCGGGCGGTGTTCCTGGCCGAGCACGTCCAAGCCGCCCGGATCCTCCTCTGGGGGTTCGAGTTCGACCGCGTGGAGGAAACCGAGCCGGAGGAGCGCCAACGCAAGCTCGCCAAGCTCCGGTTCGCGGGGGAGCTCATCGGCTGGCTCGCTTCGCGCAGCCGGGTCCCGATCGAGACCTGGGATCGCGACGGATCCCGTCGTCCCTACCCCGTGGCCGCCACGGGACCATCGACCCAGTAGACCACTTGGGCGCCGGACTCGTAGAGGGGGACGAACGGCGGCGCGGAGAGCCAGGCAAGCGCCTCCGGACTCATGGGACGCGCCGATGCGCTCGGGTCGAGCGCGACGCCCGATCGCATGGTCAGGTCGATCGCAACCGCGTTCACCGGTTTCGCGACGTGAGGGGCCACCGAGCTGTGGAGGTCGGCGGCCGCCAGGCTCCAGTTGTCACCGGTGAACAAATTGAGCGTCGAATCCCAGGTCGCCGGGTTGCCGTCGAATCCGAACACCATGGAGCTGAGTCGATGGTCGGAGGCCAATACGGCCCAGCCCGGAAGCCCGACCCCGACCCACATCCAGAGGGCAGCGTCTGACGTCGTGAGTCCCTCCTGGAACCCTCCGAACACCGAGGGCGGCGGGTAGGCGATGGCCGCGTTCGCGGCGAGGATCACGGTCGCAGCCACCACGCCGGCCGCGATGGCGCCTCGGCCGCTCGGTACCGCCCACCGGCCCACCAGATGACCGGTCCCGAGGGCGACCAGGAGGCCGACGGGGATCAACAGGTACTCCGCGTGGCGGGTCGCCGGAAGCTCCGGGTTTGCGACGGCGAGAGCGAGCATCGCCGATAGCCCGACCGCCGTCATCCACGCGATCGAGAACGGGCTGAGCCTCGAGAACGTGACGAGGCGTCGGGTCCCGGCGGTGAGGGCGAGGCTGAGGAGGAGAGGAAGGAAGAACACCACGGCGGCGAGCGCGGTCTTCTGCGAGGTCCCCGGTAGGGGCACTACCGTGATGAGCCCGATGCCGGCCAGGGTGCCGACGAGGATGATCGCCATGTCACGTCCGACCGACCAAGAGGACGGGTACCGCACCCGGAGGACCGGGCGTGGCCCACGACGGCGCCAGCGGATGGTGATGCCGGCCGCCACGAGCAGGAGCCACGCTCCCGCCACGAGCGGGACCAGGATCGCCCGCTGGACCGAGGGGAGACCGGTCTCGAGGATGTCGATGAATTGAGGGGAGTAGACGAACCAATAGGCGAACAGAACACTGGAGAATCCGCCGACGAAGACCAGTTCGCGGAGCGGGAACCGGGTACTCCACGAACCCGGTCGCCATAGCTCCAGGAGAACGAGCCCGCCGGCGGCGCTCACGAGGAAGAAGTAGCTCGAAAGGTGGTGGGTCACGATGAGCGCCCCCGAGGCGAGCGCGAGCGGTAGGTAGAATCGCGAATCCCGTCGACCCTCGACGAACATCCAGAGCGCCGCCACGCACAGGAAGTCTCCGAGAGAGAGTGGCGCGGGATGGGCGATCGAGAACAATCGCGGCATGTAGACGGCAGCAAAGGCGGCTCCGAGGAGCGCGACCGAGTTGTGCGGTACCAAGCGACGGAACAGCAGGAACAGCGGGACGACGGAAAGGGCGGCGACCACGGGGATGCCGATGACGAGCGAGTCGAACGTGTCGACACCGAGGGCTCCGGCGGTCGCTCCCGCGAGCAGGAAGATCCCGGGAAAGTCCGGGTAGGCGGTGCCCCAGCCCGAGTACCCCGACGCGGGAAGCCGTCCCGTCGTGAGAAGATCGGACGTCAGTCGGAAGTACTCGCCCGTGTCGGAGCCGAAGACCGCGAACGTTCCCAGCGGCTCCAGCACGAAGAAGACGGCGATGAGCGTGAGCGAGCCCAGCCAGAGGAGGTGCCATCGGGCGAGGGGAGGGCCTGCGCCATCCGGCCCGGTCTCCGCGGGGCCCGAGTCGGGAGTTCCGGCCACGAGGACCGAGGAGGGTGGACCGCCAAGAATCTTGCCCCCGGCGCGGCGGCGAGACGCCTTCCCACCCGGTCCATTCGCTACCTCTCCGAATAACTAAATAGGGGGGCTTGGTGGGGGCCGAGGCGAGGCGGTAGAGCGTGCCCTCGGCTTCTCGGAAGAAGTTAGCCCCGAAGCGGCCGGAGGCCCGGACCTCGAAGAGCCCCCGACCGGCGGCGAAGGCGAAGCCCAGCCCGAAGTCGAAGGTGCCGGCCAGGGCCCCGGCGAAGAGTTCGAAACCCGGCCCGGCTCCCGCGGAACCGGCCGCACCCCCCGTCGCTCCCCGGATGGGCGATGGGCGCCGGCACGTGTTGTCGCTGAGCTTCCTACGGGACGGCGACGAGTTCTACGCGCGAATGGAGACCGACTCCGGCCAGATCACGGAGCTCAAGAACCGGTCCCTCGACCAGCTGCTGACGCTCGTGGCGAGCGAGCTCGAGGACCTCCTCGAGTGAGCTGGGCTCAAGAGAGCGGAACGACTCCCGGGGGCACGAGCCCGGCATCGAGCAGGTAGACCCGGGGAAGGCCGCCCGCATCCTTTAGACGGACGAGCACCGCGGGCTCCGCCGATAGCCAGCCGGCGGGGAACCGCCGGACCACCACGCCGGTCCCGGGGGTGTTTGGGAACTCCCTCTGGCGGCCCAGACGCTCCCAGACCACGATCGGCCCTTGGTCCACTTGCAGGGCCCGGGGCGTCTGCCCCAGCGTCACCCACCACCCGATGACCCCGAGGGCGACGCCGATGAGCGCGATGACCCCCAGGAGCCCCGCATTGGCTCCGAGTCCCCCCGGGGCGGACGACGCGCTACCGAGGACGACGAGGTAGAGCAGCACCACGCCCGCGACATAGAGGAGGAACAACCGGCGGGCGCGCTGGGAGCCGGCCACGTTCTCTCGACGGCCCACGGCGGGGACCGGTTCGGGAGTCCTCGCGATCCGTACGACCGCTCCCCCGCGCCGGGGAATGCGGACCGCGCGCCCGCTTGCCATCTCGCCAGTTGCATGCGGCCGCGGCCATGATAAATCTACCCTGCTTCCCCCTCCGATGAAGTCCGCCACCGAGTACCTCTGGTTCGAGACCCGAGCTCCCCGCGAGTTCGTCAACGTCACCGAACGCGTGCGCGCCGTGGTCCGCGCGAGCGGGATCCAGGAAGGGCTGGTGCTCGTCTCGGCGATGCACATCACGGCGGCGGTCTACGTGAACGACGACGAGCGGGGGCTCATCTCCGATATTGAGCGGTGGGCGGACCGGCTCGCGCCCCCCGGTGACTACGCGCACCACCACAGCGGGGAGACCAACGGGGACGCGCACCTCAAGAATCTCCTGCTCGGCCACCAGGTGGTGCTCCCCATCACGCGCGGGGACCTGGACCTGGGACCCTGGGAGCAGGTCTTCTACGCCGAGTTCGACGGCCAACGACGCAAGCGCGTCATCGTGAAGGCCATCGGAGAGTAGCCCTAGGTCTCGAGGGTGCGGTCGGACTCGCCCCCCGACGCAGGGGTCCCGGGACCCTTCGGGAGCGGGGAGGCCGGGTCAACGAGCGGGACCTTCCGGGCGATCTCGCGGGCCATCGCCGAACAGCTCGAGGGGGGAACGGGATGGGCGGTGTACCCGGGCAGCGCGAGGTCGTAGGTGACGACCTTCTTCTCGGCGATCGTCTCCCAGACGGCCCGCCACACGCGGTCGGCCGCGCTCCGCTCCCCGAGGTGGCGGAGCAGGAGCTCGAGCGAGAGGATCTCGGCGACGGGGTTGGCCTTGTCCTGGCCCGCGTACTTCGGGGCCGATCCATGGACCGGCTCGAAGACGGCGACGCCCTCGCCGTACAGGGCGCCGGGGGCGACGCCGAGTCCGCCGGCGAGGCCCGCGCAGAGGTCGGAGAGAATGTCCCCGAAGAGGTTCGTCGTGACGATCACGTCGTACTCATCGGGTCGCTTCACGAGCTGCATGCACATGTTGTCGATGAGCCGCTCGTCGCTCGGGATGTCGGGATAGCTCGTCGCGATGGCCCGGAAGGCGGTCTGGAACAGCGCGCCGGTCGTCTTCATGATGTTCGCCTTGTGGACCGCCGTCACCTTGCGGCGCTTCTCCCGGCGAGCGAGCTCGAAGGCGAACCGGACGATCCGGTCGCTCGCGGCGCGCGTGACCACGTTCACGGTCTCGGCGGCGGAGTGCGCCCGGTCGACCCAGTGCTCGACGCCCGCGTAGAGCCCTTCCGTGGCCTCGCGAACCACGACGAGGTCGGTCTCGGGGAACCGGGTCCCCTCGCCGGCGATGGCCCGCGCGGGCCGGACCGAGGCGTAGAGGTCGAGCTGCTGGCGGAGCGCGACGTTGACGGAACGGAACCCGCTCCCGATGGGGGTCGTGATCGGGCCCTTCAGAGCGACCCGGTTCCGGCGGATCGAATCCAGCACGGCCTCGGGTAGCGGGGTCCCGGAGCTCTTGATCGCGGCTTCGCCCGCCTCCGCGACCTCCCAGTCGATGGCGACGCCCGTCGATTGGGCGACCAGCTGGGCCGCGGCCGTCACTTCGGGGCCGATTCCATCGCCGGGGATCAGGGTCACTCGGTACGTCACGCCGGGGTCACCGCGCGCCGAGAGAGGGCGGAGGATATGAACCTGAAGACCCCGGCCGGCGTACTGCGGAGGCCCGAGGAGCCCCCGGGCGAGGGTGAACGATGAATCCTAAGATTTCTTATAATTCATGGAAATCTCATGGCCATGATGCCCCTCGTCCATCCCGAGGTCCTGGCGCGCGACTGGCTACCCCCGGTCCTCCTCGACCGGGCACGGGAAGTGGAGACCGTCCGGCGGCGGATCCAGGACGCCCTGGTCCCCGGCGGACCGCGCGGTGTCCTCGTGGTGGGTCCTTCGGGCTCGGGGACCTCCAGCGTGGCCCGCCTGGCGGCCCGGACCGTGGTCCAGGAGATTCGGAGGACCCGCCCGGAGCCCGCACCGCTCCTCGCTTGCCTGCGCAGCGACGCCCGACGCCCGACGCAGGGCATCGCGACCGGCCTTCTTCAAACTCTGGAGCCGGGGTTCACCGGGTCGGGATTCCATACCACCGAGATCCTCGCGGGATTCCTTCGCCGCCTACGACGACAGGACCGGCCCGCGGTGGTCGTTCTCGACGACATCGGGCCGGGGACCAGCGATCTTCGACCGATCCTCAGGGCGTTCGCCTCTCCGGACAGCTTTCTTCCTGAAGGCGAAAGCGGACTCCCGCCGCTCGCCCTCGTCCTCGCGGGCACCCCCGACGCCCGAGCCGCCTGGACCGAGGCGGGCCGTCGGGGATGGGCGACCGGCCAACGGATCTCCCTTGCCGCCTACGCTCCCGCGACGATCGAGCGAATCGTACGAGACCGGGCGACTCGCGCCATCAGCCGCGTGCCACCCGAGGCCTGGTCCCAGAGGCTCATGGAGAGGGTCCGCGATCTCCCGGCGAACGCGTCGATCGCCCTGGAGGCGCTCGCGCACGAGCTCATCGACTCGGAGCACCCCCGAGAGCGTGGGATCTTCACCGACGTCGATTTTCGTGCCGCGGCCCTCGAGCGTCCCCTCCTTGCGGCCCTCGCGAGGGCGTCGGCCCAGCGGCACGCCACGGTCGCCGAGCTCCGTCGCTGGGAGGCCGAGTACGCCCACCAGCAGGGTGCTCGCCCCCTCGCGGCCACGACGTTCTGGCGACGGATCGTCCGGCTCGAGTCGGTCGGGGTCGTTCACCGGGAGGTGCGTGCCGGTGGGGCAGGGGGGACGCGCTCGGTGATCGAGCTCCTGCGCCCGATCAAGGTCCCGGAGAACCCGGCGTCTCCGGGTACTCCTCCAGCCGCCGGCTGGTCCGCCGTCCCTTCCGGGCCGGTGCCGGAGCGATGGATCCCGTCGTAGGCTCCGGCCGAGTCGGCGCCTTGGGCGCGCGAGGGTGCGCCACGTCCCGGGCGATCGCCTCGGCGAGACGACGCGACTTGAGCGCCTGTTCGATGGCGTCGATCGATGTCGCCCGCAGCATGTCGCGGTCGAGGATCCCGGCTCGGTGCAGCGCCCGAGCTCGGACTCGGCCGATCCCCCTCACGCGCACGAGGTCGAGCAGCTCCTCGCGCACCCCGTAACGGACGCGGAGCGACAGGTCGTCGATCGGTCGGGAGACCCCTCGCTTGAATGTCGCGGCGATCCGGCTCGCCCCGAACAAGAGCCAGTCCGCGTCCTCGACTTTCCCGCGCAGGTCGCCCGCCCCGATGCCGAACCGCTCGGTGAGCTCCAGGATGGGGGTCTCGTCGATCCAGGCTTCGAGGACCATGGCGGTCTTGATGGTGGCAAGGAACAGGTCGAGCGGGATCGCGTAGGGGTCTTCTTCGGGCTTCGCGAGCAGCTCCGGCTCCTCGTCACCGTACCTCGCGAACATCTCGCTCTCTTCCCCGCGTCGAAGGAAGAGGGGAGGGAGGTCGGGTGTCGCGGAGATGGATGCGAGGAGCGCGAACGGCCGGACGCCGAGGGGCGCCCGCTCGATGGTCCGCCGCAGGACGAGCGCGCTCATCGGGTCGAGGTACAGCTCGCTGGTGAGGGCACCGAAGCGCGTCGCACGCAGCCCGGGTCCGGGGTGCAGGAACTCGTTCGTCTCGAGGAAGGCGCGGACGGACCGGACCTTATCGGTGAGCTCGGAGAGCGGGAGAGTGTGGCCATAGAACGTCTTCGAGAAGAACTCCTCGAGCGCGGCCTCGCTCCCGACGGCACCGCTCGCCACGAGCGCGAGCAGGTGCATCCGAAGGGCCGGTTCGGCCGCGAGCCGGGACAGGACCTCTTCGGGTGGGGCGGAGAGGTACTGGTCTAGGAAGCGCTCCTCCTCGTCGACGGACCGGGCGATGAGCACGGCCTCGCCCGCGGAATCGAATCGGGGACGGCCCGCGCGCCCACACATCTGGTGGACCTCGATCGCCGGGATCGGAGCCTGCATCCCGAGCCGGTCGTCATAGCGGGTCGTGTCCCGGACGATCACCCGTCGCGCGGGGAGATTGATCCCCGCTGCGAGGGTCGGCGTGGCCACCAGCACCTTCAGGATCCGGTCCCGGAACGCGCGTTCGACCAGCCGTCGCTCCGGGCTGGTCAGCGAGGCATTGTGGAACGCCACGCCCGAGGGGAGCAGCTCTGAGAGCCGACGGACGCCGGCGGTCTCCTCTTCGGAGAGCTGCAGCAGGCTCTGGTTGAGCTCCTCCGTCGCGGCGCGCTCCGGGCCCGAGAGCGTGCGACGCACGGTCGTCGTGAGCGCCTGGGCCAGCTGCTCGCTCGCTCGTCGCGTGTTCACGAACACCATCGACTGGCCCCCCTCCTCGAGGACGGTCCGCACCAGACGCGGCACGGCATCGCCCGGACCGGCGATCTCCCGCGTGCTGAGGTCGGTGAAGAGGATGCGGCCATCGTGGTAGACGCCGGAGCGGAGCGGCACCGGGCGGAACTCGCTCTCGACCAGCTCAGCATCGAGCCAGTCGGCGACGTCGTGCGCATTCCCGACGGTCGCTGACAGGGCGACCACCTGGACGCCGGGGTGCTCCGAGCGGATCCGGGTGAGGCTCACCTCGAGCGTCGGCCCGCGGTCAGGGTCCCGCATCAAGTGGACCTCATCGGCGACGACCACCCCGAGGCGGTCGAGCCACGGGCTCCCCTTTCGAAGGAGGGAATCCGCCTTCTCGCTGGTGGCGACCAGGATGTCGAGCTTCTCCAACGTCGCGTTCGGGAGGTCGAAGTCCCCCGTCGATATCCCCACGCGCACGCCGAGCGACCCGAAGGCCTGGAGCTCGTCGTACTTCTCCTGCGCCAGGGCCCGGAGGGGGACGAGGTAAAGGCCGGTGCGGCCCGCCCGCGCGGCCCGAAGCAACGCGAGATAGGCCACGAGGGATTTCCCGCTCGCCGTGGGACAGGCGAGGAGAAGGTTCGAGCCCGCGACGACGTGGGGAACCGCCTCCGCCTGGGGCGGATAGAGCGCCGTGATTCCCTGCTCCGCCAGCAGCGGAATCACGTCCGGGTCGATGGGAAGCTGGCCGACCGGCACCCGGCTCCCGGGGTCCACGGGGACCGCGACCCGGGTCGTCACGGGCGCCGCAGACGGTCCGGCTTGAAAGGGTTTCACGGCCGCCGCTGCCGATTCAGGGGCGCCCGACCAGTTCTCGCCCGAGGATCAGCTCCTGGATCTCGGTCGTTCCCTCCACGATTGGAAACACGCGGGCATCCCGCCACAGCCGGTCGGCGAGGGAACCGGTCCGCATGGCGGACGGTCCGACCACGTTGAACGCCATCTGGGCCAGCCGAACGGCCGTCGTGGAGGCGGTCAACTTCGCGGCGGAGGCTAGCGGGACGTAGTCGAGGCCGGCGTCCTTCGCCCGGGCCGCTTCCTCGATGAGCGCGCGGGCCGCGGACAGGTCCGCGAACGCGCGGGCCACGGCGCCCCGCTTCCAGTCCTCCGGCGCCTCCCGAGCGGCTCGGACCATCTCCTCGAACGCGGCGCGGGCGACTCCCGCCGCGCACGCGGCGATCCCGACCCGCCCTCCGGCCAAGGCACCGAGCGCGATCTTGAGGCCGTCTCCATCCCCTCCCAGGCGGGCGTCCGCCGGAAGGCGGGCGTGGTCGAGGACCAGCTCGGTCGTCTCGCTGCCCCGCAGCCCCAGCTTGTCCAGCCGCTGGGCCACGGAGAAGCCGGGCGTGCCTTTCCGGACCAGGAAGGCGCTGATCCCGTGGTGCCCGAGGGAAGGGTCCCGCGTGGCGAACAGGAGGACTACGTCCGCGGAGGCGCCGTTGGTGATGAACATCTTCGATCCCGTGAGCTCGAAGCCGTCCCCCCGTGGCTCGAACCGGGTCCTAAGGGCCGCGGCGTCGGACCCCACGCCGGGTTCCGTGAGCGCGAACGCCCCCATCTGGCCGTGCGCGGCCAGAGGCCGCAGATAGGTCTCCTTCTGGGCATCCGTGCCCCA
The DNA here is from genome assembly GCA_035632035.1 of Thermoplasmata archaeon. Lineage (GTDB taxonomy): Archaea > Thermoplasmatota > Thermoplasmata > Lutacidiplasmatales > UBA184 > Lutacidiplasma. The sequence goes on along the minus strand of DASQHP010000120.1, from coordinate 352 downwards.
TCGGGCGATCGGCATGGAAGCGACCGACAGATGGACGGAGAGCTCGGTCGCGACCGCAGCGTTCGCACGAGCGAACTCTTCGAGGACGCCGGCCAGGTCCACCGACGTTCCGCCAAGACCACCCCACTCGGTCGGGAGGCCGAGTCCCGTGAATCCAGCCTCGGCGACCTGTGCCCAAAGGTCCGGGGGCATGCGGTCGGTCCGGTCGATCGACTCGCTCAGTGGGAGCACTGTGCGCTCTGCGAACTCGCGGGCGTGCCGCCGCCAATCCGGCAGCGCGGACCCCCTGGGGCCGGCCACGGCCCGCCAGTGTCACGAAGGCTTAATGGATGCCACCTCGTCGCGCGCCGGG
>DASQHP010000119.1:0-2286 GCA_035632035.1 Thermoplasmata archaeon | reverse complement strand
GCTCGACCGGGGTCGGGAATCCCGTCCTGCGGAGATGGAGATTGCGGGGAGTGCAGGAAACGGGGCGGGTTGCGGCCCAAAGCCTCAAACCTCCGCCGGGCGGATCTCCATCGACCGGTAGGGGGAGCTTCGGCCCTCGATCCTTGACCCCGAGAACGCGCTACAGGCTGGTGGTCTTCGCCGGAGTCCTCGTGGTCCTCGCCGCCGTGGTCGTCGGGATCGACAGCGGGTCCGTGGCGTGCGGACCGGGCATGGTCCCCACTTCTGGCCCTGGCCCGGGGCTGTGTCCGCAGGGCGAACAGTTGGCGGAATTGAGCGGGTTGCTGCTTTTCATCGCGTGGGGTGCATGGCCGCCGCGGTGGCCGTTCGGCCGCCCCGATCGGTGGGCGCCCTCGACGAAGAGCTGGGGTGATCTCCCTGCTTCTCGCTCTCTCGCGACCGCCTCGAAGCCGCGTGGCGGTTCTATCCGGCAGGTGGCGGAGTGGACATTCTCAACGAACGACACGTGGCCCGGGTCGGTTCCGAGCACGCCCGGACGTCGGACGACCCGATCGAGGACGGATAGTCGGACTCAGAACCCGCCGCCGAGGTCCACGGCCTTCGCGTCGACCGCGATCCCCGTCGGACCGATCGCGTAGGGCTGGACGGACCGGGCATGGGCCGTCCGACGCATCTTGAGGATCCGGAGCGAGAGCCCGACCCGTCGACCGTCATTGGCGGTGGAATAGCCGAGGACGAGGACCCCGTCGGCCACATACTCGGAGAGCCCGTCGCGCGACACTTCGGGGTGGCGGGGATCCGCCTCGGCCGTGAGGATCGTGGTCGCGCCACTGGCTCGGCATGCCGCCGCGAGCGCGAACAACGTGTTCCGACGGCTCGTCTCGTCATCGCTCAGCATGTTGAGGAGAGAAACGGAGTCGACGACGATCCGCTTCGCCCCCATCGAGGCGAGCTCCTTTCCGAGCTGTCCTTGGATCCGCTGCAGGCTCGAATGCGTCTCCTTGGGGTCGAGGCGAAGGATGGTGAAGGTCCCGGACTTGGTCGCGTCGTCGACGGCCCACCCGAACTGCTTGGCGCTCGTGAGAAGGGCCGGTGCGTCCTCTTCGAGGGAGAGGAACACGCCCTTCTCGCCCAGCTTGGCGCCCGCCAGAAGGAACTGGAGGCCGAGACAGGTCTTTCCGGTCCCGGGAAGCCCCGTCACGAGGATGACATGGCCCTTCGGGAACCCGCCCATGAGCATCTCGTCGAGGCCGGCGATGCCGGAGGAGACTTTCGGTACGGCGGGTTCAGACGCGCTCATACTGTGTGGTCACCAGTCCGCTGTTGGCGTGGATCCGGATCACGAACCGGCCCTGGTACTCCGGAGGAACCCGGGAGAGGACCGGCATGAACTTCTCGATGAGCATCGTTCGCTGACGATGCGAGTGGTACGGGCTCGAAGTCCAGGTGAAGGCCAGCACCCCGTCCACGGAGTCATACAGCGCCTGCTCGGTCGGGGCCGGGGCAACGCCCCGAGAGAGGAGCAGGTAGACGATCCCGCCCCACCGTTTCGCCCGGCGACGCAGTCCTTTCACGAGCGTCAACAGTTCTTCGGTGTCCACTCCCCGGCGGACGAGCAGGTCGGTCAGCGAATCGACGATGACGAGGTTCTGGGCCCCGTCGACCTCCAGCGCATCGGCGAGAGCGGGCAGCGGCCCCGTCGGCGTTCCCCGACCCACCGTGGCGGGAAGCTCAGAGAGCAACGGCCGGTTGATCGCCGACCACTCCGTCGGCACGACCGAGTCGGAGAAGTACGCGGGAGAAAGGTCGTGGAAGGTGAGGTGCCGCTCCAGGACCTCGGGATACGAGCGGTGGAACGCGCCCCGAACCTCGCGCAGAACCTGGTCCTTCGACCGCGTGAAGCTCACGTACACGACGCCCTTCGGGTAGACGAACGGACCGGGCGTCGAACCCAGGAAGAACTGGTGAAGTTCCGGCTCGTCGTAGTGCAGCATCACGTGGGCCGCGCTCGTAAGCGCGAACTCCTGGTGACCCGCTCCGGCGTCGCCGGCCAGAAGGACCACCGACCCGGCCGGGATCCCGCCGCTTAGGTGGTCGAAATCCGCCACCCCGGAGGGGATCCGCTCGACGGACGGAGTCTCGACCGGTGCCGGCCGGCTTTCGATGGGCTCGAACGGCGGAACCCACGGCCGGGGCGCCTCGATCGCCATCGAATCCTCCGCGCCGGCGTACCGGCGGAGGCCGGTATTAGTAGGCTCGCCTCGAATGGGTGAGCCGCTGCGAAAG
>DASQHP010000118.1:0-2003 GCA_035632035.1 Thermoplasmata archaeon | reverse complement strand
GAATCGACGGCCCGGCTGACCTCGATGGCGCGACGGGCCTTCTTGAGACGCGACTCGAGCCGCTGGACCGCCCGCGCGTCGTCCGTCGGAAGCTGCACGAGCTCCTTCGTCCATACCGACCAGACGGAGACCGGGTAGTCCGGGAACTCCGCCGAGAACTCGATCAGCGGGTCCTCGTACCGGGAGCGGAACGACAGCTCCCAGGCCCCCAGCCGGAACTCCTCGGAGAGCCCGAGAAGGGGACTGAGCCCCGGCGGGCGAAGTGGACTATCGAGGATCGCCATCGGCGTCCCCACGCTCAGGGTGGATAATATCCTCGACCCATGGTAGCACGGAAACCCGTGCTACCACGGACATGCCCGGAGACGAGGGCGGGGGACCGTTCCGGAGCCCTTTTGCGGGAGGTTTTCGAGAGCTCCGGGTCGTATCAGACGATGCGCCCGTCGCGCAGGACCGCCCGCCCGTCGACCTCGACGGTGGCCCCATCAAGCAGGAGGTACGCCCGGAACGGGTTTGCGTTCAGCCCGCCGTGGCTGCGATTCCCTCCGATCATGAACATGACCCGCCCCCGGCGCTGGTCCGCGACCAGGGGGGCCATGGAGATCTTTGGGTTGAGCCCGATCGACAGGATCCCGGGACGGTCCCGCCCTTCGGCCGGCGCCGCCTCGAACTCCCGGGCGATCTCGGCGTGGCCGCGCTGATGTCGGAAGCCGACCAAGTGGCCGTTCTTGAACTCCCAATCACCGCCCTCGATCCGAGTCTTCCCATCCATCGCGAGGGCGCGGACGTTCGACCGAACCCGTCCCTCGGCGTACCTCTCGTCCAGCGAAACGGGGACGTAGCCGGAGGGGACCTCCTCGAGGTACTGCCCGGCCTGGACGTCGGCCGCGTCGAGCCGGCCGTCGTGTATGGCGGGCGCGCGCCCGCTCAGGCGGAGCTCGAGATGCGTCCCGTTGGGGTGCGTGATCACGACCTTCTTGCCCGTCGAGAACCGGCGGGCGATCCGTTCGCCTTCCCGCCGCATGGTGGCGGGGTCAACGAGGGAGGCGTGGAACAGTTCCTCGCGCCATGCGCCGAGGGGTACTCCGTGATATCGGGCGGAGCCGGCGACGGCCCGGCCGAGGAGGATCCACGCGATCCGGGTTCCGGACTTCCGGACGGTGCTCCACCACTTCTCCTCCCAGGCCTCAAGCTGCCGACGGGCCGCCTCGGGGAGGCCATGGTATCGACCCCGGTCTTCGGGGCCCTCGAAGTAGACGTAGACGTCGGTCTTGGAGAGCGCCGCGTGCTCGTGGTCGCCCATCAACCCCAACTCCTTCACTCGGCCGGCCCCGATGAGTCGCCAGAAGCTCTCTTCGTCGTGGTAGAGGACGATCGGGAGCGCGCCTCGGGCGACGGCCTCTTCGGCGCAGGCGGTGGCCCATGGAAGAGAGTGGGTCCACGCTTCGATGGCCACGGATTCCCCGCGACCGACTCGCAGCGTCTCACCGATGATCGCTCGAGCGAGCGCCTGTTCTCGGGTTCCCCGGGGCCCTCGGGCCATGGTCGGGCGAGGATGTCCCCCCTATAGGCTCATCGCCGGCCGGTCCCACCAGTCGGACCGGGCCGGACGAAGCGTCCCGGAAACGGACTCGGACCGGTTTCGCGGCACCGCCACGCGGGGGGCTACCTCCCGGACCGAGGAGGAGAAGGCCCGCCAAGGGGGTTGAGCCGTGGAACCGCGGAAGGCTGTGTCACGCGAGGTGGGCGGCCGGAGACGATTTACCTCGGGAGGGCGCTGGAGGAGAGTGACTCGTCTCGAGCTCGAGTCCCAGCTCCTCCACGGGTTCCGATTCGAATGCCTCCCGGGATGTGGGCTCTGCTGCTTCGCGGAGCCTGCCGTTGACCCGGAAGAGGCCGCGCGACTCAAGGCCCGGTTCCCCGGACTCACTCTTCTCCCGTCCCGAGGCGGGTTCAGCCGGATATCGAGCCGCCCCAACGGCGGCGCGTGCAGCCTCCTGGAA
>DASQHP010000117.1:0-7456 GCA_035632035.1 Thermoplasmata archaeon | reverse complement strand
CCCAACTGGAACACGGCGAACTTCTTCGCCGACGCCCTCGTCACGTTCTACGTGCCCGGCTCGCCGAGCCTGACCGGGTCGAACTTCCAGGCCGCGCCGTGCAACAACGTGATCCCGACCTACACGAACGGCTTCTGGATGAACGTCACCACGAACGTGGCGCTCATCGCGGCCAACGTCACCATCTGGGGCACCAGCTGGCCATCACCGGGGAACGCGGCCCCCGACATCCCGAACTTCGGCCAGGAGGCCCCGGTCCGCGTTCTTCCCATGAACATCCTGGGCCCGTACTATCACACGGCGACGTTCTGGTTCGATGTCTATCGGTTCTTCTGGCCGGGCTCGCAGGTCTACTTCAACGTCACGTTGGAGAGCGTGGGCGCGACGCCTCCCACCATCCGCTCGACGGAGAGCGCCTACTCGGTCCCCGTCACGTTCCCCGGCGGGGTCAACAACGCCACGTGGGAGTTCTACGTCGGCGACCCGTGGGGCGCGGGTCAGTTCCAGCAGTCCGACTCGAACTTCTCCCAGGTCATCCAGGTCACCACGACGCCGTCGGTCCTCACCTCGCCGGCGTTCGACCCGAACCCCCGGCAGACGCTCGACGTGACCCTCACCTCGGTGAACCCGTCCGGCGGTCCCGCCACGCCGATCCCCGAGGCGCTCGCCTCGTTCACCGTCACCGGCGGTCAGGTCGGCGCGGCGAACTTCGAGATCCAGTTCGCGCCGGCCAACCACACAGTGATGCACCTCCAGATCCCGCTCGGACCTTACCCGGCCACGACGGTCCAGTTCAACATCACGGCCTGGCTTCCGTGGTCCCTCAGCACGAACGGCCAGCAGGGCGCCATCGACCGGATCTACAGTCCGTTCTACCGGTTCAACTGGTCGACGCAGGGCGGCTGGTGGTACCCCACGTACGGCCTGCTCGGGAACGAGGTCCTCACGACGCTCCCCGACGTGACGACGGGAGCTCCGGCCATCACGACCCTCGCCACGGGCACACCGGTCAACGTCACCGTCCACTCGCCGATCCAGAACGTGACGATCAGCACCGCCTCCGTCACCTACCGCTACTCGGACGCCAACGGGGTCACGAGCGGGACCGTGCCGATGGGCTTCGTTAACCAGAACACGACCTATTACGAGCTCCCGGGCCTCCCACCGTCCTCCACCATGACCTTCTCGGTCACGACCAAGGACGTCTACGGCAACCCGGTGTCGACCGGCAACTTCACCTACGTCGAGAACGGGGGTCCCGCGACGCCGCTCCCCGGCGGCTACGGGCTGTTCTTCGCCGAGGCGATCGACCTTTCCACGGGAAGCCTGGTGCAGAACGTGAACTACACGATCTCGAACTCGACCTGGTCGGAGACCGGGGTCGGCAAGTCGTTCGGGTTCCTGGCGCCGGTCCCCTTGGGCGGGGTCGGCTACCTCCCCGTCGCCTTCGGCTCCTACACGGTGACGCTGAGCGCGTTCGGCGCGATCCAGACGTTCACCTTCAGCGTCAGCAATTCGAACCCGTTCACGGTCGTCTACTACTTCGCCTCGCATCCGATCCCGACGTCCAGCACCGTGGACCTACCCAGCAACATCGCGATCTCTGCCATCGTGGGGCTGGTCGCGGCCACGCTCACGGCGATCCCCGTCGTGCGCTGGTTCCGCGAGCGGCGAAAGAAGGCGGAGGCGGAGCAGCGCCGCATCACACTGTAATCGAGTAGGAGAAACGCATGGGAACACCGAGCACGCAAACGAGCCCCCCCGCGAGCCGACCGACCCCGGCACCGGCGCCCGCCCCCGCGGCCCCGACGCCGGCGCCAGCGAAGCCGGCCACCGCGCCCGCGGCGAAGCCCGCTCCGAAGGCCGCCCCGACGGGAACGACGGCGATCCGGCCTGCGACCCGGCCCGGCACGCCGGCGGCGCGGGGCCCGCCCCGACCGCCCGCGCGCGCGGGGGCCCGTCGTCCCCCTGCGCCCAAGAAGCGGGGCCGGACGTTCTGGACGCTGTTCATCGTGAGCCTCATCCTGATCGGGACGGGAGCGGCGCTCCTCGTGACGTTCTACCCGGTCGTGGTGAACGCGGAAACGGCCTCCCAGTTCATCACCAACTCCCACGCCGCGCTCTCCGCCAACAAGGCGGCGACGATCGTGACGCTCTCGGGCTCCTCCTACCAGCCCGGGAACACCGTCGTCGTGAAGGACGTCGTCAAGAGCATCAACTTCAACGCCACCAGCGGCACCACGGTCCTCACCTTCGACTCGATCGCGAGCCTTCCGGCCGCGCAGCGGACCGCGCAGTCCACGCTCGCGAACGACCTGTTCGCGACGATCTCGGGCCAGATCAGCTGGCTGAGCGCCGGCTCGACCATCGTCATGACGTTCACGGTCGTCCAGGCGCACCTGCCGTCCGGCGTCTACGGCGGCATCTCGTACATCACGATCGACGCGGCCGCGGACGCGACCATCCAGGCGATCAACCACGGCCTCAACGGCGGCCAGGCGGTCGCCATCGGCCAGGCGTTCCTCCAGCCGTACCCGGCGCCGCTCTACGACTGGCTGTTCATCTTCCTGATGGGGCTCGGCGTGGCGCTCCTTGCCCTCGCCTGGCTGTTCGACCGCCAGGTCGAGCGCTGGCTCTTGAAGCAGACGAAGGAGCCGAAGCACCTCACGACGGCCGTGATGGGATTCACCGCGCTCTTGGGCGGGTTCTTCATGCCGTTCTACCCGTGGCCATGGGTACTTCTCATCGCCGGCGCGACCATGCTCATCGCGTGGAAGTTCCCGCAGCTCTCGCTGCTCGTGCTCCTCCTCTTCGTCGCCCCCGAGGTCGCCTACCAGTCCGGAGCGCTCGGGTTCATCTTTTTGTTCGCGGCGATCCCGGTGCTCTTTGCCGCGCTCCTTGACTTCCGATTCGGAGTGGGCGCGATGCTGACGCTCTTCCTGGCTCCGGTCGGGCTCTCGTTCGCCGTGCCGGTCTTCCTCGCCATGATCTTCTCGCTGTACCTCGGTCTCGCGGTCGCGGTCGCGGGCGGACTCCTCGTGACGCTGTTCGTCACGCTGGGGAACCTCCCCGTCCTCGGCTACCTCGTGGGTCCGGGTGCCGTCGGAAGCCCGAGCCTGATCGCGGGCCACGCGGCCAGCCAGAACCCCACGCTCCCGCTTCCCTACTTCACGGCGAACAGCATCGGCCAGGCCTATGGCGAGATGCTGAACCCCAACACGCAGGTCCTGGCGCTCGGCGGCGCGGGCGTCGGGCTCATCGCGATCCCGCTCGCCCAGATCGGGGCGTGGTGCCTCGCGACCTGGCTCGTCACCTACGCGCTCAAGGAGCGCGAGAACCAGTCGTACGAGAACCTGATGAAGTACTCCGTCGCCTCGGGGGCGATCCTCGCCGGCGTCACGGGGATCTCGCTGGTCTCGTTCAACTACACCGGCATGAGCGACATCGCGGTCCTCGGGCTCGTTCCCGGGATGATCACCGCCGTCGCGGGCTCGCTCATCATCCGGGACGCCTTCGAAGCGTTCTTCACCTCGCGTCTGGGCGGGACCGCCGTCGGGACGCGGGTCGCGGAGATGAAGGGTCTCACCAAGGTCACGTTCGAGATGGTGGGCGGCCTCCACGACGTGAAGGCCGACATCAAGGAGTCGATGATCATCCCCTTGATGCGTAAGGACGTCACGACGCGCTTCAAGCTCGAGCCGCCGAAGGGGATCCTCCTGTTCGGACCTCCCGGCTGCGGGAAGACGATGCTGATGAAGGCGCTCGCGAGCGAGCTCGGGGTCGAGATGATCTCGATCAAGTGCTCCGACCTCATGAGCAAGTGGTACGGAGAGAGCGAGAACCGCGTCGCGGAGCTGCTGCGCACCGCGCGCGAGCGCGCCCCGTGCATCCTGTTCATGGATGAGATCGACGCGGTCGCGAAACGCCGCGACATGTACACGGCGGACGATGTCACGCCCCGTCTCCTCTCCATCCTCCTGAGCGAGATGGACGGGATCGACAAGTCCGCGGGCGTCATCGTCGTCGGGTCGACCAACAAGCCCGACCTCATCGACCAGGCCCTCATGCGGCCGGGCCGGCTGGACAAGATCATCTACGTGCCCCCGCCCGACTTCAACGAGCGGATGGAGATCATCCACGTCCACCTCGTGGGACGGCCGGTGACCAACGACGTCGACCTCGCGGAGATCGCGAAGAAGACGGAGCGGTTCAGCGGCGCGGACTTGGCGAACCTGGTCCGGGAGGCGGCGACCATCGCCGTCCGTCGTGAGATGATGACCGGCGTCTCGACGCCGATCACCATGGACGACTTCCGCCAGGTGCTCCCGCGGATCAAGCCGTCGATCTCGCTGCGCATGATCTCGGACTACGAGGTCATGAAGATGGACTACGAGCGGAAGATGCACCAGGTCCAGCGGATGGAGCGCAAGATCGTCGTGCGCTGGGACGACGTGGGCGGCCTCACCGACATCAAGCAGGCCATCCGCGAGTACGTGGAGCTCCCGCTCACCCGCCCCGAGCTCATGGAGAGCTACAAGATCAAGACCGGCCGAGGGATCCTCCTGTTCGGCCCGCCCGGCTGCGGGAAGACCCACGTGATGCGGGCGGCGGCGAACGAGCTCAACGTTCCGATGCAGATCGTGAACGGGCCCGAGCTCGTGAGCGCCCTCGCCGGCCAGTCCGAAGCCGCGGTGCGCGACGTGCTCTACCGCGCCCGAGAGAACGCGCCGAGCATCGTCTTCTTCGACGAGATCGACGCGCTCGCGAGCAAGGACTCGATGAAGACCCCCGAGGTCTCACGGGCCGTGAGCCAGTTCCTGACGGAGATGGACGGGCTGCGCCCGAAGGACAAGGTGATCATCATCGCCACGACCAACCGTCCGCAGACCCTCGACCCCGCGCTCCTGCGTCCGGGCCGGTTCGACAAGATCTTCTACGTGCCCCCGCCCGATCTCCAGGCCCGCCAGGACATCTTCCGGATCCACCTCAAGGGGGTGCCCACGGAAGGGGCGATCGACTTCGGGGCGCTCGCCCAGCGCGCCGACGGCTTCTCCGGCGCCGACATCGCCTCCGTCGTCGATGAGGCGAAGCTGATCGCATTGCGCGAGCAGCTCGTCACGGAGACGAAGGAGACGCCGGCCGCGGCCGGTCTCTTCACGGCGGGAGCGGGTGCGCCCACGCCGGCCCAGAAGATCGAGCCCACGTCCAAGGTCGTCGGGGTCCGGATGGCGAACCTCGCCGAGGCGATCGGACGGACGAAGTCGTCCATCACGCCGGAAACGCTCGCCTGGGCCCAGGAGTTCATCAAGTCCTACGGGACGCGCACGTAGGGGGAACGCGCGGGCCGGGATGGGGACGGGACGACGATGGGTGAACGGCACGGACCGACGCTCAGAGTCCCCGTCGTTCCCCGACCCGCGATGAACCGAGGTCCCGCATGGCGAGCCAGGAGTCGGTGCGGCGCGCTCTTCCGGCCACGTCGTGGCTCGGGGTCGGCGTCGTCGGGATCGTCATCTTCCTCCTGGGAATCTACACGCCGGCCCTCGCCCGCTTCGCCTACTCGGGATACCTCCAGGTCACCATCGCGATCCTGGGAGGCGCCACAGCGGTCGTCGGGTTCACATTCTGGTGGGACGCCCGGGGGGAGGAGCGCGAGCACCCGCCCGTGCGGCCGCTCACCGGGCGCGCCCGCGAGATGGCGATCGCCCCCAGCCTCGAAGTCTACCGCCCCGACGCGGTGCGCCGCCTACCGGCACCCGGTGAATCGGACGACGAGGACGACTAGCGCGGGAAGGGGCATCGCATGATGCGCGGTCTCGCCGGCGCCTGGATTCCCGTCCTTGTGGCGGTCGCCGTCCTCCTCCTCACGGGGATCCCGGGCGCTCCGGGCCCGGCAGCGGGGGCGGCGAGCCCGCCGGTCGGGGCTTCCCCGACGCTGCACGTCCCTGGCGCGCCGGCGACCACACCGACATCGACCGCGCCAGCCGTTCCGCATCCCACGGTCGGATGCCCGAACACCAACCCCCCAACCCCCGCGTACGGGACGGTCGGCGGGTTGTTCCCCCCCTCGCCGAACCCGCTCTTCCAGACGCCGTGCAACACCGTCTGGGAGGATGAGATCCACGCGTCGTTCGCGTCCAGCAACGCGTACTCCGGCGAGCGCTACAACGTTCCGATCTGGCTGCCTCCCGATGGGAGCTCGTCGACCCAGGCCACCGCCTTCTTCGAGGAGATGCTGGGCATCGTCGTCTCCGGGGACAGCTCGTCGGCCTGGGGCCAGTCCTACGCGGAGATCACGTTCACGCCCGGTACCAACTCCTGGTCCGAGGACGTCGCCGTCTGGTCGATGCGGAACGACTCGATCTACGGTGGGTCGACCTCGGAGAGCATGTGGGCCTGCCCCACGAACTCGATGGCCGCGAGCTGGAACAACTCGTTCTTCTGCGTCGTCCAGATGATCACCACCACGAGCCTCGGCGTCTCCGTCCCCGGCGGGTCGTTCCTCAACGTCACGTTCGTGGGAAAGGCCGGGGGGAGCGGAGCGCTCACGGTCTACGCGAACGATTCGACCAATGTGGCGGATTCGTCCAGCTACACGTTCAGCGCGGCGAACACGGGCAGCAACTCCTTCGAGCCGTTCTACAACAGTTCGTGCCCGGATTCCTGCCGGCTGTACTGGGCGTTCCCGTACGGCGAGGGGTTCGGGGCGTTCCCCGCCGCCTACTCCGAAACGACGCTCCGCGGGATGCCGCCGCTCACCCTCGGCGTGCCCAAGTACTGGACGGGAAGCGGCTACGCGGGCGACTTCGCCATCTTCGCGCCCGAGTCGACCTCGGGAGTCTGCAACCAGCTCGCGCCGCCGCTCACGGTCGCCCCGTGCATCAACTTCCTGGTGAACGGGGGGACCGGCTACTACCCGTGGTTCACCTTCAACGGCTCCCAGATGAACTTCGGCTCGGACTGGCCCTGGACCACGTTCCGCTTCGGCGGGGCGACGGCGGAGTTCCTGGCCAACGCGGCCCAGAGCGACATGGTCCCTCTCTGGTTCTTCGCGCGGTCGAACTCGAGCCTCGCCGGGTTCTCCCCGCCCGGCAGCACGATCTACCTCAACGCGACGGCGACCTCGTTCGGGACGGTGACGGGTGTCACGTACCGGTACAACCTCAATGGGGGCATCTACTACACGGGAGCACTCAGCCAGACCGGAGGCTCGGCGACCAACGCGACCTACTCGGCCTCCATCCCGTCGACCCTCGGGAACGGGCTTCTCAACTACACGCTCACGGCCACGGACGCTGCCGGCTCTTCCATCGTCGACCCCCCCATCGGCTTCCATCACATCCGACGCGGACCGCTGCCGACGTTCACCACCAACATCACCACGAACGCCGGACCGTGCGGGGGCGTCAAGATCAACGGCGTGAACTACTCGAGCGGCCAACAGTTCGTCAGCCCC
>DASQHP010000116.1:0-11961 GCA_035632035.1 Thermoplasmata archaeon | reverse complement strand
CGTGCGCTCCGCCGAGCATCTCCTGGCGGTCCACGAGGAGGACCGCGCCGGGCTCGCCGAGGCGGGCGTGACCGCGGTCCTCCTGCCCGTGACGCCGTTCGCCTCGCTCTCGGGGACCCGGAGCCCCGGCCGCGAGATGGTCGACGCGAACGTGCCGGTCGCCCTCGGCACCGACTGCTCCCCGAACTCCTGGGTCGAATCGATGCCGCTCGTCCTCGCCCACGCCGTCTACAGCGCGCGGCTCACGCCGGCGGAGGCGATCACGGCGGCCACGGTGAACGCCGCGCACGCGAGCGGCCTCGCCGAGGTGGCGGGCACGCTCGCCCCGGGGCGCTCGGCCGATTTCGTCGCCTTCGACGTCCCCTCGCTCGAGGGGATCCCGTACCGGATCGACGCGCGTCCGGCCCTGATTTCACGTCAGGGAATCGTGACTTCTTCGAGGTAACTCCGACCTTACATTCAAATAGGAGGGCTTTCCTTCTCGGCGGTGAGGTCGCCAAAATGGCCGAGAAGGTTGGGAAGGAGCAGATCAAGCGCGAGAAGGGATACCTGTACTACCTCGGGAAGGATGGGTACCTTTGGAAGACGCCGACCAAGCTCAACAAGAGCGGAAGGAAGGCGAAGGTCGGAACGGAGAAGATCACCCGCCAGGACGGGTACATGTATTTCCTCGACAAGAAGGGCTACATCTCCCGCGCCCGGATGAAGAACGCCTGAACGTTCGACCGGACGATCCGAAACGGGGCGGCCTCCCCCGGGCCGCCCCAACAATTTCACTGTTTTCGACTCTCCGACCCGCTTCTGTTCCGACCTTGATTCCAAATAGCGCGGCGACTAGCGGTGGCCGATGGTCTGCCGCTGGGATTCCGACGATCCGCGCAAGTGCGAACGGTGCGGGGAGTTCCTCTGGGTCGCCGAGGAGGGCCTCTTCTGCGGCGAGTGCGGAGTCACGATGCCGTGCACCATGCGCGTGCTGCCGCGGCCGCCGAGTTAGCGCGCGACGGGGCCAAAACGAGCCCGTCGGGTGCGCGCACAACCCACTTGGCTTATACCGCGTCGCGTTCAGGACGCTCCGGAGGGGCCGCGACGGGTGTCCGAGGTGACGCCGCGAGGGCCTTTCGGTCCGCGGGAGGAGGAAACGGCGGGTCGCCAGATCCGTTTCCTTGACTGACCGGAACCGAAAGACGTCCCTGCGCGTTCCACCGGACGGGACCTGACCGTTCACCGACACCGCCGCGCGGCCGTCTCCAGGAACAGATCGCAATGGCACTAGCGAAGAAGCGCGCTCCCACCGTCCCGGATCTCGCGGGGGCCCGAGCGGGCGCCCGACTCGGGCGGGAACCGATTCCCGTCCCCCAACTGGTTCCCCGAGGGAAGACCGCCTTCGACACCGTGGAGTGGCGGACCCACGACTCGATGATCAAGAACGCCGAGGGAAAGGTGATCTTCGAGCTCAAGGGGATCCACGCTCCGACGAGCTGGTCGGAGAACTCGATCAACATCGCCGCGTCGAAGTACTTCCGCGTCATCCAGGGCCACCGGGAGTCGTCCGTCGACGGGATGATCCGGCGGGTTTGTCACTGGATCTCCCAGCGGGGCCTCGAGCTGGGGTACATCGACACCGCCGAGGAATCGACTCGCCTCGAGGAGAGTTTGAGCTACCTCATGGTCCAGCAGATGGCGGCGTTCAACAGCCCCGTCTGGTTCAACGTGGGAGTCCGCGAGCCGCCCCAGTGCTCGGCGTGCTTCATCCAGTCCGTCGGTGACGACATGGATTCCATCCTCGCGCTCGCGACGAGCGAGGGCCGCCTCTTCAAGGGCGGCAGTGGAACCGGGTCGAACCTCTCCGCGCTGCGGGGGAGCCACGAGAAGCTCTCCGGCGGCGGCATCGCGTCGGGACCCGTGTCGTTCATGCGGGCGTTCGACGCGCTCGCCGGCGTCATCAAATCCGGCGGGACGACGCGCCGGGCGGCGAAGATGGTGATCCTCAACATGGACCACCCGGACATCGTCGATTTCATCGACTGCAAGGTCCGCGAGGAGGACAAGGCGCTCGCCCTCATCCGCGAGGGCTACTCGTCCAACTTCGACGGGACCGACCCCGACAGCGCCTACGCCTCCATCGCCTACCAGAACGCGAACCACTCGGTCCGCATCCCGGACTCGTTCATGGACGCCGTCGTCAAGGACACCGAGTGGAAGACGTACAACCGGACGGACCACTCCGTCGCGGCGACGCTGCCCGCCCGGGAGCTCTGGCGCAAGCTCGCCTACGCGGCCTGGCGATGCGGCGACCCCGGTGTCCAGTTCGACGACATCACGAACGACTGGCACACGAGCCCGATGAGCGGGCGGATCAACGCCTCCAACCCGTGCAGCGAGTACCTGTTCCTGGACGACACGGCGTGCAATCTCGCGTCCATCAACCTCATGAAGTTCCTGGACGCGAAGGGCGGCTTCGACCTGCCCCTGTTCCGGGACGCCATCCGGACGATGATCCTCGCCATGGAGATCCTCGTGGACGCCTCGAGCTACCCCACGGCCTCCATCGCGCAGAACTCCCACGACTTCCGCCCCCTGGGGCTCGGCTACGCGAACCTGGGCGCGCTCCTCATGCACCACGGACTCGCCTACGACTCCGATGAGGGTCGCACCCTCGCCGGGGCGGTCAGCGCGTACCTGTCCGCCGAAGGCTACCACATGTCGGCCGAGATCGCGAAGCGGGTCGGCCCGTTCCCCGGCTTCGAGAAGAACCGCTCGCCGATGCTGAGGGTGATGGGGAAGCACGCCCACGCCGCCGAGAAGATCGCGGTCAACGACGCCCGCCTCACGCCCCTCGTGCAGGCGGCCGTCGATCGCTGGCGCGACACGGTGAAGGCCGGCGAGCTCTGGGGCTACCGCAACGCCCAGATCTCCGTCATCGCCCCCACGGGAACGATCGGCCTCCTCATGGGATGCGACACGCTGGGCCTCGAACCCGAGCTCTCGCTCGTCAAGACGAAGAACCTGGTCGGCGGCGGGACGATGCGCCTGGTCAACCGGACCGCCGAGGAGGCGCTGGTGAGCTTGGGCTATGCTCCGGAGACGATCACCGCCATCAAGAAGCACATCGAGTCGACCGGCAGCGCCGAGGGCGCGCCGGGCTTGAAACCCGAGCATCTCCCCGTCTTCGACTGCGCGCTCGCCCCGGCGGGCGCCACGCGCACCATCCCCCCGATGGGCCACCTGAAGATGCTCGGCGCGACGCAGCCGTTCCTCTCGGGCGGCGCGTCCAAGACGATCAACCTTCCCCACGACGCGACCGTGGAGGACATCGAGCGGATCTACCTCGAGGCGTGGCGGCTCGGCATCAAGTCCGTCGCGCTCTACCGAGACGGCTGCAAGGCGAGCCAGCCGTACGAGACCGGCAAGGGCAAGGCCGTGACGCCGGTCCGCGGGCCGACGCGCGAGCGGCTCCCGGACGAGCGCAAGGCGATCACCCACCACTTCCAGGTCGGCGGGCACGACGGCTACGTGACGGTCGGCCTCTACCCCGATGGACGGCCCGGCGAGATCTTCTTCCGGGTGACGAAGGAGGGGTCGACGGTGAACGGCCTCATGGATTCGCTCGGGATCTCGATGTCGATGGCGCTCCAGCACGGGGTGCCGCTCAAGGACCTCGTGCGGAAGCTCGCCCACCTCCGATTCGAGCCGGCCGGCGCGACCAACAATCCGAAGATCCGCTTCGCGAAGTCGATCCCCGACTACGTCGCCCGCTGGCTCGCGATCGAGTTCCTCACCGAGGAGCAGCGCCGCGCCATCGGGCTCGAGGGCCCGGTCGAGGGGAACGGCCACGATGCCGCGCCGGCGAAGCCGGCGCCCGTCTCGGCCACGGTGAAGTTCGAGACCAAGCCGCTCGACTCCTTCACCGAGGGCGCCCGCATGGGCCTCACCAGCGAGGACGCCCCGAGCTGTCACATCTGCGGCGGCATCATGGTCCGGTCGGGGACCTGCTACGCCTGCACGGTCTGCGGGGCCACGAGCGGCTGCTCGTAGGCGGGTGGCCGGCGTAAAGTAGCCCGGCCTCCTTACGAGGTCGAGGCGACCGAACACTCCCGGCCCCGACGGCTCTCCGTCCCCCAGCCACTCGGGCCGGTCCGGCCCCATGGCGCAGATCGACCTCTGCATCAACACGCAGACGCCGCCCCTCTCTCCCCGGGCCGGCGCGCCGCCGCCCGACGGCCGCACCTGGCGGCTGGGCCGCGACTACGTGCCCCAGCTCGGCGGGGTCATCCCGATGATGCGCGCGCTCCTGCGCGCCGGGATGGGCAGCTGGATCCGGCGCCCGGCGCGGTGGATCGCCCTCGGCACCCCGGCGCTGCCGAAGGAGGTGGCCACCGACGAGGGGTACATCTTCGAGAGCGTGACGATCTCGGAGCCCGAGCGCCGACGGTACTCCCGGTTCAAGGAGGCGATCTGGCGCTCGTTCCACGGCCCCCGGGGATTCGCGCCGTCCGACCGGGACTATCCGGGATTCCTCGCGTACACCTATCACACCGCCGACCGGCTGCTGAGCGAGGTCGCCGACCACGACCTGTTCTACGTGAACGACTTCCAGCAGATCCTCACCGGCGGCCTCATCGGGCCGAGCTCGCCGGCGCTGTTGCACTGGCACATCCCGCTCGACTTCCGGGGCTACCCCGAGCCCGTGTCGCGCTTCTTCCTGAAGTCGATGGAGGGGTTCGACGGGATGGTCGTGAGCACCCGGGCCGGCCTGGAGTCGCTGATCCAGGTCGGCTACCATGGTCGCGCGTTCCAGGTCTACCCGTTCATCGACCCCGCCGAGAAGGCCCGGCCGACGACGAGCGAGGTGAGCCGCTTCGCCGCGGAGCACGGACTGGAGGAGGGCCCGGTCCTGGTCTCCGTCGGCCGGATGGACCCGATGAAGCGCCAGGATATCCTCCTGGAGGCGCTCCCCCGCATCCGGCGGCGCCACCCCGGCACCCGCTGCGTCATCGTCGGAGGCTCGAGCTTCTCCACGGGCACGGCCGGCCTCGGGTCGACCAAGGGCACGACCTGGCGGCGTCACCTGGAGGCACGGGCCAAGGCGCTCGGCATCTCCTCCCACGTCGTCTTCACGGGGACGGCGAGCCCCCGGGAGCTCGCGACCGCCTACGCGGCCGCCGACGTGTTCGTCCATCCGGCCCCGTGGGAGGGATTCGGGCTCGTCGGGATCGAGGCGTGGATGTACGGGAGGCCGATCGTCGTGAGCCGCGGCGCGGGGGTCGCGGAGCTCGTCAACGCCGGGATGAACGGGTTCACGACGCCCCCCGGCCAGTCGTCCGCGATCGCGGACCGGGTGGTCGAGCTCCTCAACCACCCCGACCGCGCGGAGCGGATGGGCTCCGTCGGGGCGGAGACGGCCCGACGCTGCTACGTCGATCGGGCCGCCCCCCGCCTGCGGGAGATCATCGAGCGGACGATCGAGCTCTACGAGCGCAGCGGCGTTCGGGCCGGTCGCCGCTCCCGGGGCTGGCGCCCGTGAACACGCCCTCCGCCTTCCTCTTCGACGTTTGGTACACGCTCCTCTACCTGCCCAACGGCCCGCGTCGCGCCGTGGAGGCCTCCCGGCGGCGGGCGTGGGTCGATGCGCTCGAGCGTTCGGGGCTCGATGTCCCCTCCGCGACGGCGCGCGCCCACGAGCTCACCGTCGAGATCGCCCGCCGCGAGCCGCTGGGAGATCCGTTCCCGCTCTCCGCCCAGGCGGCCTGGGCGATCCCGAACGGCCGCGTCGACCTTCCCCGGCTCGAATCGGCGCTCGCCCGCGGCATCGAGGCGGCGCCGGTGCGGGTAGCCCCGGGGTGCCTCCGGCTCCTGGAGGGGCTGAGGAACGAGGCGATCCCCACGGCGCTCGTCTCCAACGTCGTCCACGAGCCTCCCGAGGCGATCCATCGGATCCTCCGGCGGTGCGGGATCGCCTCCCAGGTCGACGTGATCGTCCTCTCGAGCGAGGTGGGCGCGGCCAAACCGGACCCCCGCCCGATGCGGATCGCTCTCGAGCGGCTGAAGACCTCGGCCGGTGGCTCACTCCACCTGGGCGACACCGACCTCGACCTCGTCGCGGCCTGGAGAGCCGGCGTGCCCGCCGCCCGGTACGTCGGGCTGCGACGATTCTGGCCCGGCTCGCCGATCCCGATGCGGGGTCCGCCCCGTCTACCGGCCCCGACGGTCGAGAGCTGGGCGCGGCTGCGGTCCACGCTCCCCCGGCTCTGGCCGCGCGCGCAGCGCGCGGCGGCCCGGTTCGTTCAGGCGAGCGCGTAGCGCGCGAGCTCGACCAGGTCGTGGAGCGGAAGCTGGGCGCGCGTCGGCGCCGCTCCGCCCCATCGGGCCTCGATGGCCCCCTGGTCGAATCCCGGGAGCGCGCCCGCCTCCGCGGTCTCCAGCGACGTCGGGAGGCCGCGGCCGTCCATTTCGAGGATCAGCGCGAGGGCCCCCACCGGACCCGAATCCACCCGCACGGAGTACCCCTTCCCCACGCGCCGCGATTCGACGCGCGCCTCTTCGTCATGCAGGTGCGCGATCCGACGGAGGGCGGAGCCGGCCGGCGCGGGCCGGCCGGGGGTTCGCGGGGCCGCGCGCCAGCCGATCTCCTTGCCGGCGGCGCGAAACCGGGCCAAGAGACCCGTGTCCACGGGAAGGGCCGCCCCGGTCATCCCGCCACCGCTCCCCGCCAGAGTTGACAATCCGGTCGGACCACGCACGGACCGCAGACCGACATGTCGCGACGCTTCGGGCAATCGCCAGAAACCCCGGTATGGCACAGCACGAAATCGAACCGCACCGGGTCGATCGGGTCGATCCGCCGAAGCGCTTCGGTCACTTCTTCCACCGCCGCCCAGTTCCGGGTCCGCCGGTGGGTGAGACCCAGGTGGTACGCGATCCAGTAGACGTGCTGGTCGAGCGGCACCCGAAGGTCGCCGGTCGCGACGTGTCGCCAGAGGCCGAGGTCCGGGTAGCCGGGCCGCGTCATCCACCGGACGTAGAGCACGAGCCGCTTGCAGGCGCTATGCGTCGGCCCGAGCGGCGAGGGGAAGAGCCGCGAGTAACCGGCCGGGGCGTCCGCCGGTCTTCCCCGGGGGCCCTCCCGCAACGTCCGCGCGAGGGAATCCAGTCCCGCGCCGAACCCAGCTTGGCGGTACCCCACGAGGAACCGATCCTCCAGGGATTCGCCGGACCGGTACACGGACCGGAGGGTCCGGCCCAAGTGGGTGAGCTGATCGCCCCGGATCCATCGGTGGCGGAACGTGCCGAACCGCCGGGCCACGCCCGGCTGCGGGGAGTCGTCCACCCACGCCTCGAGGTCGGCACCGGCACGGAGCTCGAACTCCCGGAAGGCGCGCTGGATGGATCGCGTCGTTCCGACCGCGAGCGTCGCGGCCACGATCCCGGCGATCTCGGCGGCCCGTGGCCGCTTGGCGTAGGGCCGCACGCACATGAGGGGGTCCTCGTCCAGCGATCGGTCGAAAGGAAATCGGGCGTAGAGCGCGTTGAGATGTGCGGGAAACCCCGGGCTCGGCCGGTGGGGGATCGACACGCCGCTCCGACCCCGGTGGCGGATAAACGGTTGCGCCCCGCCGCGGCAACGCCGAAGTAGCTGCCCGCGCTGCCGGGAAAGATGGGCCCCGCGGTCGCGAGCGTCTCCTCCGGCATGGACCGGGCCTGGCTCGAAGACCAGGCGCGGCACGACCCCGTGATGCATGCCTACGCGCTCTGGGACCTCGACTACGCGCCGGACCGGGTCGAGTTCCGGGTCCTTCGCGAGGGGGGCGTGCCGGTCGCGTACCTCCTCATCTGGCACGGCAACCTGGGAACAGTGGTGCACTGGGTCGGTTCCGACCGGCCGGACGCGCTCCTCGACGCCCTTCCACCTCGGCCGTTGATCGCCGTCGTCCCCGAGCCCGTGGGGGAGGCTGTCTGCGCCGCCCGCGCGCCGGCGAGGACGTACCGCATCCGCGTCATGAGCCGGGCGGCCGGGGCGGTCCCGTCCCCGGTTCCGGACCCGCGCATCCGGCGCCTCCGTTCGGCGGACGTTCCGGAACTCCAGGGGTTCGCCGCCCGGGCGGACGAGTGGGTCCGCCGGGGATACACCCGGCCGATGCGGCTCGATGATCCCCCGATACCGGAAGCGATCTGGGGCGCGTTTGACGGCCCCCGGATCGTGGGGGTCGCTTCGACACACGTAAAGCGGGCTTCCGTCTGGATCATCGGCGGTGTCTACGTCGACCCGGCTCATCGCAACCAGGGTCTCGGGCGGGCGCTGACGGCGGCGGCTGTGGCCGAGGCCGATGCCACGGGGGCTGCGACCGCCTTGTTCGTGCGCGACGACAACGCCCCCGCGGTCCGCGCCTACGAACGGGTGGGTTTCCGCACTCTCCGGTACCGGACGTGGGTAGACGCGGGAGCGGAGCGGGCCCCATGACGACCAACCAGGAACTGGTCGAGATCTTCCGGTCGATCGCCGACATCCTGGACCTGGAGGGCGAGCGGTTCAAACCCGAGGCCTACCGCCGAGCGGCCCGGTCGATCGAATCGTTGGCGGAGGACATCCGCCGGGTCGCCGAGCGCAAGGAGCTGGACCAGATACCGGGAGTCGGCGCGGCGATCGGAGAGAAGATCCAGGAGTACCTGAGGGACGGAAAGATCGCCTACTACGAGCGGGTCCAGCGAGAGGTACCGGCCGGCGCCCTCGAGATCATGCGTCTCCCCGGTGTGGGACCCAAGACGGCCCGGCGGTTCCTGGTCGAGTTCGGGATCGAGGGCCCGCAGGAACTCTCGGCGGCCATCGACGCGGGCCGGTTCCGCGACGCGAAAGGGTTCGGCGCGCGGAAGCTCGAGCTTCTGAAACAGGCGCTGGGAGCGGGCCAGCCGACGGGCCGTCGCCGCCCGCTCCTCGAGGGTTGGACGATCGCCCGCACGCTCGTGGAAGCCCTGCGGGCCCACGCACCCGTCGACCAGATCGAGGTCGCGGGCAGCCTGCGGCGCCGTCGGGAGAGCGTCGGAGACCTCGACATCCTCGTCACCTCCCGCGACCCGCCGGCCGTCCTGGACGCGTTCGGGCGACTGCCGGCCGTGCGCCGGGTCACGCTCCGCGGGACGACGAAGGAGACCGTGATCGTGGAGAGCGAGCTCCAAGTCGACCTGCGCGTGGTCGACCCGGAATCGTTCGGCGCGGCCCTCCAGTACTTCACCGGCTCCAAAGACCACAACGTCCACCTTCGCACGATCGCTCGCGATCGCGGCCTCAAGGTCAACGAGTACGGGGTGTTCCGGGGGGACGAACGCGTCGCGGGCCGCACGGAGGAGGAGGTGTACGGTGCGCTCGATCTTCCTTGGATACCGGCCGAGATGCGAGAGGACCACGGCGAGGTCGAGCTCGCCCAATCTCGGCAGATCCCCGCGCTGGTGGATCGCTCGCACGTGCCGGGCGATCTCCACGTCCATCTGGAGAAGGGAGACGGCGCCCCCGAGGTCGACCGTCGGCTGCAAGAAGCTCACCGGCTGGGGTGGGCGTTCGTCGGGTTCGCCTTCCCCGCATCCGACCCCCCGACGGGGGAGCTCGAGGCCCACCTCCGGGTTCGGAGGGCGGCCACCGCCGGGTTCGCCGCCGCACGATTCGGATTCGAGCGGCCGTGGGATGCGCCCGTTCCATCCGCGCACGCGGACTTTGCGCTCGTGAGCGCCGAGGGTCGGACCGTTCCCCCCAGCGACACGTCACCCCGCGCCGGACTCGCGGTCGTCCATCTCGCTCTGGCCCCCGCGGGTTCCGAAGCCACCCCCGATTCCACCCGAGCCTGGGTCGATTGGGCGTCCCGGCACAAGCTCGGGCTTGAGGTCACGCCCCGGGCCGCTGCCGAGGGCCTCGATTCGGCCGGGGTCAGAGCCGCCCGGGAGGCGGGCGTCCGGCTGCTCCTCAGCGCCGGGACCCGCGGGCCGGGCGACCCGCTGGACGCATTGGACCTCGCGATAGGGCTCGCGCGACGGGCTTGGCTCGGCCCGTCTCAGGTCCTCAACGCGGACCCCGTCGCGACGACCCGTTCTCCGACCCGCCGACGTTCGACTCCGTAGGCCGGCTCGTCCGCCCGCCGGAGATCGAAGCGCCACCGCCCGCCGACCGAGAACGGGCGCAACTCGGGCAGTAGAGGGATCCGGCGGTCCCACCGGCTCGGTCCGCGCAGGATGGGCAGAGGAGCCGCCCGCAACTGGAGCAGAGGGACGGAGCACCGGTCGTGGCCACGGCCGTCCCGCAATCGGCGCAGGCCCGCGAGGCCGCGAGCCCGTTGGGTCCAAGTCGGGGCGTGTCCAACGCGGCCGCCTCCGCGAGCGGGGTGCGGGTGCCACCGGACAGCTCGAGACGCGCGGGCACGCTCGGGCCGGGAGAGGTCTCGATCTCCCGCAGGCGAGCTCGGAGCCGCGCGAGTTCGACCTCGAGCACGGCGGATGAATCCGCCCCCTCCCCGGGGAAGGCCCGTGGTTCGGGGGGCGTCGACAGGGCCGCGAACGGAAGCGCCGCGACGATCGGCGGACCCGGGTCGCTCCATCCAGCCGGAGGGACCGCCCCATCCAGCGCCTCGACGGCGGCGCGATACGCTCCGGGGATCGATGTCGACACCGGCCGGGGCATCGGACGGTCGGCGGGATCGGCGCCCGCCTCGACCGCCGGTCCGACCGGGAGGTGGGCCTGAGGTTCCTCGGCCGCGGGACGTGGCCCGATGACCGCTTCGGGGTATACCCACCCCTCGGCCGGAGGGAGCGGGCCACCATTCGGGCGGGGGGAGCCGATCAGCACGGTCGCCAGCGCGGCACCCAACAGAAGCAGAAGACCCGCCGCCAGTATCCATCGCCCCGTCGCGGCACCCGCTCCCGAGAGCGTCGCGGTTCCGCCGGCCAGGATCAGCGCCGCCAGGACCACCAGCACGAGGCCCGCGATCTCGGCCGGGACCAGCGGCAGCTCGGCGAGATGGAGGCGTGGACGCATCCTCGAGGACACCCGGGGTTTTCTGGACGGCGAAGCCGTGCTATCTACCTTCGGTGGCCCGGGAGCGCCCCGACCGGGTTCGCCTCGAGCGATTGGTTATTGTACGACCCTTCGGGGAGACCGGAGCATGCGCCGGAACGAACGGGAACACGAGCGCGGCGAGCCGCCACGTCGCTCCAACGCGGCGATGCCGTTCACGGTCGCCTTCCTCTTCGTGGGGCTCCTCCTGGGTGCCTACACCATCGTCGTGCCGGCGCTGCTGGGGGCGTTCCTTCTCTGGACGGGCCTCTCGTTCATCTCGACCCGCCTCAACCCGTTCTCGATCGGGTTCTATCTGACCACGAAGCCGTCCTGGCCCGCCATCGGCCTCGTCTTCCTCTCGGCGGTGCTGCTGCTCGTCGCCGCCTACGGCTACTATGTGAGCGGCTTGGCGCCACTTCTCCCGAAGTTCTGAAGATCGACCGTCGGTCAGGTCGCGACCATCCGCTCCAGCGCGAGCCGGGCCTTGGCCGCCGTGGCGTCGGGGACGTCGATCACGAACTGGCGCCGGTCGAGCGAGGCACGGATGTCCTCGAGGATGCGTCCACGCCTCCATCTCGCCGAGCTGCCGCTGGGCCCGGCCGAGATCGCGGGCCTCGTGCTGGTGGTCCTGGCGGCGCTGATCCTGGCCGGGGGAACCGCGGCGCTCTCGGGAGCGGGCGCCGCGACCGGGCGATGGATACTGGCGGCGGGTCTTCTGCTTCTGTTGGGTGCCGCGCTGGCGACCGTGCTGATCGGTTCCCCCCGCCCGAATGGTGGCCCGCTCCCTCCGGCCGAGGGGTGGGTCTACCCCGAAGCGGTCATCGGGCCACGTCCCGCGGCCGAGGAACCTCAGGCCCACCTCCCGGTCGGACCGGCGGTCGAGGCGAGCGCCGACCCCGCCGACCGTCCGATGCCCCGGCCGGTGT
>DASQHP010000115.1:0-4854 GCA_035632035.1 Thermoplasmata archaeon | reverse complement strand
AGAGGAAGAGGCCGACCCAGGTGTAGATGGCGATCACGAGGAACCACGTGACGGCCATCCCCTTGAGCTGGGCCATGGAGACCTCGCTCGAGAGGCTGGTGAACTTCTGCTGGTGCGGCTTTAACGCGTCCAGGCGGTCCTTCTTGCCGGAGCGCAGGGCCTCCATGTTCGCCTTGCGGATGGCCGTCCCCCACTGCTGGACCTTGGCGGTCTTGAACCAGTCCGTGGCCCAGTTGTAGGCGAGAGCGGTCAGGACCATCTCGATCACCGCGGCCACGAACATCGTGAGAAGGACGAAGTTCCCGCCGAAACCGATCGCGGGCTGGAGGACGATCCCCAGCTCGAGGGCTACGCCGTTGCGCGTGGAGGTGTCGAAGATCATGAGGATCCCGAGCACGAAGAGGAACGTGTAGAGGAACGTCGACGCCTTGAACGTCGGTGCCGCCGGCCGCGCGGGTGGCGCGGGCGCCTCGGGCTCGCTCTCTTCCGCTTCGGTCGTGGCCAGCGGCTCGTCCGGTGCGTCGGCGGAGCTCTCCTCCGCGGCCATCGCCTACTCGCCTCCGATGAACCGCCTAAGGAGCGGGTTCATCTCCATCAACTGCTCGCGGCCCATCGCCTCGTAGAGATTGATGATGATCCCGACGGTGAGCAGCACGCCGGTCCCGCTCGCGTTGCCGACGGTGCCGATGAGGTCCGCGCCGGCGGCGAGCGCCCCCACGGCCGCCCCCGAGATGATCGTGATCACCGGGATGTAGCGCGCGAGCACCCGACGCAGCACGCGGGGCTCCCGGCGGAAGCCGGGGATCTGCATTCCGCTCGCCTCGATCTGGCGGGCGACGGCCTCGGGACCCATGTTGGTCGTCTGGATCCAGAACCGGGCGAAGATGATCGAACCGATGACCATGACGCTGAAGTAGATCCCGACGTGGGCGAGGTCCTGCCACCACTGGTGGCCGACCAGGAAGGCTCCGTACGCCTGCGGGTTCAGGAGCGGCAGGAGCCACGACTCGAGACCGTTGACCGTGGAGAGATAGTAGGCACCTCCGGTAAGAGGGGTCGTCTGGGAGACGCCGAGCGTCGACGCCTGCGCCGCCGTGGGATAGCTCCCGATCCACCACTGGCCGCCGATGAACGGGAAGTGCTGGAGCGTGGGGTTCGACCAGAGGAGGATGCTGAACATCGAGACGTTGGCGAGCAGCGCCGCCATCAGGATGACCGGGATGTTGCTCGCGTAGATCAGCCGCAAGGGGTAGCGGCCGCGCGCGCCCCGGGCCTCGGCGTGGGAGAGGGGGAGCTCGATGCGCGTGGACTCCGTCCACGCGACCAGGAAGAAGATGGCGGCGGTCCCCGCGAGCGCCACGACGGGGTTCGGCTGATGGAGGAGCACCTGCTCCCACCCGCCTCCGGCCATGCTGGAGGCGGAATAGTGCGTGAAGAACCAGATCGTCTTCGGGATCGTCCCCGCCGGCGGGTTCTGCGCGCTCACCCCGCCCGGCTGCGCGGGAAGCCAGTTGAGCGTCCCCTGGACGATCTGCTGCGAGACTCCCGCGGCGATGAACAGCGAGATCCCGCTCCCGATGCCCCATTTGCTCACCACCTCGTCCATGAGAAAGACGAGGTAGCTGCCGAAGACGAGCTGGGCGACGATGATCCCGTTCGCGAGGAGGTCGCCGTTCCCCGGCGAGAACGCGCCGAGGGTCTGGGCAAGCGCCGCGGACGGTTTCAGGTAGCCGAAGACCTGCGGGATCGCCTCGACGAAGATCATGGCGATGACCATGACCTTCTGCGAGCCCTGGTACATCCCCTTGTCCTCGTCGTCGGTGAGGTCCAGGTTGATGATCTTCGCCCCGGTGAACAGTTGCATGATGATCGAGCCGGTGACGATCGGCCCGATGCCGAGGTGCATGAGCGTCCCCTGCTGGCCGGCGAGGATCGCCCGATAGCTCTGGAACAGGTCGATGACGGACGCCTGGTCGACGCCGTAGAGGAAGACGTTCGTGAGGAGGAAGTAGAGGAGCAGGATGATGACGACCCAGAACAGCTTCGTCCGGAAGTGGACGTGGCCCTTCGGCTGGGCGACGGCCGGCATCCGCGACGTGACGGGCTTCAATCCGTAGAGCTTCGACTTGGGGCCGTCGTAGGAAAGCCCCAGGAAGACGAGCGTGAAGACCGCCCCGAGCCCGACGGCCGTGACCGCGAACCCGACGAGCGTCGGCTTCGACCAGAACCACAGGAGGGCGAGGATCATCGCGAGGATCGCCGCGAGGATCGGCGCCCAGGCGTAGTTGCGGGGGATCTCCTCCTCAGCCATCGCGCCCCCGCTCGAGCCGGTCGGCCGCTAATATAGTCTTCTTCTCGGCTCTCAAGCCGGAGAGCCGGGGGCCGCGTCGAGGACGGTCACCTTTTCGCGCGCGTGCTTGGTCGCGTGCGCGACGTAGACCTTCCAGGTGTGGTCCGTCGCCCCGCCGCCCAGGAGGCGGTCGACCCCGACCGCCGCGAGGTTCGCCACGAGCGTCGACCCCTCGTGCGTCAGGAGCTTCGCGCCCTCGAGGAGCGGCACCAGCGAATCCAGCTGGCCCACGTTGACGCTGGTCGGGTCCTCCAGGATCTCGGGGGGGCGCTTGAACCCGTGCCGGCCGAAGTGGTCCGGCGCGTAGATCAGCATCGACTTGAACTTGTACTTGTGAAGGCCGGCGTTCCCGCGCCCGCCCTGCTTGCCGGCGCCGCGACCGGCCTTGATCCCTCGCCCATGCGTGCGCGACCCCCGGAACTTCCGCGTTCGACTCGGCATCGGTTCACACCATCTTCTTCGCGAGCTCGTTGATCGCGCTGCCCCGGTACCCCAGCGCTCCGCCGCGGGCGAACGGCTTCTTGGTCGACCGCCAGCCGCCCTTCGGCGCCTTCAGACGGAACACGGGCCGCACGCCAGCAAGCCGGAGGCTGCCCGTCTTCAAGGCCGTCGCGGCGAGCTGCGGGAACTCGGGGGGCGTCCCCTCCCCGTCCGTGAGGCGGCCCCCGACGGGCTTCTCGCCGCGCTGCCGCAAGAGGAGCTCGACGGTCGGCTGGTCGGCCTCGCCCCAGGTCACGTATCCCTGCATCGCGATCAGCATGCCGCGCATCGCGGGCTCTTCCGGAAGGAGCGTCGCGTGGTTGGGGCGTGTGAGCCTCAGGTCGTGGAGCGTTTGGACGATATCGTGGCGGGCGTGGATCGACCCGCGGACCCGAACGACCATCCAGACCATGACTACCTCCGCGGGCCCGGTCGGGGAGGACCGCCGGCTCCGCCGCCCGGGCGCCGGCCGGGTCCGCCGCGCCGCGGACCACCGCGGCCGCGTCCCGGTCCCCGGCCACCGGGCGGAGCGCCCTCCTCCTTCGGAGGAAGGATGGACGTGCCGATGGCGCCGCGGACGATCTTGAGACGGGTCGCGTCCTCGTCCGGGACCTTGAGGCGGGAGAGATTGAGCAGCGAGGTGAACACCGCCTGCGCGTAGTTGACGGTCGTCTTCGTGTGCCCGTCGGTGTATCCCCAGGCGTCGGTGATACCCGCGAACCGAAGGATCGGCTTTGCGACGTCCCCGACCGCGAGCCCGACGCCCCGGGGCGCGGGCTTTACCGTGACCACCACGGAGCCCGAGCGGCCGAGCGCGGCGAACGGGACGGTGTGGGACCGGCCGCAGCCGCATTCCCAGCTGCCGCAGCCCCGCAGGACCTCGACGACCTCGAGCTTCGCTCGGTCGATGGCGCGCCGGATCGTGGGGCCGACCTCCTTGCCCTTCGCGCGGCCGAGTCCGACGAAGCCGTCGCCGTTCCCGACGACGACCGTGACCGCGAACTTGAACCGGCGACCGGAGTCGGTCATCCGCTGGACCATGTTCACGTCCAGCACTTCGTCGTGCAGGCCGGGGAGGAGCGCGTCCACGATCTGGGGCTCGCGCAGTGGCAGCCCGGTGCGGAGCGCCTGGGACATCGTCGTGAGCTCGCCGGATTGGACCCGGCGGCCGAGCTCGGTCTTGGGGACCCAGGGAGGCGGGGGCGCCGGGCCTCCGCCCATGCCGCCGGACGGGGGCGGCATCGCGGCGCTCACGTCGCCTCCGACGGACGCTGGGCGTGACCGACGAGCTCGAGCCGGTACGCCTCGAGCGGCTTCGGGAGGGGCGGGGTCAGGTGGGAGCCGTTGAGCCGATCCGCGGAGGGGAACCCCTTCTCGCCGTGCGGGATCTCCACGCCGGCGTCCAGCAGTCCCTTGAGAGCGCTCAGGAGCCGGCCGCCGCTCGCGGGCCGCCGGAGCCCCGCGTCCAGGATCGCGTCCGTCCGCCCGGCCGCCTTCGCCCGCAGGCCGGCCAAATACCCCGTGAGGTAGGCCGCGGGGGTGGAGGCGAGGCCGCGCTCGGGAAATCCGACCCGGGTCAGTTCCTGGCTGTCGGCCGCCGCCAGCACGCGGTCGCCGGTGGGGTCGAAGTCCGTGACGGCGACCAGGACCCGTCGGTTCGTGAAGCGGACGACCGCACGCGGGCGGCCCCCGCGCAGAAGTCCGAGGCGCAGCCGGTAGTCGGTCTTCCCCTCACGGCGACGTCGCAGGGGGACTCGGTAACGCGGACCGCGGCTCATCTAGCGCTTCTCCTCGGGGAGGTGTCCGGCGAGCCGCAGGTTGATAAGAAGGTGCGCCCGGCTGCGGAACATTCCGCCCTTCGAGCGTCGGTAGAACTCCCGGTAGACGGCCGACGTGATCCGCTTCGATTCCCGCAGCTCCTTCAACAGGGAGCGCTGGGCCCGGATGCGGCGCATCCAGCGTTCCTTGCGGGGGACCCGGCTGAGCGGCGTTCCCCGGCGTGAGCCGGGCCCCGAGTGGCGCCC
>DASQHP010000114.1:0-9309 GCA_035632035.1 Thermoplasmata archaeon | reverse complement strand
CTCGGGGCCGGAGAGGTGGGGAGCGTTTCGGGATCGATGGAATCCGACCTGGGGGCGGTGGCCGCGGGTGTCGTCGCTCGGGGGTACCTCCTCGACCAGGCGCGGGGGATCACCGAGCCACTCCTAGGTGAGGATTCGATTCTCCGCGGTATCCGGGCCATGGACGCGGAAGTGCTGGACCGGCCGAGTGTGGGCGAAGTTCTCTAGCGCGGGGGATCGGAAGGAGGGAACCGGCGCCCCAGGGCTCGTTCGAGCTCCTCGGCGATGCGCGCCTCGAGCCGGGGCGACCACGGTGACTCGGCCGCCTCGACGCTCCAGTCGTCCGGAGCGCGAGCCCCGGTCTGGTCGTGGAAGCGTTCCACCCACGCGGACGGCAGCCTCTCGGCCGGTGGAGGGTCGACGTCGTGGAGCCAGAGGGGGACCGCGGCGAGCACCCGGGCGACGTTCTCCGCGGAGTAGCCACCGCCCCCCGTGATGAGCAGAGGGACCTCTCCCTGCTCGGCGGCCAAGTCGCGGATCGAGCGGACCGCGTGCCGATAGGCTCGAGGGGTGTACTCGAGGCCGGTCGCTCCGAGCCGGTCTCCCGTGTGGGCGTCCACTCCGCACTGCAGGACAACAAGGTCGGGTCGAAACTCGCGGAGCAGGACCGGCACCAGACGGTCGAACATCCGCGTGAAGCCGGTGTCGCCCGTTACGGGCGGGAGCGGCACGTGCACCTTGAGGCCCGCCCCATCTCCCCGACCGGTCTCCGACGGGAACCCCGTTCCTGGGAAGATGGTCCGCCCATCCTGGTGGAAGTCGATGTCGAGGACTCGGCCCTGGTCATAGAACCCGTACATGACCCCGTCACCGTGATGGGCGTCGATGTCGACGTAAGCCACGCGACGCCCCGCCGCGAGCGCCGTCGAGATCGCCACCGCGAGGTCGTTGAAGATGCAGAAGCCACTGGCGCGATCGGGGGCGGCGTGATGCAACCCACCCGCCGGCGCGAACGCGCTGGAGCGCCCCTCTATGGAGGCATCGAGCGCCCGAAGCGTCCCCGCCACGAGGCGGGCGGAGGCCTCGTAGCAGCCGGCGAACGACGGCGTGTCCCCCTGGTCGAGCAGCTCGCCCGTTCCGGATGCAGAGAGCCGCTGGACCCGGGCGAGGTACTCGGGGCGGTGAAATCGGGCGAGCGCCTCGCTCGGGGCCTCTTCGACCAACCGGGTCCACCGTAGCGGGACGGGATTCGGCCCGGCGGTTTCCGCGACGGCCTCCAAAAGCTCGACCGCGAGACCGCGCGGGATCTCCGAGAACGGATGGGACGGACCGAAGTCATAGCGACGGAACCGGTCGTCCCACACCACGTGGGTCGCCGGACGCGCCATCCACGCCCGTGAGGGGGGCCGGGCGGATATCGGCTGGCCACCCTTCGGGCGGTTAAATATCGGGCGCGAATCGGCGGGGAGGACGGCGAACCCCCATGGGAATTGAGGACGAGGTCTCTTCGAACGCGCTCAAGGTCTACAAGTCGATGAAGGAGCAGGGCTATCTCACCGAGGACAAGATGGTGACGGCCGAGCGGATCACGCAATCCGTGAAGCTTCCCAAGAACATGGTGATGAACTCTCTCCAGGAGCTCCAGACCAAGGGGATCGCCCGACGAAAGGTCCGCGAGAAGGCCGCGGGGTATTTCCTCGTCCGCTAGGCCGCGGGGTCGGGGTCGCTCGCCCGCCGTCCGAAGAGCCGCTCGACCAAACGGCCCGTGGAGCGCAGCGTCACCTCCGTGACGGCGCTGACACGGGCGATCTCGGCCCGGGAGCGGCGCTCCCCGTTCTTCTCGGAGGCCACGTAGATCAGGGCGGCCACGAGGCCATGGGGCGACAGCCCCGATAGCTCCGGGGAGGTGTGCGCCTCGTCCAGCATCGTCTCGACGGTCGAGCGGACGGCGGGGGACAGGGCGAGCTCCTCCGCGTAGCGGGCGAGGAATGACCGGGTACCGATCGAGGGGATCTCCGCCCCGATGCCCCGCTGTACGACCTTGAACGCTCGGCCCACTTCCGAACGGCGGGCGCCGAGGCTCTTCGCCACCTCGCCCAGGGTTCGAGGGATCATGTACCGCCGGCAGGCCGCGTAGATGACGGCGCCGACGGACGCCGACAGGCTCCGTCCCCGGAACAGACCCCGGACCTTGGCTTCCCGGAACATCCGCTCCGCCTCCCCCAGGATCACCGTGGGGAGCCCGAGGCGCTCGCCGGAGGCGGCGATCTCCGCCCGCGCGAGAGACCGGTCGAACGGGCCGTCGGGGACCCGCGCCGTCTGGCGCTGCATGACGCGCTTCAGATGCTGGAACTCGTAGCGACGCTGCCAGTTGAGCGGCCGCCCTTGTCCGTCCTTGGAGAGAGACAGCGTAGAGCCCAAGTTGCGCCGGGAGGCGCCGGGGGACGCGAACGGGCCGATCCCCCGTCCGCTACCGGTCGATCGGCCCTCCGGGTCCGCGGGAGGTGGGGGGGCCACGAGCTCGGTCGACTCGAAGACGAGACCACAACTCGCGCAGTGCATCTCGCCCCGCTCGGGGTCATTCACCCGCTGGGTGCCCCCACACATCGAGCAGGCGGATACGACGGGGACATCCGCCCCCGTCCCGGAGGGGTCGGCGCTGCCTGTCACGTCATGTCACGGAACCCGTCGGGGGTATTTAGGCATCTCATGGATTTCGAGGCGCGCGGCCGAAGCGTATTTCCTTCTTCCGACGTCTCGGAGCCGTCGTGCGCCCGGGCTTGGTCGTCATCGGAGTCACCCTCCTCGTGTTGGGAGTCGCCGGCCTCGTCTCCCTGTTCTTGGTTCCGATCCCGTCGCCCGCCACCACCAGTACGGCATCCAACTCCTGGACGGCAGGACCCGGGGCGGGCAACTCGACGGAGATCGTGGGCCCGGCGGCGCACCCGGGGTCGCTGACGCTTCGATGGCAGTCGACGTTCCCCTTGACGGCGGCCGTGTACACCTCGGGCGGTTGTCCGCCCGGGACGGCGGGGTGCCCGGGCTGGCACCTGGCGGCCAGCTGGACGGCGGCCGTCTCCGGCAACTGGACGGTCGACGGCACGGTCCAGTTTCCGTACTTGTTCGTGTGGTCGAATCCATCCCAGCGATCCGGCTCCGTGGTGCTCTCCACTGAGACCGTGACGCCGGCGTCCGCGACGCTGTCGCCCTTGAGCGAGCTCCTGCTGGGGTTGGGTGTCGGAGTAGTGGCGTTCGGTGGAGGCCTATCTCTGTTCCTGGGATTGTTCCTGCGCGCGGGGGTCTACCGAGGCCCGCCACCCGTCGTCTCGAAGAGCGCGGACGACGTGGCCGACATCGTGGACTCGGATGATGCGGCGGGGCCGCCGGGCCGGTCTCACTGACCCCAGAACGGCTGGGTCGCCCGTCGGATGCGGGTGACCTCGTCCAGCACAGCGCGCTCCGAGTCGGTGAGGGGGGTGGTCTTGAACAGGCGGGCGGCGGATTCCGGGATGGAGACGTAGAGGACATCCCCCTCGCTCACGCCCCGGCCGATGACCGCTCCGTCGATCGACGCCGCGAGCTCCGTGCCCTCCGCGGCCCGGTCGACCGAGTCCCCTTCCCGCTGGAGTCCTTTCAGCACGCCGACCTCGCTCCCATCGGAGTGCATGACTCGCACTCCCGGTCGCAGTTCACCGGCCAGCACCTTGATGCCTACAATGGCCGGCTTCGAGCTTCGGAAGACGAACCCCGGGAGGATCTGGAACTTGGCGGGATGCACGGTCGCGAGCCGGCGCTGCGCCTCGAGCTCGCGTTCCTTCTCCGCCCTCCAGGCCCCGTACTCCTCCAGGATCCGGTACATGACGTCGCCCGAGAAGATCCGGACCTCGGCCGTCT
Source organism: Thermoplasmata archaeon (assembly GCA_035632035.1). Classification (GTDB taxonomy): domain Archaea; phylum Thermoplasmatota; class Thermoplasmata; order Lutacidiplasmatales; family UBA184; genus Lutacidiplasma. The sequence continues at coordinate 5,436 of DASQHP010000114.1, read as the reverse complement.
CTCCCTCCGGCTTCGCATCGGGGAGCGTGGGGACGCTGAACGCGAGCACCGCGCGATGGGTGGGGTCGCGCACCGACGCCATCTGAAGCATCAGGGCCCGGTGCACGGGACCGACCTCGGCGTCGTGGATCGGCACCTTCTGTTCCCGACACTCGAACGCCATCGCCTCCAGCGCTCCCAGCGTGTCGGCGAGGATCGCCACCCCGCTCTCGGCAAATTCGCTGACCGGCTGGCTCTCCCGCGCGAGGTCGGCATGCACCTCGGCGGCTTCGGCCTCCGTCGTGACCACCTTGAGGAGTCCGCCGGGGAGCGCATCCTCGGCCCCCGGAGCGGCGAGATAGACCCCCGCGGCGGCCTCGACCTGGGGAAGCGAGCGCAGCTTCGACCCCCGACTGCCCCGCCGGCCGGCCTCGGGCCGATAGAGCCCCCGCACGCGGGTGTCGAACGGCCCGTTGCGGCCCGTGACCAGGATCCGGTCGCCGACTGCGAGTCGGCCCCGGTAGACGATCACGTTCGCCACGGGTCCCACGCCCCGCTGGTCGCTGCGTTCGAGCACCGTCGCCTCCCCCCCCTCCCGGACGACCCGGAGCTCCTCACGCAGGAATCGCTGGGACAGCCCGACCACGACCGCGAGCAGTTCCGGGACTCCGACCCCGCTCTTCGCCGAGACCGGGCAGATCCCCACGTTCCGCGTGAAATCGCTCACCCGGTCGTACCGCTCGGCGGAGAATCCGAGCTCGTCCAGCTCCTGGGCCACCGCGTAGAGCCGCTCGTCCAAGAGGCGCCCGTACGCGTCGCCCAGTCGCGCGACCTGCGCGGTCAGGGCGATGGGGCCCGTCGGCTTCCGCCAGCCCGACAAGAGGTCGATCTTCGTGAGGGCCACGGCGAACGGCGTCTTCTCGTGGCGGAGGATCTGGATCGACTCCCGCGTCTGCGGCATCACGCCCTCCCGGGAATCGATGACGAGGATGGCGAGGTCCGCGAGGGCGCCCCCCCGACGACGCAGGGTCTCGAAGGACCGGTGGCCGGGAGTATCCACGAAGAGAAGCCCGGGAACCGTGAACTGCTCTGTCGACACGATGCCGTGACAGAGCCGCTCGATCGTGCTCTTCGGGACCTCGATCGCGCCGATGTGCTGGGTGATCCCGCCCGGCTCGTTCTCGGCCCGGACGGACCCCGCGATCCGGTCGAGCAGGGTGGTCTTGCCGTGGTCGACGTGCCCGAGCAGCGACAGGATCGGCTGACGGAGCACCGGCACGTCCGATGGACCGGGGCCGCTCTCTTTACCGTTGCTGGAGCGCGTCAGCGGTCGGCGGTGCCGGTGAGCTCGGAGAGCTTCGCCGAGATCAGGGGGACGATGAGCTCCGCGGGGTCGACCCCGCCATGCGCGCCGAAAAGATGGCGGGACGGGGGCGTCGCGCCCGGCGCGAGGTCGCGCATCCCCCACGGGGGTGGCACCAGGGCGAGCCAGTCCCCGAGGCGAGAGGAGATCTCGGGATGGAACGGGCCGGGTCCGAACGCCCCGGCGCCCAGCGCCTCGTCCATGGATACGACCCGGCTACCGGAGGGAAGCCGACGGCGGAGCGCCCGCTCGAGCGCCCCCGCCCTCCCGGGTTTCGCCGCGAAGAACCCGGCCCGGCGGTCACCCCCGATCGGGTGGGCCATTTCGCGGGCGACCTCCGGCCATCGGTCGACGCGGAGCTGGCGGTCGATCGCCGAGGCGACCTGGCCATGATCACCGGTGGCGAGGATCGTCGTTTCCCGGGCCCGACGACGCCCGAGATGGCGCCCCACCCAGTCGATGAGACCGGCGACCCTCCCGAGCTCGAGTCCGAAGAGTCCGGGCTCCTCGGGTCCCTTGAGGTGCTGGATCGTGTCGAGTTCGTCCCAGTAGGCGTAGACCACCGAGGGGGGGCGAGTGCGTTGGAGCACCCGAAGCAGTTCGTGAGCGAGGTCGGTGCCCGTCGCGTAGGGAACGTAGGCCGCGCCGTCGTAGAGCACCCGTGTGAAGCCGGAATCCTGGAATCGGTCCCGGGAGATCGCGACAGCGGACAGCCCCCGCCGGAAGATCGTGGGCGCGCCGGATACCAGCGCGGGGCGGAAGCCGCGGTGGACCAAGAGGTCGTTTCCCGTGACGCCGACCGGGCTCATCCGGAGGAGGTCGGCGACCACACCGAACCGAGGCAGGTACTGTCGGTATCCCACGAGCCCGTGGGTCCCCGGCGCGACGGCGGAGGAGACCGACGTCAGTGCGGCCGTCGTGGTCGTCGGGAACACCGTGGTGATGGCGCGGGAGAACGCCGCCCATCGTGCACCGACCTCCGGGGCGGTCCGGGCCCAGGACCGGAACGGGAACCAGCCGAGGCCGTCGATGATCAGGACGACCACGGGGCCCGACGCGCTCCGGCCACTGAACGGGTCCAGTGACGGGAGCAGCGGGGGAAGCAGCTCCGGGGCGCCGCCGTCCACCCCCCCGACCGCCCCGGCCACGGAGGAGGCGACGTTGGCCACGCTCGCCCCCTCGTAACGGGGGATCGGGAAGCCCAGGGTGGGATGGGGGCGCAGGAGGAATCTCAGGTTCGCGTCGGACGCCCGCACGCGCGCCGAAGGTGTCACCGATAGACCCCCGTCGCGGCGGTCACGAGGAACAGCAGAAAGACGAACGCCGTGATGACCGCGAACTTGAGGTCGCGACGGCGGGCGAACACGATGACGCTGGATCCGACGCGGACGACCGGCGTGAGGACCAGAACCACCACGCCTGCGTAGAGGAGGGCGATCCCCCACGCCCCTTCCGTCCCCGTTCCCGAGGCCGACCCGGGGCGGGTGAGTGCGACGTTGTCGATCCCCGCCAGGCCAGCCAGGACGAGCCCGACCACCAGAAGGACGACCGCGAGGAGAAGGCCCCCCCGCAGGACCCACTTCACCGTGGTTTCCAGATCGCTGGTTCGGCGGACCCGGGGGGGCGAGTGGGCCCCGGCGGAGTCCGTGGACGAGTTCACGGAAGCACTCCCGTCGCTTGGGCCAGCATCGACGCCGCGGCCACCACGAGGACCACGACGAACGCTTCCTTGAGCCAGGGCGCGGAGGCTCGATGACGGAGACCCGCCCCCGCCCGGCTTCCGAGGACCGTCCCGATCGCGGCGGGGCCGGCGACGAGGAGCGACACGTCCCCGGCGATGAGATACACGAGGCCGGCGGCCGCCGCGGTCACCCCGATCATGAACGTGGACGTGGCGCCGGCGACGCGAATCGGAACGTTCATCACGGCGCTCATCGCCGGAACCTTGAACAAACCGCCACCAAGTCCGAGGAGGCCGGCGGCGACCCCCGCGAACGCGGAGACGACGAGGCCGGTCCCCGTCCGGGTGGCGGCATAGTGGACAACCGTTCCCCGCTCGGGGTCGGGGCATTCGCCGCTCAGGTCGAGGTACCGGGAGATCCGGTCCGGAGGAACATCCGGTCTCACGTCCGTGCGACGCTGGACGTACATGGCGGCCGCCGCTACGAGGACCACGGGGACGAACACCAGGATGAGAAGCTGGCCTCGAGAGGCGAGAACCGTGACCGCGATGACGGCCCCGACCAGCCCCCCGACGGACGTGGCGACCTCGAGGAACATTCCGAGGCGCAGGTTGGTGAACCCCTCCTCCATCTCCGTGGACGCAGCACCGGTGCTGGTGGCGATGACGCTGACCAGGCTCGCCGCGATCACCACATGAATGTCGAGCCCGAAGACGAGGAAGAACAAGGGGACGAGGACGACCCCACCGCCGATCCCCAGGAGCGAGCCGAGCGCTCCCGCGGCCGCGGCGAAGACCAGCAAGAGAAGGAGCGACAGCAGGAGCGGGACCGGTGCGCCGAAGACCAGGAGGTCGCCCACTGGCTCGCCCGAGCTTCTACGGGGGGCGTTACTTAACTATGCCCCGTCGCGCGTCGAAATGGTCCAGCGGAATCGACCGGAGTCGGGCGGGTACGAGCCGTTCGGCCCCCACCGACACCATCCGAACCGGACGGCGGTGTCCGGATTGCTCGAGCCCCCAGAGCTCTCGAGCGAGCCGGGCGGCCGTTCCCGCGAGGTCCCCCCGGCCCTCTCGAGCCGAGGGGAGCGTCCGGCTCCGTTGGACCCTTCCGAAGTCCGCCCAGCGGACGGCCACGGTAACCGTCTGGTACCGCCACCGTTCATGGGCGAGCGCGTCGGCGAGCGATTCGGCGAGTTCCCGGATCCGGGGCTCCAGCCCTTCCCACGTCCCCACATCCTCGCTGAACGTCCGTTCGACGGACCTCGAGCGGGGCCCGCCCTCCGACTCTACGGGGTCTTCGGACTTTCCTTGGGCCAATCGACGCAACTCCTCGGCCCATCCCCCGACCGCGGACGACACGGCCGAGCGAGGCGCCGTCGCGACATCGCCGATCTGGTGGATTCCCGCGGCGGCCAGCCGTTCCTCCGTTTTCGGGCCGATCCCCGGGACGGCCCGTACGGGAAGCGGAGCGAGAAACGCGGCAACCGAGTCCGGGCCCACGACCCGGACGCCGGCGGGTTTCGCCGTGTCCGTCGCGATCTTGGCGACCAGCCGGCTGGGCGCCACCCCCACGGTGCAGGGGAGATCGAGGGACCGGCGCACGTCCTCTTGGACGGTGCGGGCGAGCCGTTCCACTTCGACCGGGCTCTCGAGCTCGACGGAGAAGGCCGCCTCGTCGATGCTGTGGGGTCGAGCATCGGGGGAGAACCGCCGAAGCCGTTCCATCACGTCGGTCGATAGCCGCTCGTACTTGGCGAAATCTGCGGGGACCCACACCGCATCGGGGCACAATCGGGCGGCCTGCGCAGCGGGCAGGGCGCTCCGCACACCGAACTTCCGAGCTTCGTAGCTCGCGGAAAGCACGACCCCCCGAGTCGGCCCTTGGCTCGGGTCGGGACCGACGATGACCGGGCGCCCCTTGAGGTCCGGACGGTCCCGGAGCTCGCAGGAGACGTAGAAGGCATCCATGTCGACGTAGAAGACCCAGCGCATCTCTCGACCGGCGTTGGGAATCCCGGCCTGCAGAGATGGAGATTGCGGGGAGTGCAAGAAACGGGGCGGGATGCGGCCCAATGCCTCAACCCTCCGCCGGGCGTGCCCCCATCGACCGCTGGGGGGACCTTCGGCCCTCGATCCTTGACCCCGAGAACGCTCTACAGGGGGGTGGTCGTCGCCGGAGTCCTCGTGGTCCTCTCCGCCGTGGTAGTCGGGATCTACAGCGGGTCCGTGGCGTGCGGACCGGGCCCGGTCACCAGCTCTGGCCCAGGCCCGGGGTTGTGTCCGCAGGGTGAACAGCTGGCGGAATTTAGCGGGGTGCTGCTTCCCATCGCCCTAGTGTGCATGGCCGCCGCGGTGGCCGTTCGGCCGCCCCGCTCGGTGGGCGCGCTTGACGAAGAGCTGGGGTGATCTCCCT
>DASQHP010000113.1:0-15737 GCA_035632035.1 Thermoplasmata archaeon | reverse complement strand
CGTCGTCGACCCTCGGAGCGTAGAAAGGGGTTGCGGCCGCGCGGCCAAGACCCTTAAGGTGCGTCGGCGTGCGTCGCCTCCGATGGACTTCTCGCTGAGCGACGAGGAGCGCGCGTTTCAGGAGGCGGTCCGACGCTTTGGCGACAAGGTCCTCCGCCCGAATGAGCGGACGATCGACTCCACCGGTCGGATACCGGACGAGGTCCTCTCCGAGATGGCGCGCCTGGGGCTCCTCGCGATGCCGGTGCCGACAGAGTACGGCGGGATGGGCGCCTCGGCGATGCTGACCGAGATCGCCGCGGAAGAGGTCGGTCGCGGCGACTTCTCGATGGCGACAGCGGTCTTCTTCCTCCTGGAAGCCGGGTGGGGCTGGGTCTTGAGCCAGCATGGGAACCCCGCCGTGCGAAAGGCCGTGCTTCCCCCGGTCACTTCGGGACGCGCGTTCCTGGGGATCGCCACGACGGAACCCACGGGCGGGAGCGATCTCGCGAACATGCGGACGTTCTCCCGGCGCGAGGGGGACGAGTTCGTCATCCGGGGAGAGAAGGCGTTCCTCTCGGGCGTCGAGGAGGCCAAGCGCCTCGGCGGTGGGCACCTCACCTTGACGCGCCGCCGCGAGGGCGGGTACAATTTCCTCTACGTCCCCACCAACTCGCCGGGGATCTCCACCCAGAAGTTCGAGAACATGGGCCGGATGGGCATCTCGACCGGTGCCATCACCTACGATGATGTCCGGGTGCCGGCGGAGAACCTCCTTGGCGAGGAGGGGAAGGGGTTCAACTACGCGATGGAGGGGTTCTCCGTCGCGCGGACCTTCGTCTCGGCGGCGTGCGTCGGGGCGGCGGAACGGGCTCTCGAAACGGGCACGGCCTACGTCAAACAGCGCGAGGCGTTCGGACAACCGCTCGGAAAGTTCGAGGGGATCCAGTTCGAGCTGGTCGACCTCTATGCCCAGGTGGAGGCCGTGAAATGGCAGTGCCGACGGGCCGCCTGGCTGCTCGACACGTACACGCTCCGGGGAGACCCCAGCCACCGGAGCGAGGTCGACCGGGCCGTTGCGGCCGTGAAGCTCACCGCTCCGCCGCTCGCGTTCGAGTGCGTGAAACGGGTGATGATGTGGCACGGGGCGGCCGGGTACACGAAGGACGTGGGATTGGAGCTCGGTCTTCGGGGCGTCATGAGCTACATGGTCGGCGCCGAAGGCGGCCTCAATATCATGCGGATCATCCTCGGCCGCGAGCTCCTCGGAAAGGAGTTCGTTCCCTACAAGTGAGCGGCCGATGAGCCGTTCGGCCCGGCCCGAACCGATCGAGGAACGCTCGTTCCATCACTGGCTCTCTCGTCACCTCGCCGCCGGCCGGGGCGGCATGCTTCCGATCGGCGACGATGTAGCGGCCATCCCCCTCGCCGGTCGACGCGTGGCGCTGCTGACCACCGATGCGTTGAGCGAGGGAACCCACTTCCTCCGGGACTCGGACCCCGGGCTCATCGGGGAGGCGACCGCGGCCGTGAGCCTGAGCGACATCGCGGCGAAGGGAGGGGTTCCGATCGCCGGACTCCTGGACCTCCTCCTCCCCCCGGGGACGCGCGCGAGCTGGGCGCAGGCTGTCGCCCGGGGGGCCGACCGGATGGGCCGTCGCTTCGGCGCACCGATCGTCGGCGGGGACACCAAGCCCGCGACGGGCCGCAGCGTCGTCGGGACGTTCGTGGGCTTCGGGCGGAGCGACCGCCTGGCTCCCCGGAGCGGCGCGCGACCCGGAGACTGGGTGGTCGTCACGGGGACGGTAGGGGGTGGCGGCGCCGCCGCGCGGATGCTCCACGAACGCGGGCGCCGGCGCGAGGCGCTGGCGGCGTTGCTCCACGTGCGCCCCCGGGTCGCGGAAGGCCAACGCCTGATCGCCTGGGCGCACGCGATGACCGACACGTCGGACGGCCTCGCCGCCGCCGCGCGGCTCGTCTCGGTGGCGAGCCGTCGGCGGGTGGACATCGACATCGACTCGATCCCGTGGGACCGGCGGTTGGTGGCGGCCACCCCTCGCGCCGATGCCCGGGTCGAGTCGGGGTTCTACGGGGGCGACTACGAGCTGTTCGCGACGATCTCGCCGCGTTCATTCCCGGCTGCGCGACGGGCCGCCCGCGCGCTGGGCTGTCGGCTCACCGTCATCGGCCGCGTGCGGACCGGCCGCGGTGCCTGGCTGGTTTCGCGGGGCGCCGCCGCGCGGCCGATGCCTCCGGAGGGCTGGAATCCCTTCGGCCGCACGAGGACCTGACCCGACCCGTCCCCGGCGTCCGGCAAGGCTTTGGGCGGGCTTCGCTCCCGAAGCCATGGACGCACTGGTCGCCGAGGGGTTGGGGAAGACCTACCCTGGACACGCGGGGCCGGTGCGCGCGCTGGAAGGGGTCGACCTCTCGATCCCCAAAGGCCGCCTGTTCGGCTTCCTCGGTCGGAACGGCGCTGGTAAGACGACCTTCATCAAGATCGCGGCGACGCTCCTCCTGCCGACCGACGGGCGGGTCTCGCTGTTCGGACACGATGTCGTCGCCGACCCCCGGTCGGTCCGACCGCTGATCGCGCTGGTACCTCAGGAGGGCCGGCCGTTCTTCCACATGACGCCCCGCGAGCACATCGTCGAGTACCTGCGGGTCCGGGGATCCAGCGGGGAGTCCGCCCGGGCGCGGGCCGCGGAACTGGTCGACGCGATGGGTCTCGCTCCGTTCGCCGAGGAGCCGTCGTACCGTCTCTCGGGAGGCCAGCAGCAGCGGACCCTGGTCGCGATGATCCTCGCCACGGAGGCGCCGTTCCTGTTCCTGGACGAGCCCACGCTCGGAATGGACCCGTTCGCGAGGCGCCAGGTGTGGGAGGTGATCCGCCGGGCGGTCCGGCGCGGGTCGACGGTCCTCCTCACGACGCACTACCTGGACGAGGCGGAGCAGTTGACGGAGGACCTCGCCGTGATCGAGGGGGGAAAGGTCCGCTACTGGGGGACGCCCGAGAATCTCAAGGCCCGGGTCGGCCGCGAGGTTCGGCTCCAGTTCACCGGCGGGTTCACCGCCGAGGAGCTCGCCCCGTACGGACGAGTGTTCGTCGACCGGGGACGCGTGGTCGTGCTGACGAGCCGTTCCTCGGTCCGTGAGCTGACCCAGAGCGCCGTCGAGCGGGGGAGCGAGGTCACGGTCGGACCGGTGACGCTCGAGGAGGCGTTCCTCGAGCTGGTGGGCCGGGGGATCGAGGAGGATCCGCAATGACGTTCGGCGCCCAGGCGAGGGCCGCGCTTCGCATCTGCTACTTCAACGGCCTGCTGCCGCTGCGTCGCTCCCCCATGCTCGTCGTGGCGGTCTTCCTGACGCCGTTCAGCTTCCTGTTCTTCCTGTTCATCATCGGTGCCTCGCTCCACTCCAACCTGTTCCAGTACGGGATCGTGGGCGGGGTGCTCTTCACCGCCCTGTTCACGGGGAACGGCATGCTGAACGACTGCGCCTACCTGCGGCTCGAGCGCCAGCTCCAGCAGGTCTACGTCGCGAGCCCCGTCACCTCCGTCGCCTACGTGCTCGGGATGGCGCTGAGCGAGCTCGCGTTCGCCCTTCCGGCGCTGGTGCTGTTCTTCACCATCCTCGCGATCGTCCACCCCATCGGGATCCTCGCGTTCGCGACGCTGGTCGCGATCGTGCTCCTCACCTGGCTGTTCGCGACGACCCTGGGGTTCCTCATCTCCACGCTCTTCCGCCAGTTGCGGGAGATCTGGCCGATCGGGAACGTCGTCTTCTCCGCGCTCAGCATCCTACCGCCTCTGTTCTACCCCATCGCCGCGCTCCCGACCGAGGTCCGGTGGGTCGCGTTCCTCTCCCCGTCCACGTTCGCGGGTCAGCTCGCCGACTGGTCGGTCGGACTCGGCGGGGCGACGATCGAACCGGCGTGGCTCGGAGCTCCCGGCGTCCAGCTCGTCGGTCTCCTCGGCAGCACGCTCGCCTTCGCCCTGGCCGCGACGTTCCTCGCGCGCTGGCGGGAGCATTGAGACGCCGCGCCCTTGTCGGGGTCTGTCACTGTTCAGGCTAGGCTCAAGTAGGGTGGGTCCCGTGGCCGGCTGCCCCCCGGGGGGGGTTGTGTCATGCCAAGTGCTCAACAGGCCATCAATCCGTTCGAGACCGCCCGCCAGCAGATCGATATCGTCGCCGACCTCCTCGGCCTGAACGGGGGCCTTCGGGACATCCTGAAGAACCCGAAGCGGGAGCTCACCGTCAATTTCCCCGTCCGGATGGACGACCACTCCCTGCGCGTCTTCACCGGCTACCGCGTCCAGTACAACATGGCCCGAGGACCGACCAAGGGCGGCATCCGCTACCACCCCGGGGTCACCCTGGACGAGGTCCGCGCGCTCGCGGCGTGGATGACCTGGAAGTGCGCCGTCGTGAACCTACCCTACGGCGGTGGGAAGGGCGGCGTCATCTGCGACCCGAAGAAGATGAGCCGCGACGAGCTCGAGCGCATGACCCGCCGCTACGCGAGCGAGATCTCCCCGCTCATCGGCCCCGAGGTCGACATTCCTGCGCCCGACGTCTACACCGACTCCCAGACGATGGCGTGGATCATGGACACGTACTCGATGCAGAAGGGCTACAGCGTTCCCGGCGTCGTCACGGGAAAGCCCATCTCCCTCGGCGGCAGCGAGGGGCGCGGCGAGGCGACGGGGCGCGGCTGCGCCTACGTCATCCGCGAGGCGGCCCCCCACGCCGGCGTGAAGGTGAAGGGCGGCACCGTCGCCGTCCAGGGTTTCGGGAACGCGGGTAGCGTCGCCGCGAAGCTCCTCTACGACGAGCAGGGCGCGAAGATCGTCGCCGTGTCCGACACGAAGGGCGGGATCTTCAGCGCGAAGGGCCTCAACCCCCACGAGATCGACGCCCACAAGGCGAAGACCGGCAGCGTCGTCGGCTTCCCCGGCACCCAGTCCATCACGAACGAAGAGCTCCTCCAGTCGAAGGTCGACATCCTGATACCGGCCGCGCTCGAGAACCAGATCACGAAGGCGAACGCGGACAAGGTCCAGGCGAAGATCGTGGCGGAAGCCGCCAACGGCCCCACCGTCCCCGACGCGGACCGGATCCTCTACGAGCGGAAGATCCACGTACTGCCGGACATCCTCGCGAACGCGGGCGGCGTCACGGTGAGCTACTTCGAGTGGGCGCAGGACATCCAGGGGTTCTTCTGGACCCTCCAGGAGGTCAACAGCCGGCTCGAGCGCGTCATGGTGGAGAGCTACGCCCAGGTCCACAAGGTCGCCGAGGAGCGCAAGGTCCACAACCGGACCGCCGCGTACGTGCTCGCCATCCAGCGGGTCGTGGACGCGATGAAGCTCCGCGGAATTTACCCGTAGACCGCGGCTCCCCCGGGCGGATGGACGACTTCCCGCGCTGCCGGGTCGCCACGTGGGAGGAGATCGACCGCTGGGCCGACCGGCTCGCCGAGAAGATCGTGGCCGTCGGCCACCGACCGCAGACGATCGTGGGCCTCACGCGGGGCGGCTGGGTCCCGTCGCGACTCCTCGCCGACCGCCTGGGGACGAAGCGGCTGGTCGCGCTCCGGGCCCAGCACTGGGGCGTCACCGCCACCCCCGCCGGGAAGGCCGAGCTCACGGAGGGTCTCAGCGGCGATGTCCGGGGCGAGGAGCTGCTCGTCGCCGACGACATCACCGACACGGGGGAAAGCCTCGAGCTCGCGACCCAGCACCTACTGGGGCACCACCCGAAGCGCGTCGAGTCCGCCACGTTCCTCCACATCACCCATTCGAAGTTCCGTCCGACGTACTACGCGGAGGAGATCTCCCGGGACGCCTGGGTCTGGGTGGTCTTTCCCTGGAACTACTGGGAGGACCTGGCGACGCTGGGGCGCAAGGCGCTTGATTCCGCCGGCAGCGTGGCGGCGGCGCGTCGGCTCCTCAAGGAGAAGACCGGCTGGGAGCCGTCCCTCGCGGACCTCGGCCGGGCGCTCGAGGGGGCCGGATCGGCCGTGCCCCCCGCCGCCCCGCCCTAGCTCGCCCCGGCACTCGCGGCGTCGGGGACCGTCGAGCGCGTCTTGAGGTACTGCGAGAGCAGCGCCGAGCCGATGATGAGGGAGAGCCCGATCAGGATCGTGGCGACGATCGCGTAGATCTGGGTCGCCCCCGCGAGCGCCTCCAGGTACTGGACGAGGTAGATCACCCCGTAGACCAGGAAGCCGATCCCGACCACCGAGACCGTCGCGATGGGGTAGGAGCGGGGCAGCCGCCCGCGCGAGAAGTACCGGCGGATCGCGCGACCGCTCTCCCAGACCATGCCGCCGACCAGCCACCAGACGGTGGCGGCGTTGAGGAACAGGAGGAGGCGCTCCAACGGGATCTCGTTGGGGTGACCCGTGTAGCTGTTGTACCCCGACAGGAACCCGAGACCGACCAGGGCGATGCTGAAGATGCCGAAGCCGAAGGCGACCGACCCCTGACGGATATCCGTCGAGGCCGAGCGGATGGAATCGATGATCGCCTCGTCGATGTCGAACGTCCAGAAGATGAGGTAGACGCCGAGGAGGACGCTCAAGCCGATGATCCCCCAGGTGATGACGCCGCCCGCGGCGGCCATTCCGAGCACGAGGAGGACGATGGCGAACGGCAGCACCGTCTTCGCTCGGAGCTTCGGGTCCTTGAGCGCCCGGACCAGTGTGTAGTACGTCGACTCGATGCTGGCGTTCTGGTGGATATAGACCCGGTGGACGCCGTCGATCCGGGCCCGGGAGGCGAGGATGGGGAACAGGTACTCGTCCTCCGCGCCGTCCGAGACGAGGTGAACCTTCGCGCCCGGATGCGCGGCGAGCACGTGGTCGAACTGGTCCGCCACGCGCTGGTCGGAGAGGACGCCCACCTTGGGCGAACCCGTGAGGACCGCGACCTCGGCGGCCTCGCCGGTGCTCGCGATCTCATCGTAGAGGTGGACGGCCGCGAAGATGGCGTTCGTGTCCGCATCGCCGGGGTCGGCGGTCCCGAGCTTGAGCGCGGCATCGAGCGCGGCGGCGCGACCCACGACCGGGCCCTGGACACCGGCCTTGCGGCCCAGGTCGTCGTCCCGGTCGACGCAGACGACGAGGCGCATGGCCCTCCAACCATGGCGGCGCCCGCGGATAATCTCTTGTACCGCGTGCCGCGGCCCGGACGGGTGTTGAACCCTCCAGCGGCTATGCTTATACCCGCCATCCCTCCCTCGGTGCGCCGATGGCCGAGCTCCCGGACAAGAGCCGCTCGCTGATCGACTGGTACCTCCAGGTCGTCGAGGAGGCGGAGCTCACCGACAAGCGCTACGGCGTGAAGGGGATGAACATCTGGCCGCCGTACGGGTTCGCGGCCCGGCGGGCGCTGGACTCGGTCATCATCGCCGCGCTGGAGCGGTCCGGCTCGCGCGCCGTCGAGTTCCCGGCCCTCATCCCCCAGACGGAGTTCCAGAAGGAAAAGGAGCACATCAAGGGGTTCGACCAGCAGGTCTACTGGGTGACGCGCGGCGGGGCGACCGAGCTCGACATCCCGCTCGTCCTGCGTCCCACGAGCGAGACCGCCATGTACCCGGTGTTCGCCCTGTGGGTCCGTTCCCACCGCGACCTTCCGCTCAACGTCTACCAGATCGTCAACACGTTCCGCTACGAGACCCGGACGACCCGGCCGTTCCTCCGCGTGCGGGAGATCCACTTCGTCGAGGAGCATACCTGCCAGATCGACGAGGCGACCGCCTCGGCCCGGGTCGCCGCGAACCTCGCGAGCTTCGGCGAGATGTCGACGGCGTACGCGCTTCCCTTCGTCCCGGTCCGGCGGCCGGATTGGGACAAGTTCCCGGGAGCGCACTACTCGATCGCGCTCGACATCCCCATCGGGGAGGGTCGGACGCTGCAGATCGGCAGCATCCACCACTACCGCGAGAACTTCTCCCGCCCCTACGGAATCCAGTACGAGGCGAGCGACGGCAGCCAGCGGTTCGCCCACCAGACGACGTTCGGGCTCTCCGAGCGGCTCCTGGGCGCGATCGTCGCGGTCCACGGAGACTCGAAGGGGGTCGTCTTCCCGACGTCGGTCGCCCCGTACGAGGTGGTCGTGGTGCCCATCCTCGGCGGCGATGGCGGAGCGGGCACCCTCGACTATGCGCGCGGCGTCGTCGACCGGCTGCGGCGCGCGGGTCGCCGCGTGCATCTGGATGACACGGAGGAGCGGCCGGGCGCGAAGTACTACCGGTGGGAGCTCAAGGGGGTCCCACTCCGGCTCGAGATCGGTCGCCGAGAGGCCGAGGGACACCGGGTCACCTGTGTCAATCGGCTGGGAGTCAAGGGGAGCGTCGAGGAAGCCCGGCTCGAGGCCGGGGTTTCGGAGGCGCTGGCCGCGTTCGACGCGGCGCTCGCTGACCGCGCCCGGGTGGCGTTCGAGAGCTCGTTCGCGCCGGCGTCGACGCTGAAGGAGCTCGCGGGGTCCACGAAGGTGCGCATCGTCTCCTGGTGCGGAAAGGAGGAGTGCGGCCACGCGATCGAGACCGCTATCGACGGCTCACTGCTTGGTGTCCCTGAGGGACCGTTCGACCTCGCGAAGGGTGCCCCCGCGGCCTGCGTCTCGTGTGCTTCGGCCGAAGGGACCCAGTGGGCGCTCGCGGCGCGCCCGCTCTAGACCGGCTGTGGACTTCCCCTAGGGCCGGGGAGCCGGCGGGGTCGGCGGGTTCGGCAAGACCAGCCACATGCCGGCGAGGCCGAACATCGCAAGAACGATCGTGACAGCGTAGACCCCGTTGTCGAGCCAGCCGTCGTACGAGAGGCCCCACCAGAGGTAGAAGACCGCGGCGAGGGCCACGAGGCCCGCGAACAGGAAGAACGTGACACGGCGGTGGAGCGAGAGCGGGTGGGCCGGCTCCGCCGTTCCGGAGGTCGCCACGGCGCGCCGACCCCGGGGGCGGATGATAACGTTTTTCCCGGGCGGGCGTCGGGTTTAAGGGCTCGCGTCCGCTCCTTTCGGTGGGAGGAGTCCCTGGCGCTACCCGGGACCCCGGACGAGGAGCCGGTGCTGCCCCGTTTGGGGGAGCTGACGCCCGATCAGCATCGGGCTCTCGCCTACGCGAGCGCCATCGGCCGGGAGTTCGATTTTGGCCTCCTGGTCGCCGCGATGGGAGCCCCGGAGGAGGGGCTCGCGGAGGAGCTGGAGCGGCTCGTCCAGGCCGGCGTCCTCCGGGAGCGTCCCGGCGGGGACCGGTTCGTCTTCGTGCACGACGACGTGCGCGCGCGGATCTACCAGTCTCTTACCGCCAGCCGGCTGCGCGTCCTCCACCGGAAGATCGCCGAGGCGATGGAGCGGGCCTATCCCACCCCCCCGCCCGAGGCGTTGGGGGAGCTGGGGCGACACTTCTTCCTTGGAAAGGTGCCCGAGCGCTCGGTGCTCTACAACCGTCGCGCGGCCGGGCTCTCCCAGGCGAACAACGCCCCGGAAGAGGCCGCCCACTACCTGGAGCGGGCCCGGGTCGACCTGAAATCGCTTCCAGGGGACCATGGCCGGGATGAGGCCGAGCTCGCAAGCTCGCTCGGGGATCTGTACTACTCGATGGGGGACATCCACTCCGCCGACCGGCTCTACTCGGAGGCGCTCACGCTCGCGGGGCCGGACCCGGTTCTACGCGCCCGCCTCCTGGTGGCACGGGCGGAGGTCGCCCGCGACGCGTTCGACTCCGACGCGGCGATGCGGGGCGCCCGCGAGGCCCGGGAGCTGTTCGCTCGGTCGGGCGACGTGACGGGGCTCGCCTCCGTGCACCGGATACTGGGGCGGATCGCCTATCACCGGGGGGCGTACCGGGAGGCGCTCGACGAAGGGATCCGGGCACTGGACCTTTTGCAGCCGGGCGGCGACTCGAGGGTCCTCGGACGGCTCTGCATCGACATCGGCAACGCGTTCAGCATGCTCGGCCCCGAGACGGCCGAAGAGGCCCTCGAGTGGTACGACCGGGCGATCCAACGGCTCATCGAGGCGGGCGACTGGGCGGAAGTGGCCCGGGCGCACCTCAACAAGGGAACGGTCATCGGCGTCGACCGGCCCGCGGACGGGCTCGAGGCGCTCCAGGCGGGGCGGGAGTATGCCGAGCGCGCCCACGAGCCGAGGTGGGTCGGATGGTCGCTCGCGCGCGGCGTGGAGCTGCATCTCGCCCTGGGGCAGGTCGACGAGGCTTCGCACGACAACGACCAGGCCCGGCGGCTCCTCGAGCGCGCGGACGACCCGCTCGGGGTCACGCAGGTCGAGCTGAACGAGGGGCTGATCCAGGAGCGACGGGGCGTGTGGGACCGGGCCGAGGCGGCCTACCGGGGGTCGATCGCCCGTGCGGAGAAGTACGGGTTGACCGCGGAGCTCGCCGAGGCCCACTTCAACCTCGCGCGGCTCCTCTACAAGACACGGGACTTCCCCGCCGCCCGGGCGGCCTTCGAGGTGGCCGCGCACCTCGACCTACCGGCGCTGAACCCACCGCTCGCCCCCCTGTTCGCCGAGTTGGGCCGGCAGCTCGACGCGAGCCGGTCGACGGCCCCGGCGCCCGCCAGCGAGCCGACGCGAGCGAGTTGACGGGGTTTTTATACCCCCCGACCCCCTGAATTACGGCCGTGGCCGCTTCCGCGACGGGACGCTCGGCGGCCAGCGTGCCCCTCATCGGGCGCCACGAGATCGTCGAAGAGCTCCTCGCTCTCCTCCAGAAGTCCCGGTCCGGCCACGGCCGTCTCGCCCTCCTCGTCGGGGAGGGTGGCGTCGGCAAGACGACGTTCCTGCGGGCCGTGGCGGGCATGGGCCGGGAGCTCGAGTTCCGGGTCATCGAGGCCCGCTCTCTCCCGATGGAGTTCCCGGGGCCCTTCCAGCTCGTCGGAGGGCTCCTGCGCTCCGCCCAGGTCGACAGCGAGGCCGAGGAGTCCGCGCCCGCGACACCCGCCCCGTCGCTTCCGATGTTCCTCGCTCCCTACGAGATGGACGCCACCGGCGCCGAGGCGCGCGCGACCGGATTGACCGAGCGGCCCGTGGCCGCGAGGGAAGCCGACCGGCTCCTCGACCTCCTCTCGAATCCGACCGAGCGCGTCGACGCGAACCGCAGCGCCGTCTATGCCGAGCTGGGGGAGTTCTTCGCTCGCCTCGCCGACGCGGGGCCGCTCCTCGTCCTCATCGACGATCTGCAGTCGGCGGACGAGTCGTCGCTCGAGTTCCTTCGGGAATACCTTCCCGCCCTCGAGGCCCAGCGGATCCTCATCCTGGCCACGACGGTGCCCCTGGCCGAGGCCCCGCCCCGCAGCCGGGCGTCCCTGGAGACGCTCCTCTCGCACGACCACGTGAGTCGCCTCGCGCTACCCTCCATGACCGAGAACGAGCTCTCGGAATACGTCCGATGGCTGCTCCACGGCCACGACCCGGGCCGGGACCTCGTCATGCGCTGGTTCACGCAGACGGACGGCAATCCGCAGTTCACCGAGTACCTGGTGCGGGCCTCGACCGGTTCGTCCCGGGAGGCCGGCCCCGCACCGGCCGACGGGCAGGATTTCGGCGAGGTTCTGAAGCAGCAGGTCCGCGGCCTTCCCGAGTCCGAGCAGCGCCTCCTCGTCTACGGCGCGGTCCTCGGCCGGGAGTTCGACTTCCCGACAGTGGTATCCGCGATCGGCCAAGAGGAGGAGCGACTGACCGAGGCCCTCGACCGGCTCGTCCACGGTGGCATCCTCCGGGAGAAGGGCGGGGAGGTCTACGAGTTCGTGAGCGAGCGGTCGCGGACCGACGTCTACGCCCAGTTGACCGAGACCCGGCGCCGGCTTCTACACCGGAAGGTCGCGATGGCGCTCGCCAGCCGGTCCCGGGACACCCCGGCCGAGGTCTTCGAGCTCGCCCGGCAGTACTACCTGGGTCGAGAGGACAGTAAGGCGGTCGAGTACAACCTGCGCGCCGCGGACCTCTCGGCCCACGCGTTCGCGTTCGACACCGCCGTGGTCCACCTGGAGCGCGCGCTCGAATCGATGCGGCGGCTCACGCCGCGCGACGTGCAGCGGGAGCTCCTTCTCTCGATCGAGCTCGGTCGCTACTTGGACCAGCTCGGGGACCTTCGCCGGTCGGAAGAGGTCCTCTTGGACGCCGTCGCCCGGGCGCGGTCCGACCCGAAGCGGGAGCTCGAGCGGGCGCTCGCCCTGCTCGGGCTCGCGGAGACCCGCTACGACCTTACCCAGTACGTCTCCGCCAGGGACCTGGCGACCGAGGCGTTCGGGATCCTCGAGCGTCTGAAGGAGCCGCGAGGGCTTCTGGCGGCGCACCGGGGCCTCGGCATCGCCAACTGGAGGATGGGGAACCTCGACGAGGCCGAACGCCACCAGCGCGAGGAGATCCGCCTCGCCGAGCAGCACGGCTCCCCCGTCGAGCTCGGCCACGCGCTCATCGACCTCGCCAACACCTTCACGCTGCAGACCGCCGACCGCGCCCAGGAGGCGATGGGCCTCTACGCCCGGGCGGCCGAGCTGTTCCAGCGCAGCGAGGACCACAGCGCCCAGGCGCGGGTGCTGATGAACCACGCCCTCCTCCTTCACTATGCGCGGCGCCCGGAAGAGGCGCTCGAGAAGATGCAGGAGGCGCTGCGCGCCGCGGAGCGCTCGCGTTCCCGCGTCTGGATCGGCTACTGCGCCCTCAACATCTCCCAGTTCTACACCGAGCGCGGGAAGATCGACCTCGCGCGAGAGAATCTCACCCGGGCGCAGAACCTCCTGGAGCCGCTCGGGGACCAGCTGGCCCACCAGCAGATCACGATGATCCGCGGCATGATCGCCGTCGAGGCCGGCGAGTACGACCGGGCCGAGGGGGACTTCGCGGAGGCGGGCCGGCTCGCGAAGGAGCTCAACCTGAGCGCCGAGGCCGCCGAGATGGAGCTCCGATTCGCCGAGCTCGAGGTCCGCCGGGGACGCAGCGCCCGGGCCCGGGAGCGAATCGCCTCCGCCCGGGCCGCGGGGATCGAGCGGCTGCGCGCCGACCTCCTCCCGAAGCTCCAGGAGCTCGACACCGCGCTGCAAGCGGCCCCCACGTAGGCACAGGGTTAAGGGCCGCGCGCAGGTCCGCGCGCCATGGGCAGCCCGCCCCCTCCGGCCGCGGGGCGCACGGCTCAAGACGGTTCTCCCTACCCCGACCGGTTGCGGCCGACGTTCGAGCGGGACGTCCGCGCGATGTTCACCCACATCGCCCGCCGGTATGACTGGTTCGACCACGTCGCCTCGCTGGGGAACGACTTTCTCTGGAGGCCGCGCGCCCTCTGGGACCTCGACCGGTTCCGCGAGGGCCATACCGTCGGTCGGGTCCTGGACGTCGGCTGCGGCACTGGTGATTTCACCCGTCTCGCCGCCCGCCACTTCACCCGCGCCGGGGTCACCGGGGCCGACTTCACCCGGGCGATGCTCGAGCGGGCTTCAATCCGCACTCAGAGCGAGGGAGCGCGACCCCGCATCGGGTTTGTCGAGGGGAGCGCCCTGTCGCTCCCGTTCGCGGCTGGGGCGTTCGACGTCGTCCTCTCCGCGTTCGTCGTGCGGAACCTCCCCCGGCTCCCCGATGCGTTCCGGGAGATGCGCCGGGTCCTCAAACCCGGCGGCACGCTCCTCACGCTCGAGATCACCGAGCCGGCGTCGCCCCGTTTCCGCCGGGCGTTCCATCAGTACTTCGACCACGTGGTGCCGTTCCTCGGCTCGCTCGTCCAGAGCTCCGGCCCCTACCGCTACCTCCCCGAGTCCCTGCGCTACCTGCCCGACCAAGCCGGCATGCTGGATCTTCTCTCGAGGTCGGGGTTCGAGCGCGTCGAGGCGCGTCCTCAGTCCATGGGGATCGTGACGACGTACCTCGCGCGGGCGGGGGCGGCCGCCCCGGCCGAAAGGCGTTAAGCCGCGCCCCGACCCATACCCGGGGGGATCCCATGGCCGCGGCGTCGTTCGATGCGTTCCGCTATGCCCACGACCACCGGAACGAGATCGCCTGGATGAGCCAGAACACCAATCACCTCGTCCCGACCGCCGTCGTGCAGGACGCGATCCTCGCCGCGGTCCGCGAGCGCCGGTACGAGGGGTACCCGTACGCTCCCGGTGACCCCGAGCTGCGTTCGCTCGTGCTCGCCGACCTGGGATTCGCGCCCGAGACGGGACTCGTCGTCTCCGCGGGCGGGACCGAGGCCCTCTACATGCTCACGCGGGCTCTCCTGGGCGCCGGCGATGAGGTGATCGCGAGCGACCCGTCCTACCTCATCATCCACCGGTTCGTCGAGCTGTCGGGGGCGCACACCGTGAACCTCGACATCTACGCCGCACCCTACCGGCTCACCGCGGACCGCGTCCAGGAGGCGATCACGGACCGGACGCGGATGATCCTCCTCATCGACCCGCTGAACCCGCTCGGCTCCGGCTATCCCGCCGAGGAGGTCCGGGCGATCGCCGAGATCGCCCACGACCGCCACCTGGTCCTCCTCAACGACGTGACCTACCGAGACTTCGCCGACCACCCGACGCTCGCCGCCACGATCGCTCCCGAGGAGACGCTGACGGTCTGGTCGGTCTCCAAGAACTGCGGCCTCGCCGGGCTCCGCCTGGGAGGACTCGCCGGCCCGAAGGACCTCGTCCAGAAAGTGGCGCGGTACAACACCAACGACCTCGGCGTGAACGTCCTCGCCCAGGCGGCCGCGACCGGCGCGCTCCGCACCAAGCCGACGTGGATCGGCCACGTCCGGTCGACCACGCGCGACAACCAGCGCCGCATCCGGGACGCGGTCGCTCGGGTCCCGGGAGCGTTCCTCCCGGTCTATCCGTCGCAGGCGAACATGTTCGTAATCGACCTGTCCGCGACCGGCGTCACGCCGGAGGCGCTGCAGAAGGAGCTGCTCCTCCGCCACGGCGTCTTCATCCGGGCGGGCAACTACCTCTCCCCCAAGTTCGGCGGTCGGTTCGTACGAGCCTCCTTCTCGAACCCTCCGGCCGACATCGACCGATTCGTTGCGGCGTTCGGGCCGTGCTTGGAGTCGCTGCGGCCGAACGGCACCGCCGCCGCCCCTCAGTCAGCCTCGCCGACGCTCACGTCGACCACGTAGTGGGCCGTCCCGGGACCGTACGGCTTCACCTCCCGAGCGGTTGCGCCCCGTACGGAGGCGCCCGCCCGATGGACCGCGGTCCGGACGGTGTCGGACGCTCCGTCCGGGCCGGCGTGCGTCGGACCGACCAAGTGCACGTGGAGCGTGGCACCGGGTCGCGTCAGCTCGAGGGCCCGTGGTATCCAGGGGACCGCGGACGGGAGATACCCCATGAACACCCGGTCGGCCTCGACGTGGGGGAGGGTGGCGCTTCGATTGTCCCCGAGGATCGCCTCGACGCGGCCGACCACCCCATTCCGACGGACGTTCTCCATGAGGAACCCGAACGCCTCTTCATTGCGTTCGACGGCCAGCACCCGGCGGGCGCGGCCGTATCGGGCGGCCGGCAGGGCGAAGTACCCGATGCCCGCGAACAGGTCCACCACCGTGTCTTCGGGCCGGGTCACCTCGCCCGCGCGCCGCCGTTCCGTCCGGTTCCCCGCGGCGAACATCTGCCGCGCCGCGTCGAACCGGTAGACGACCCCGTTCTCCCGCACGGTCGTCTCCGTCTCCGTACCGGCGATCACTTCCACCCGCGGGCGTCGGTCCTCTCCCTCGGTCCGGCCCGCGTGCTGGAGGACCGTTTCTACCCCGAGCTCCGTCTG
>DASQHP010000112.1:0-3708 GCA_035632035.1 Thermoplasmata archaeon | reverse complement strand
GATAGGTCACGCGGTAGTGCGCCATGAGGACCGCATGGAGCCGGAGTTCATCCGTCTCCCCCCTCCGGGCCAGTCTATCGGACCACCGCCGGAATGGCTTCGTGGCGCCTCCATCTTACTCCACTCGAGAGGTAGCCCCGCGGCGGGGCCGGGCGAGGGGCATCCGGCCTCAGGTTCGTTAGGAAGAGATCGACGGGGCTGGTGACGACTTTCTGGCCCTGCCAAACTGGCGTTCTCTACGGCCCGTTGTCAATTGACGTGCAGGCTCACCATCCTCGAGGACGCCCCAAGGCCGCATGCCGACGAATCCAACCGGCGGCCCGGCGATCCCTGTCCGAAGTCGTCCAGGGTTACGTCCATGTCCAATATCCCCCCTCGTGTCCCCCGCGGGCTGACCTACTAGGGTGAGAAGCTCGGACCCGAAACCGGCTGTTGAACGGGCGGCTCCATCGGACTCGGGCTACTCGTCTCCCGACAACCAGGCGGACGACCGGCCGGGACCGAACGCAGAAATACTCGACCGGGAACGGCATAAACTCGGTAAGGAAGCTTGGTCGACACCACGTACCTTCTCCTCGCGCTGATCATCGTCTTCGACTTCGTCCTGTCCCTGTGGAACGCCTACTCCTCGGGGGTCATCTGGGGCCTGCTTCGCAGCCAGCCCGGGAAGACGTTCTCGAAGGTCAGCGCGTTCGCCGGGCTGGGCCTCGCGTTCGCGGGCATGGCGTACGCGACGACGATCATTCTCGCGTGGGTCGCCTGGCAGATCGGCTTCCTCGCAATCTGGGACTTCCTCTACCTCGTCTCGTTCGACTTTCTTGTCTTTGGAGCGATGATCATCGGCTTTGGTCTGGTGGTCACGGTCCAGTCGATCACGATCGCCTACCGCCAGCGCAACTTCGGGTCGATCGCCATCGCCACCTGGAACACCTTCGCGGAGGTCTGGGACATCGCGACCTACGCCCAGGGGTTCCAAACCGCGGCGTCGGTCATGAAGGGCGACCGGCGAGACCGGTCGAACGTGACGGCCATCCTCCTTGTCGCCGTCGCGATCGCCCTCATCATCACGTACTTCGCGTTCCGCCAAGGCCTCCAGAAGGCGTCGGGGGCCATCGCGCAGAGCCCCCGGCAGGAAGCCGCCGATGAGGCCGGCCCGGCGGGAGCGGAGGCCGGCCATCATCGGTCGATCCGCCGGGCTGTCGTGGCCGGAGTGGTCGTTCTCGTCGTCGTGGTGGCGGGGATTCTCGCGTTCCACTTCCTCCCCCCTTCGCCCCAGGTCAACGTCAGCGAGATCGACGTCTACGCCCCGAGCGATGTATGCGGTCTCAACACCCACCCGGTCTCGTACTCCGGCTTCACCGACATGCCCGGGGTGAGCGAGAGCTTCCAGTTGCAGGTCGTCAACTTCAACATCACCGCCTGCACGGTCCACGGGGCGAGCACAAACACGACGGGGTTTTCGCTGTCGGGTATCGAGGTCCCCCTCACGATCCAGGCGGGTCAGAATCAGTACCTGAACCTCACGATCAATCTCCCGTCCAACGCCTACAGCGGTCCACTGAATGTCATCTACATGTAAGTCGGACTGACCCTCCGGCCGAGATGGCGCCGCGGAACCGGGTACGCTTCTCCAAGCTCAAGGGGTCCGGGGCGATCGGTATCGCTTGGATGCGGCTCGATGCCAGACTTCCACGTCGATACGGCCCCCGGCTGCCGGAACCCGCAGGAACGGCACTCCGAACGGGCAGCTCGAAGGTCCGCCCCGGAAAGGCTTCTCGACCTCGTTCGACGACCGGGTAGCGTACCGACCGCGGCGGGAGCCCGCCGTCGTTGGGCTACCGCCCCGGATGGGAGTTGGAGACAAGAGTCGTGGGAGGCCAGTTTGCCGTGTAGAAGCCCCAGCCCACCGAGCCTGCCCAGAAGCCAAAGATGTCACCCGCATCGAACTGCGTGACTGTGTGTTGGCCGAGAGCCATCCACACGAATCGGAAGACGTACTTCGTTGGGGTGGCGTTGTGCAGCGACCAGAACGTGGTGGTACAGTTCTTGGGCTCGGTGTAGAAGACGAGGCAGGTGGAGTTCACGAAGCTGTTGTTCACCTGCAGGTAGGCGAACCGGCTGGGGTTGTCCGGGACTCGGGGATCCGCCCCGCCTGCCGCGACCCAGATCGGGGTACCGGCGAGGGCCTGCGGATGGAGCCGAGCGACGCTGAGGTAGTTGTAGAGCGCTTGTGTGGTGGCGTTCTTCACGGTTGGCGAAGTCCCGCAGGTCGGAGACCGGAATTCGGAGAGAGACTGCTTCGCCCACGCTTGACCTGTCGAGTTCGCGTACACTCGGTAGGCGTACGCCGCGTAGAAGTCGGTGTTCGTTCCCCCCATCGCGATTCCGGAGAACATTCCCGGATGATGGGCGGCGAGCGAGAGGGCGCCGATCGAGCCCATGCTAAACCCGAGGAGGTAGATGTGGCCCACATGCCGGAGCGATTGTTCGTGGGAGATTGCGTCCAGGACATCCTGCTCCTGGGGGCCTCCACACGTGGTGTTCGCGTAGAATCCGTCGCCCGTCCGCGTGTTCAGGACGATGAGCAGGTACCCTCGTGAGGAGGCGTTCGAGACGATCGCGGACAGCGACGCCCCGACGCTGTTCTTCTGCGTCACGAGCGACATGAAGTCGCTCGTCACGCCCCCCCGGGTCCACTTGCTATCCCCTTGGATCCCGTGGAGATAGACAATCAGCGGGTACGTCGTGGTCGACGAGAACCCCTTCGGCAGGTACTCGTAGTAGGAGAGCGGGAACCTGTCGACCGAGGACGCATAGCTTACGAGCTTCGCCGTTGAAGCTTGGCTCGGCACGACCGGTGCCACAGCCGGGTTCACCGAAGGGTCCGAGTGCACCGCGCTGATGGCCGAAGCCGCTCCCGGGATCACCAGCACGGCAATGGAAAGGAGAATACCCAGGGACCGGAGCGGGGTCATGGACGAGGGTCCCCCACGAGCCCCGGAATCGCGGCCCAACTCGTTCGCCGACCCTCGGAGGCCGATGCGTCACGGTGGCGATCGGGGAATCCGCTTCGCGGCTCAGTCTCCAACGGAGCGCCCTACCTTCCGGCTCGGTGGTCATTTTTTTGGCGCGCGGCCCTCTTTAAAGTCTGGTCCAAAGGCTCCCCCGGGCTCCCTGGGTGAGCGGCACCGGGACGAGCGGCGGTGGGCGGGGAACCCGCGCGGCGTCGGAAAGTTAAAGGCGATTTCGCCGTCCTGCCCGCCGCGTGACCATCCGGGTGATTCTCCCTCCCTTCCTCCCTCTCGAGGAGATCGAACGACGGGTGAGCGCGATCCTCCCCGGGATCGACATCGAGTCGATCGCGCACGGGTACGGCGTCCCCTCGAGAACAGTCCCCCGCGCCGACGAGCTCGACGAGGCGCTCGCGGAGGCCCGCGATCGCCCTGGGCCGGCGTTCGTCAACGTGGAGATGCACCGCACTCTTCCGGAACTCTTCTCTTAACCCTCCACCGACCGCCGGTCGCTTGGCGGGCCCCGCTCAACCGTTTCATCATCTTCTCGGTCGCAGGTCCTCTTGAGTTCCCATCCCGTCGCGATGGCCCAGTTCTTCGCCTACGTCTTCCGGGAGATGGGCGGTTACCGCGTGTTCGTAGAAGGGATCGCGGACGTTCACGCAGACTCCCTCGCCGACGCCGAGCGCCAGGCGCG
>DASQHP010000111.1:0-2686 GCA_035632035.1 Thermoplasmata archaeon | reverse complement strand
CCGCGAGGTTGAGGAGGAAGTTCGGCTCATTGAGGAGTGGGTAGGCGAAGAGGAGGAGGTCGGAGGTCGTGACATCGTACTCGGCCTCGACCTTCTTCACCGTGAGCGGACTCCCGTCGAGGTCCAGGAGCAGTACGCGGGGGTAGCTCGCGAGACCGACGGTCGGTGGCTGGGCGTACTGGAGGGCACCGCCCGCGACCCCCAACCCTCCGGCACCGAGGAGGCCCGCGACGGCGGCCAGCTTGAGGACGTTCCGCTTGGTCTCGTCGACCTCGCCCTCGTTGGTCGGAGACGCGAACCGATGAAGCTGGCCGACGGGGAACTTGAGCTCCTCCCGCGCGGGAGCGACCCACGGGCACGTCGCGGGGCAGTTGAGCTCCATCAGAGGGTCCTCCCCCGGATGTCGGGAGCGATCTCGTCCGGCACCGAGGGGTCGGGAACGCGCGCGTCGCCCGGAAGCTCGGCGTCCTCGCTTCCGTAGTACACGGCCCAGGTGATGGCGATCCCGAGAAGGATCACCAGGATCTCGGCGAGCGTGATCTCCTGTTCGATGCTGAGGAGGCTCATGGTCCCCATTCCTCCCGACGGACCGCGGGCACCGCGAGCGACCAGGTGCCGGGTCCGACTCCGGCGCCTTGCGGGCCGGTCATGATCCCCGTGGCCCAGGGTGCGACGGGAGGAGTGGTGACGGCGAGGGGGGCGTGCGCGACCCGCACGGGACCGGGCTCGACCATCTGGACCAGCGCGGAGCGCATCGTGATGGGCCGGCCGGCGACGGGCGCGGGCAGGTCCGCGGCGCGGCTGAAGTCGGCCAAGAGCTCCTGCTTGAGGCGCGCCATGCGGCCGTAGTAGCCACCGAGCTGGCGCAGGACGGCTCCGCTCTCCTTCCCGAACAGGAGGAACGCGCCGACCGCGAGCAGGATGATCCAGTCGATGTCAGAGAGCAGCGCCAACCGCCGTCACCCCCCCATCGCGGCCAGCGCGCGTTGGTGCGCGCGCTCCCAGCGTGCGGCGAAGAACGCGCCCCCGAGGTAGAGCCCGATCATCGGGGCGGCGATCAAGAGCATCGTGATGCCCGAG
The DNA here is from genome assembly GCA_035632035.1 of Thermoplasmata archaeon. GTDB lineage: Archaea > Thermoplasmatota > Thermoplasmata > Lutacidiplasmatales > UBA184 > Lutacidiplasma. The sequence continues at coordinate 1,606 of DASQHP010000111.1, read as the reverse complement.
TTGTCCGGCGTGACGACCATCCCGAAGAACAGCGAGCCGATCACCGCGGCCCGCCAGTGGCGCTTCCACGCCGCCGCCTTCACCACGCCGAGCCGGGAGAGCGCGTAGACGAAGACCGGCAGCTCGAAGACGACCCCGAACGCGAGCGAATAGAGGAGCGCGAACGTCACGAACTGCTGGACCCCGAGGACGGGAGCGAGCCCCATCGCCGCGACGTACTGGAACAGGAGGCGGAACGTGAGCGGAGTCAGCACGAAGATCCCGAGGGCCGTCCCGAGCGCGAACAGGAGCGTCGCGGGGACGCCGATGCGCCGGACGAGCTCGCGTTCGCTGCGCCGCAGTGCCGGAACGAGGAAGGCGCCCACCTCGTGGACGATCCACGGCATGCCGAAGATGAGCGTCAGGAGAAGCCCGATCTCCATCTGGACGAGGATGGAGTCCCCGACCCCCACGTTGAGGAGGACGACGTTCGGAGGAAGGGTCCACGCGACCAGCGCCCGGAAGACCTGGGCCGTTATGTTGTCGAAGAGGTTCGGAATCGGGTAGGCGAACGGGACCGAAACTCCCGCTAGCGGGAGGACGACCGGCTGAAGTCGGAACGTCAGGAGGAAGCCGAAGAGCGGCGCGAGGACCAACAGGACTCGGAGAAGTCGCCGGCGCGCCTCCTGCACGATCCCCAGGATCCGACCCAGATCGCCCATTCCTCACTCGTTTCCGTCCTCCTTCTCCCCCGGTCGAACCGAAGCCCCCGCTCCGAACGTGAAGCCCGGACTCGGCCGCCGGGGACAGCGCCCCCCCACTAGTGCGGCGGGGTCGGCGGCGTCGCGGCCGCCGCGCTCTCCGCCCGGATCTCTCGGTCGACCTCGACGCGGCCCTTCTTGAACTCGCCCATGGCGCGCCCAAGGCTGTGGGCCAACTGCGGGATCTTGCTGGACCCGTAGAACAGAACCGCCACGACTACGGCGATGATCAGCCAGTCATCCAAAGAGTCGAACATTCGCGCCTCGGCCGACCCCCGAGGCGTAGGGGATATGGGGTTCGTACGGGAAGGTTCGACCCGTACGAACAGTTCGTACTTGGAGTATTTAGAGCGGGGTCGGCGGCTAGGGCGTCGTCACGAGGATCGTCTCAGTTCCCTGAGCGACGGCCCGGTCGAGCGCCACCTCGCTGAGCCCCGAGAGACATCGGGCGGACCGCTCGATGGCGGCCGCGGCCTGGACAAGCCCCGCCCGCCGTCCGTTCCCTTTGAGGCGGTCAACGATCTGGCGGGCGCGGTCGGCGATGTGCACGCTCTCCGCGTACGCTTCGCACGACTGCCCGAGGGAGGGCCGCATGAGGTTCTCCATGACCCCGCGAAGGCCCGACGTCAATTCGTCGAGGAGCTGACGGAGCTCTCCCCCCATCTCCGCCCGTCGCGACGGCTCGCGATTGAGCTGCTCGGCGGTCTCGCGGAGGAGGGCGGAGAGCTGCTCCAGGCCGTGGACGACGACCCGCCATTCCAGCAGCTGGCGCGGGTCGGGACTTCCGATGCGACGGGCGAGGGACCAGTCGCGGCTCGCCAAGAAGAGCTGACGGACCAAGAGCGCCTCGACCTTCTGCGCCTCCT
>DASQHP010000110.1:0-2926 GCA_035632035.1 Thermoplasmata archaeon | reverse complement strand
CGATGCTCCCCTCGGCGGACACCCGGTCGTAGAAACGTCGTGCGACGACCTGGAACTCTCGAAGGGCCTCCTTGGCCACCGCCTCAGCTCGAGCAGCGCGGACGAACTCCTGCCGGACGATGGAGTCCCCCGTGACCCGGGCGGCCACCCGAGCCAGTCGGCGCGGGTCGACGTCGTCCCGGGTTCGACCACGCATGAGCTCGATCGCCCCGACGAGCAAAGAGAACGGCCCGGAGGCAGCCGTCCCGGAACCGGACCGGGGCGGAAGCTCCACGGTCTCCGCGAGAACGGCACCGCTTGGACTCTTCAAGAGAACGGCCGACAGCGCCGGAACGTCACACCAGGGGGGAGCCCGGACGCGCCCGCCCTCCAATCGAGCCTCGAACCCGTACTCGTGGAGGAGCTCGGTCGAGAGACGGTCCTCCAGGACGGATCGGACCTTCCTCCATGCCGTCTCCCGGTCGCCGACCCGGCCCATCAGCTGACTCCAAGCCCCATGCAGTTCGGCGTCCGCGCCAAGGTGGGCGAGGGCGCACGACCAGCCGGGCAGTTCCTCGACCGCGGGACTCTCGGGGCCCGAGCCGGCGAACAGCCCGGTTCGAGAGGCTCCCGCGGGATCGCTGGCCGCCGAGCGGCTCTCCAGGGTGGAATCGGGGAGCCGAAGGAAGACCTCCTGGTTCAAGCGTCGGACGTGGGCGCCGATCCGTTCCTGCCGCTGCCGCCGGCGCTCGGCCAGCTCCCCGCGATCCCGGCTCCGATCCTGTAGTGAGCGCGCGGCCACAGGGATCGACACCGCGGTCGCGAGGGCCACGGAGGCGAACCCCAACGGAACTCCTCCCTCCGGGAACCGAACGAACAAGCCGATCAAGACGCCGGCCGCGGCGCCGACGGACGCGGAGGCGACGGCGAGAATCCACCCCCGCACGGTCGGCCCGAGGGGCGGCTGTTCAAAAAGGTGCGGCTTCCACTGGGGGCTCCACGCGGACCGGCGGGCCCGCGGGCCCGGGCGCCCGGAAGCCTTAACCTCGGCCGGCCTTGACTCGGCCATGCGTCCCACCACCGCAATTGACCGACTTCTCCGGCAGCGGCATCTGTTGACCCACCCCTTCTACACAGCGTGGAGCCGCGGGGAGGTGTCCATGGAGACGCTCCGGGAGTACGCCCAGCAGTACTATCCGTTCGAGGCGAACTTTCCCCGGTACGTGGCCGGGACGTACGCCCAACTCCGGGACCCGGCCGCCCGACGGCTGATGCTGGAAAACCTCATGGACGAGGAAGGGCGGCACCCCACCCACCCGGAGCTGTGGATGGACTTCGCCCGGGCCCTCGGGGCCCCGGCCCGTCCCAGCCGGTTCTCGGAACCGTCTCTCCTCACGCGACGCCTTCTCTCGACCTATGAGCGGTTCACGCTGCGCGGTTCGGCGGCGGCCGGCCTCGGTGCCCTGTACGCCTACGAGGCCCAGTTCCCCCGCGTTGCCGCCGAGAAGTCCCGCGGCCTTCGCGAGCAGTACGGGATCACCTCGCCGGCGGCCCACGAGTTCTTCCGCGTCCACACGATGGCCGACGTCGCGCACTCCGCGGCGGAACGACGGGCCCTCGCGAACGCCGCTTCGGCATCGCCCTCCGCGTCGCGCGAGGCATTGGCCGGGGCCCGCGCCTCGCTGGGCGCCTGGTGGCGCTTCCTCGACCAGTTCGTCGGGTAATCGGACCCCGTCGTGTTCAGCCGGCCGCGTGGCGGTCGAGGAACTCGCCCACGACCGAGCGGAACCGGGCCCGCTCCTCCCAGAACGGGAGATGGGCGCTCTCGCGGAAGGTGACCCACTCGGACCCGGCGATCCCCTCGTGGATCTGACGGGCGACGCGAGGCGTCACCTCGTCATGGCGGCCGCCCGTTACCATCGTCGGCGTTCGAATATCCCCGAGGCGCGCGGTGCAGTCCCAGTAGCGGAGGGTGCCGGTGATCGTGAACTCGTTCGGCCCGTTCATCGTCGGGTAGACGGGTCGACGCTCGACCCACGCCAGCGACCGCTGCACCTCGGGCGGCCACGGCCACAGGCGGCACAGGTGACGGCGGTAGAACGTGTCTACGGCTCGGAGGTAGCCGGGCGCGTGGTACGCCCCCTGGGACTCGTAGCGGGCCAGCTCTCGACGAACCCCGCTCGGGAGGCGCCGGCGGAGCCGGGCCATCTCCGCGGCCGCGAACGGAACGCTGGCGAGGCCGCCGATCGTGACCAGGCTCTGCAGCCCCTGGGGATGGCGGAGCGCATACGCGAGCGCGAGAAGCCCGCCCCAGCTCGAGCCCATCAGATGGACCCGCCCCAGGTGAAGCTTCCGCCGCAGGGCCTCCACCTCCTCGACGTACCGTTCGACGGTGAACAGGGCCGAGTTGCGGGGAACTTCCGAGCGACCGCACCCGAGCTGGTCGTAGAAAACGACCTGGTACCCGCGGGCCGATAGATCCGCCAGCGGCAGAAGGTAGTCGTGAGTGGCACCGGGTCCGCCGTGCAGCGTAAGGACGGTGCCCCGAGCGGGTCGTCCGATCGACCGAACATACAATCGATATCCCAGAACGCGCGGCTGAGCGACCCTCCATCCCGGGCCGCGGAAGGTGGCTTCTGGCCCGGGAATTCCGACGTCCGCGGTCCCCGGCCGTAGGGCCATCTCGGATGACGAGGAGCCGGGGCAGGGATAAACCACCCACGGGAGCGTTAAGGCGGAGCAAGCATCCTCTCGGCAACGCGATGGCTCCGAACCTCGACCTCGCCGCCGCCCGACCCACCGCGGAGGAACCGATCGCGCGCCTGCGGCGACGACTGTTGACCCATCGTGACCGTCTCGCGGGACTTCTCGAGAGCCTGTCGCTCGGGCACGCCGACCCCGAGCAGCTGCACGAGTGGCACCGTGAGCTCAAGCGGTTGCGCGTGGA
>DASQHP010000109.1:0-4732 GCA_035632035.1 Thermoplasmata archaeon | reverse complement strand
CGTTCGACCTCATCGTGAAGCTCCAGGCGCCGCACATCAACGCGGCGCTCGACGTGGTCATGACGAAGATCCGCCGGGTCCCGGGTATCAAGAGCACCGAGACGCTCGTCACGGTGAGCCATTCCCCGGGCACGTCCGGCTAGCCGTCGCCGGCCGAGCCGGTGAACGGGTCCTTGTGCCGGTCCGGGGAGCCGGCCGCCGGGGCAAAATACCCCCCCGGGTTCGACCCTCTATGCCCGACGTGGGAACCTCCGCGCCCGATTTCACGGCCCCGACGCACGATGGCGGCTCGCTCCACCTCTCGGCCCTCCGCGGAAAGCCGGTCGTCCTCTACTTCTATCCCCAGGCGGACACGCCGGGGTGCACGATCGAGTCGAAGGGGTTCCGCGACGAGTACGCCGCCTTCCGCGCGAAGGGGGTCGAGGTGGTCGGGGTCAGCGTCGACTCCGTGGACGAGCAGTGCGCGTTCGCGGAGAAGTACTCGCTCCCGTTCCCGCTCGTCGCCGACTCGACCAAGAGCGTGGCGCAGAAGTACGGCGTCCTCAATCCCCGGGGGCGAGCGCGGCGCGTCACGTTCCTCATCGACAAGGAGGGCAAGATCTCGAAGGTGATCGAGACCTCCGACGCGCCGGAGCATGTGCGCATCGCCCGCCGGGAACTGCTCGGGGCGTAGGGGCTCGGCGACCCGTCAGGGGGCGGGGGCCCTGGGCCGCCGTCCGAACCGGAGCTCCGACCAGACCCGGTCCTTGAGCAGCACGAGGGCCGCCGGGACGAGGTAGGTCCGCACGATCATCGCATCCAGCACGATGGCGGTCGCGACGGCGAAGCCGATCGCCTGCAAGAGGACGAAGTCGCCGGTCAGCAAGATGGCGAATGCGCTCGCGAGGATCACGGCGGCGGCCGTGATGATCCCGCCAGTGCGACCGAGGGCCTGGGCCGTCGCGGCGATGGAGTCGCGCCCCTTGAGCCGCTCCTCGCGCACCCGGGTGAGGAGGAAGATGTTGTAGTCGATCCCCAGCCCGAGGATCAGGATGAACAGCACGGTGGGAACGAAGTAGAACAGCGGCAGCCCCAAAAGGTCGGGGAAGACGAGGTTGGTGATCCCCCAGGCCCAGCCGAGCGAGAGGCCGATGGTGGCCACCGCGAGCAGGGGGATCAGGTAGGAGCGCAGGACGATGAACAGGACGAGAACGAGGCCGACGCACACGAGGATCGCCATCCGCTCCGTGGCCAGCGAGGTCTGCGACTCGATGTCGGAGGTGACGGCGGCGCCCCCCCCGAAGGCCACGCTCGCGACCTCGGCGTGCGTGGACGCATAGCCCGTGAAGCCCGAGCGGAGGTTCTGGAGCAGCGAGACGGCGGCGTTCGAAAGACCGCCGGCGACGGGGTAGATGGTGAGCCAGACCGTCCGGCCGTCCGAGCCGAGGTAGCTGGACAGCGCGCCCCCCAGGTTCGCCTGGGCGGCGGGGGGCAGCGAGGGGTAGGCGAGCCAGGTCGAGAGGTTGGCCCCCGCGGGACCGACCGGGGAATCCACCCGGGCGACGCCGGACGTCCCCGCGGCGAGCGAGGTGAGGGCGTCCAGGGAGCGGAACTCGGTCGCGTTCGGCACTCCCGCCGGCAGCAACGGAGCGGAGAACGTCACGAGGGCGTTGATGGGGAAGACGAACCCGCTCCCGAACTTCTCGGTGAGGAGCTTGAGGCCGTCCGTCGCGGGATGCCCGAGGGGGAGCTGGGCGTAGAAGTCGTACGAACTCGTCGAGGTGAGCGCGACATACACGAGGGGAACCGACGCGAGGAGGACGAGCCCCACCACCAGCATCGGACGCCGCGTCACCCGTCGTCCGACGCGGTAGAAGTAGGTCCGTTCGAGGGCGTGGTCCTCCCGCTCGCGTTCCGCGGCGCGCTCGAGCCGGTCCCCCGTCCGCGGCCAGAAGACCCGCGGACCGATGAGCACCAGCAGCGCGGGGACCATGGTGAGGGAGACGAGCACGGCGATGAGGACGGCGAGCGACAGCACCATGCCCCACTGGGAGAGGAGCGCCACGCCCGAGAACGTGAGCGCGAGCGTCGCGAGGATCGCGGTGGCGCCACTGGTGGCGATGCTCTGCCCGGCCCAGGTGACACTCGTCACGACCGCCTCGCGCGGCTCCGCCCCCCGGTGCAGCTCCTCGCGGTATCGGGCGACCAGGAAGATCGAATAATCGGTGCCGACGCCGAGGACGAACGTGTTCTCGAGCTCGAGCGAGGTCTGGTCGACGTGCTGGACCAGGGTTCCCAGGAGGACGACGCCCCCGAGGCCCAGGGCCAGGGCGATGCCGAGCCCCCCGAAGGTGATCACGGGGACGAGCGGGGCGCGGAAGTAGAACATCGTGATCAGGACCAGGGTCAGGATCGTGAGGGGAAGCACCAACGCGATGCTGCTGGCGAGGCTCGAGTTCTCCGTCTGGTCGAGAGCGGCGGGCCCGGTCTGGACCGCGCTCACGCTGTGGGAGGGATCACTCCGGGCGACCACCGGCGGAACGAGCGCATTGAGCGTCGTCACATCGCTGTAGATGGGCGTCGCCCCGGACGACGTGGTGTAGCCGGAATCCTTGGTGTAGGAGACGATCACGAGGGTCGCGTCCCCCGAGGGAGCGAGGAACGTCGACCGGATGACGTCGGGGATGGGCAGCGGGTACTGCGACACCGGCTCGGAGTAGGCGATGCCACGCGCCCAGCTCGCAAGGGCGAGCGGGGCGGGGGTGGCGTTCGGGAACGCGGACCAGACCGTCCGGATCCAGCCGGTCGTGAGCCCCGACTCCGCCGAGAGGATCCGGCTGCTCACGAGCTCTTGGGCTGCGGCGCTGGTCGAGTTCTCGACGCCGAGGTCGGCGAGCACCGCGGCCGCCACGGGGAGACCGGTTCCATTGAACAGCTGGGAAAGCAGGGGCGATATCGCGACGCGGGCGGCGGAGTCGGCGCAGGATGTCGCCGTCGTGGTGTTCTGGCCGCATCCGAGGCTCCCGTTGAACCCCGTCCCTGGCGAGGAGGGGGGGCCACCGTAGAACGCCGCGAGGACCCCGAGGGCCACCGTCGAGGAGGCGAGCTGGGTCCGAGTGAAATTGTACGCCGGGTAGTTCCACGAGGAGGGCGGGGTCGCGGGGTGGGCGTTCACCTGGGCGAACCAGTTGGCGAGGAAGGCCGACGGGGGGCCCCAGAGAACCGCGGCCGTGCCGTTCACGGCCCCCGGGAGGCTCGGATTGGTGCGGAGGCCCTGACCGATGGTCCCGAGCGCGAGCTCCGCCTGGCCGAACAGGTACGACTCGTAGGCCGTGTAGAGCGAATCCACGGAGCTGAGGTAGGTGATGGACGGGTCGGACTCGACCGCCGCCGTCACGTTCACGACCACCGCCTGGGCGACGGGGCCGGTGATGTTGCTGCCCGTGAACAGGAGATAGCTCGCCGAGCCGGCCGTCAGGTTCGGGAACAATCGGGCGATCTCGGCGCTCGCCTGCGCGCTCGGGGCGGACGCCGGGAGCGTGGTCGCCGAGTTGGTCGTGACGTTCCCGACCTGGGAGAGGAAGGGAAGCGCGACCACCAGGAGGACGACCCAGAACCCGACGGCGTACCACGGGTGGCGAACGATGCCGCGGCCGAGGCTGGAGAACGCCCGCTCGCCGCCCGTGAGAGACCGGGCCCCTCCCTCCGCCATGGGCGCCGCGACCTCCGGGGGGAATAAGCCTTCTAGCGTCCGTCGGGGGGGCGGGGGGACCCGGCGGTCGCCGGGGCCCCGTGCCAGGAGGGGGGGTGCTGGCCCGCATCCGCGAGGACTCGGTCGGCGCGGACGACCCACCCCTTCCGATGTCCGGCGATCTCGCGCGAATCCACGAGCGCGTGGCCGACGGCGAGGAGTTCCCCCGACCGGCTGACGAGGGCCACGGCCGCGTTCGCCGCGAACGGCGCGCTCATGGAGGCGATCCCGCCCGCCGCCAACCCGGCACCGTGGACGACCGCCGAGCCCGCCGCGTCCTTGAGGACGATCTGGGGGAACTCCTGCCAGACCTCGCGAGCGGGGTGCAGCAAGGACTCGAGGGGGCCTGAGTCTCCGGTGCGCGCGCGCTCGACGGCGTCGGCGATCCGGGGGAGCGGCACACTCTCCGCCTCCGTGAACGGGCCCGTCCCGACCCGCCGCAGTTCGGCCAGGTGCGCCCCGACCCCGAGCGCCTCGCCGAGGTCGACCGCGAGAGTGCGGACGTAGGTCCCCGAGTCCGCGACCAGGTCGAGGATCGCCCGGTCCTTCTCCCGCTCCACGATCGTCATCCGGTGGATCGTGCGGATCCGCCGCTCGCGCCGGACCGCCGAGCGGACGGGCGGGGTCTGGTAGATGGGGGCGGTGAACTCCCCCACGACGCGCTCCAGCTCCCGGGCCGCCACGGGCGCGTGGAAGACGACCGCCCCGACGTAGCGCTTCGGGAACTCGAGTACAAGCGGGATCAGCTTGAGCGCAGGCCCGAGTCCGACCCAGAGGAGGCCCGAGACGTTCGGGTCGAGGGTGCCCGCGTGGCCCGCCCGCTCCACATCGAGGAGGTCGCGGACCCACGCCGTCACCTGATGGGAGGACGGCCCCCTCGGCTTGTCGACCAGGAGGAAGGCACCCGCGGCGATCCGACCCTTCACGCTGTCGGGGAGCGGTGGGGGAGCGGGCGTTCCGTCCGTCATGCTCGCCCCGGCCGGTGGGTCCGAACGAACTGGA
>DASQHP010000108.1:0-3367 GCA_035632035.1 Thermoplasmata archaeon | reverse complement strand
GACGACCCCGGGGTCATCCAGGTTTTCGGAACCGATCCCGTTCGCATCTTGGGTTCAGTCCCGACTGAGCCGGGCGCCAGCACGCTGACGGTCGATGTCGACCGAAACGAGGTCTACAGCTTCCTTCCAGTCTCGCATCAGCTCGTAGTCTTCCGGGATTCGTAAGCTCTGCCCCGTGGACGGTCGCACACTCTCCGCGGACTACGGGGGTCATTCGGTACCGTAAACCCGGATTCACGCCGGGCTCACTACTCGGAACGGTATCTTCCGGTCCATGTCCGCTGGCTATGCAACGCCTCCGGTAACTTCGCTGCCTGCGTCGCGCTACCGACCACCGTCCGCCTCGACCGCCGAGTCGTTGGTCCTGGTGGCTCTCATCTTGCAGGTCATTGGAGGAGTGATCGGGCTCGGGGGGATCGCGTATCTCTTCGGATTCTCGCTTCTCTATCCGTTCCCGTACGCGTGGGCGGCCGTGACCGCCGCGGCGGCGGTCGCGGTCGTCGTGATCGCGTTCCTGTACCTCGCGTACACGCTTTCGTACCAGCGCATCCAGCGCGGCGAGTACCAGGAAGCGCAGGCTCCCACCCTCGTCATCGGGATCCTGTCTCTGTTCGCGGGGATTCTGCCCGGGATCTTCTACATCCTCGGGTACGTCAAGCTCGGAGATGCGATTCGGGAGCAGGGCGGTTATGGGTACGGCTACCCACTGCCGCCCCCACCCACGACTCCCGCTTCCATCGCCTGCCGGGCCTGCGGTAGAGTATCGCCGATGGGCCAGTTCGCCTTCTGCCCAGGCTGCGGTCAGCGCCTCGGTGCCTGAAGGCCGGGGTCCCACAGCGGAATGCCCCCACGCTGAGGATCTCCCCGCTGCGTCCGCTTCGAGGATTCGTTGCGGTGAACTCCCGACCGCCGCGAGGTTCATCGCAGGGGGGAACGGCATTAGGTCCCCGAGAGTCTCGGGTTTCCGTGGGAGACCCGCTCATCGCGGTCGACGCAGTCACCAAGGAGTTCGGCCCCCAGGTCGCCCTCGCTTCCGTCACGGCGAACCTCGGACCTGGAACGATCGGGCTGGTCGGCCCGAATGGGGCGGGCAAGACGACGCTCATTCGGCTGCTGCTCGGTCTACTTCCCCCGACCAACGGCCGCCTGCGAGTGTTCGGGATCGACACCCTCCATGACCCGCTCCGCATTCGGGAGCGGGTCGGGTACATGCCCGAACACGACTGCTTGATCCCGACGATGACGGGGGTCGGGTTCGTCGCCTACATGGGCCAGGTGAGCGGGCTCCCGCGGGAGACCGCCCTGAGCCGCGCGCACGACGTGCTCCAATTCGTGGGCATCCACGAGGAGCGGTATCGACTCATTCGTGAGTACTCGGTCGGAATGCGCCAGCGGGTCAAGCTCGCCCAGGCGATCGTTCACGACCCCGTCCTCTGCCTGCTGGACGAACCGACCGCCGGTCTCGACCCGAATGGCCGGACGGAGATGCTGAAACTGCTACACACGATCTCGCAGCTCCCGGGTCGGAGCCTGATGCTCTCCACCCACCTGCTCCCGGACGTCGAAGGACTGTGCGACCAAATCCTGCTCCTCAACTCCGGTCGGCTGCTCGCTTCCGGGCCGCTGGGGCCACTCCTAGCGTCGCATCGGACCGAAACGGTCATTCGGATCAAGGGGGACGTCGACGCGTTCACCCAGCGTCTCACCGCCCGGGGGATCTCCGTCCGGGCAGAGGGTGGAGAGGTCCTCGCCCGACTCCCGGCGGGTGGGGAGCGAGCGGTCTTCGAGACCGCGCGAGAAGTCCACGCTGAGATCCGGCACATGGGCGCCTCGGCGCGCAGCGTCGAGGAGCTGTTCCTTTCGTTGGTCCATGAGGACGGAGGCGCGGCCCCATGAGCATCAGCGCCCCGCGGTACGTCGGGAGCTCGACGCTCCGGCTGGGCCGCCGACAGCGAACCCTAGCGATCCTGTTCCGCGAAATCCGTCAACTCGCGGGTTGGGGTACCTGGGCGGTCGTCGCCCTCAGCTACATCGCGATCGTCCTGATCCTGGTGATCGAGCTCGAGTTCGGTTCGCTCCTCGGCGGGGCCGTGACGCTCGCCTCGTTCCACGCGCCATACGACTCGCCCATCTGGCCGTACCTGGTGCTCCTCGTCGCGACCGCGGTCGGTTCGGGCTGCATCGCTGACGACCTCGAGAGCCGAGCGATCGCCCTCTACCTCAGCCGTCCGATCCGACTCTCCGATTACCTCACTGCCAAGGTCGCGGCCGTCGGGTTCTGGGTGGCGATGACCGCCATCGGACCCGCGCTGCTCGGGGTGACGATCGTCGGTCTCCTCGGACTCTCGTCCGCCTCCGTGACCTTCGCCGCGTACGGGGCGTTCCTCGAGGTGGGGCTCCTCACCACGGTGTTCTTCACCGCGCTCGCCGTGACGCTCTCGACGCTCACGGCCCGCGCCCTCTTCGCTGGCGTCGGGATCTTCGGGGTCATCCTATCGGCGAACCTCGCCGCCGCCTCGATCGCCGGGGCGACGGGCAACACCGCGGTGCTCTACGTGAGCCCCGTGACCGACATTGAGGCCGTTGCGAACGCGGCCTTCAACACGGGCGCCGTGACCGACATCGTGCCGGGCACCGCGGCGGCCCTCCTCATCGGGGCCGCCCTGATCCTCTCCGTCGTCACGTGGGTCCGCCTGAGCCGGGTCGAGGTGGTCGGGGAATGAGCGGCGTCGTCGAGGCCGATGGGACGACGAAACGGTACGGCGAGGTGCTGGGGCTCAACGGCTTCACCGCTTCGTTCGGTCGCGGGATCACCGGTCTCATCGGGCCGAACGGCGCCGGAAAGTCGACGCTGTTCCGGCTCTTGGTCGGCCAGCTCGCGCTCGACCAGGGCCGGCTCGAGGTCCTTGGTCAACCGGCCGGGACGCAGGGGGAGGCATGCCGACGGGTCGGCTACTGCCCCGAGCACTTCCAGCTCTACGACTGGATGACCGGGGAGGACTTCGTCACCACGCTGCTCCGGGTCGACGGTTACTCCAAGGCGGAGGCGACTCGTCGCGCTCGGGGCGCCATCGATACCGTCGGGCTCCACGAGGCTGGACACCGACGGATCCGGGCGTACAGTCGGGGGATGCGCCAGCGCATCAAGCTCGCGCAGTCCCTCGCGCACGACCCCGAGCTCCTCCTGCTCGACGAACCTCTCAACGCGGTTGACCCACTCGGGCGGCTGCAGCTCCTCGCGCTCTTCCACCGCCTGATGGAGGATGGGCGCCACCTGGTGGTGAGCTCGCACGTGCTCTACGAGGTCGAACGGCTCACCCAGAACATCGTCATGATCTCGAACGGCCGGGCACTGGCCCAGGGGGAT
>DASQHP010000107.1:0-4378 GCA_035632035.1 Thermoplasmata archaeon | reverse complement strand
CGCGAACGCGCTCCAGTCGTTCGACCCGTATCCGATGGTCCGCGCCGCGGCCCGGTTCTTGCTTGCGCATGGGCCGGCGACCTTCCAGGAGCGGTGGGAAGAGGCCGCCGGCTTCTCGCCCAGCACGCTCGCCGCGGGGATATCGGCGCTCCTGTGTGCGGCCGATTTCGCGCGGCTCCACGGCGAGCCCGGGACCGCGAGTTACCTCGAGGAGCATGCCGATTTCCTGGAGCAGCACCTGGAGGGGTGGACGGTCACCGGCGCGGGTCGACTGGTTCCGGACCACCCCCGTCATTACATCCGCATCCTGCCCGCCGACCCCTCGGCCATCACGACGCCGATCGACCCCGACACGGCGGAGATCGACCTCGCCAATCAACCTCCCGGGGCGGACTCCCGTTTCCCCGCGCGGGACATCGTGGACGGCGGCTTTCTCGAACTCGTCCGATACGGGGTCCGACGACCGGACGACCCGACGATCGTCGCGTCGGTCGAGGTGATCGACCGGGTCCTCAAGGTCGACACCCCGTTCGGCCCGTGCTGGAAGCGCTACAACCACGACGGCTACGGCCAGAGGGACGACGGTGGACCGTACGTCGACTGGGGGGTCGGGCGGGCATGGCCGCTGCTCACGGGAGAGCGCGGCCACTACGAGCTCGCGGCGGGCCGTGATGCCACTCCCTACCTGCGCGCCCTCGAGCGGTTCGCCACCCGGACGGGGCTCCTCTCGGAGCAGGTTTGGGATGGGCCGGACCGGCCCGCGGATCACCTCTGGCTGGGCCGCCCGACGGGCGCGGCCATGCCACTCATGTGGGCCCACGCGGAGTACCTGAAACTGCTCCGCTCCGTCGAGGAGAAAGGGGTCTTCGACCGCATCCCCCTCGTCGTGAGCCGGTACGCCACCCCCGACCAACCGCCGCTCCCGCGCCGGGAGCTGTGGAAGTTCTCCTATCAACCACCCCATATCCAGGCCGACGCCCGGCTCCGGATCCAGGCCGAGGCCCCCTTCCGGCTCCACGTGAGCATGGACGGGTGGAACACCGTGCGGGACATCGACTCGACCCCGACGTCCCTCCGACTCTTCTACGTCGACCTGGACGACCTCCCCGCCCCCGGCGGAACGATCCGGTTCACCTTCTACTGGCCCGGCACCGACCGTTGGGAAGGTCGGGACTTCGAGATCGGGACCGCGTGATCTCCGGCTCGACTCTGATGAGCGCTCGCGTTCGTCAGGTCAACCGGTACTCGCGCCGACGGGAGTCGACGAGGGAGACCCCTTCCCGCACGAGCCCCTGACGGCGCAGCTCCTCGAGGCCGCTCTGCACCGTGCGTCGCGGGAGCCGGGAAAGCCGAACGAGCTCCGTCTGGTCGAGAGCCCGGTAGGTCTCGAGCAGGAAGTAGAGGAACTTTGTCGCCGGCGGGCCCTTCACGGCCTTCGAGCTGCGCAGCGTCCCGAACGTGTCTCCTCGAAGGCCGAGCCTCTGCGAGGCGAGGGGCGCGACGGAGGAGAGGGCCACGTTCCCGAGATTCGTGTCCGAGCCAAGCTCGCGCAACAGCGCGATCTGCTGGCTTTCGAGCGGCGCCTCGAAGATCAGCCGGTCCGCAGGATACTCCGCGACGATGGTGCGGACCCAATCCCACTTGATCGATCCTTCCCCATCGTAGATCCCGACGCCGCGGCCGGATTCGCGGCTCTCGAGGATCACCTTTCGGGGCTCGAGCGCGAGCGCGCGGCCGGCCCGCTCCATGGTCTCGCGCAGGGAGAGCTGGTTCTGGGGGTTCTTCTTCCCGACCTCGATGAACACATCCAGGTTGCGGGCGGCGGCGTCCCGACGCAACTTCTCGATCTGGGCGGCCGAAAGCTCGATGATCCCGTCCGAGATCTCGAGGACGTCGAACCCGAGCTCCCGGGCCTCGTCCATGCACGGCCCGGTCTTCTCCCGGGTGATCGCGTACTCCAGGAGGGTGCCGCCGGTCGACACTTCGACGCCCATCCCGTGGTAGGTCTCAATGCGTCGGCGAACCTCGGCGCGGGGGAGCAGGAGCGGGAGGCCCCAGCCGAGCTTCACGACGTCCATGTACGGGGCGAGCGGCGCGAGCTCGGTGGGCGAGAGACCGTGCAGGCGGTCGAGAACGTGGGTCACCCCGACGTTCCGCGGCTTCGGCGCCGTCGCGGGCGTTTCGGGAAAGAATCGCGGTCCCGAACTCCGTTTGGATGCAGAACTGGCGGAGGAAGACACGTTTCCTACGCTGGAAACGCGGCTGCCGTATTTAGCCTCGACCTTGGCCCGACGCGTCAGACGAGCGAGGGAATCGGACGGCCCTGCATCTTGGGCGGGATTGCGACCCCCATGCGCTGGAGGATCGTGGGCCCCACATCCAGGATCGACTGCGGCCCCTGGAGGCCGGCGCCGGGGCGGCCCGGCTCCGCCATGGCGTAGATCCCCTCGAAGGAGTGGACGGAGTCGTCCGGTCCCGTGTCGTTCTCGTTGAGGAAGAACGTGCCGTATCCGATCGTTCCCGCGGAGCGCCACTTGAGATTGCTGAAGTAGACCATGAGGTCGGGCGGGTCCCCCCGAACCTCCCGGTAGATGCGCTTCGGTTCTCGAACATCGGGGGCCAGTGGGGCGCCGGTCGGAAGCCGGACCTCGGCAAGCTCACGAGTGAGCCGCTCCGTAAGGGCCGCCGTTTCCGAGGGCGCGAGGATCCCCTGCGGCTCGCGGCCTTTCACGTTGAAGAAGATGCGGGCATAGTAGCCGCCGGCTCCCCAGGCGGAGGTACGGGACCAGTCGATGGTCGCTTTCTCGAGGGGAGTTCCCCGGGGGGGCATCGGGCCCTTCAAGGTGAGGTACCCCTTCGAGATGAGCCACTCGTTGATGCAGAAGCAGCCATCCATCATCTGGCTGCCGTGGTCCGAGAAGAGGAAGATGGTGGCCGAGTCGCCGATCTCGGCCACGAACTTCCCGATCTCTTCGTCCAGCATCACGTAGTATTCGTCCACGAGTCGGTCGAACTCGTCGTTCCGCTCGGACCGGGGGTGGGAGTGGTCGAAGTACTTCCAGAACGTGTGATGGATCCGGTCCGGGCCGATCTCATGGAGAAGGAAGAGGTCCCAGGGTTCCTTCTTCCAGAGGTGCCGGGCGACCGCCCACCGACCCCGGGTCATCGCGATGAGCTCGCGACCGATGCGGGCCCGGTCGTCGGCACGGAACGTCACATCGAACACGTACTTTCCGCCAGCCACCCGCGAGATCTCCGGCGCGAGGTCCGGGGGCTGGACAAAGTCCTTCGCGCTATCGGGAGTGAGGAAGTCCGAGATGTAAACGCCGTTGACCCGGGGCGGGGGGTAGCCTGGAGGCATTCCGATCACCGCGACGCGCTTTCCCAGTCTCGAGAGGATCTCCCACGCGGGAGGGTGGGGCAGCATCTGGGGCGTCGGGGAGTAGGTGTCCCAGTAGGTGCCGGGCCGGCGGTGCCGGAACCCGTAGATCCCGAGCGTCCCCGGGTCCATGCCCGAGAACATGACGGCCCAGGCGGGAACGGTGATCGGGGGGTCGCAGCTCCGCAGGGTGCCGTAACTGCTCCGCTTGAGGAGCGCGGCCGTGTGGGGCATCTTCGGGAGGAAAGAATCGAACAGCAGGTTGGGGGGCATCGAGTCGAGGCCGAGCACCACGGTTCGGGCGTGCGCGCTTGCCATCGGGCCCCCCTCGGAATCTGGGATAAAAGCCTGATGGGGTGTCGGAGAAGGCAGACGGAATTGCGACCGACCGGAGCCGAGAGACCGGCGAGAAGCAGCTGAACTGTCGGTTCCGGGGCGCGCTGGGTGGCGGCCGCGTGGCGCGCTCGGTCAGGGACGGCCCAGTGGAGCTACAGCTTGGAGATGAGCCAGTCAAACACGTCGGGCGCCCCCCTCGCGAAAAGGGAGAGGTGCCCTTCGTGGGGAACCACGCGCGCGCTCGCGCGAGGCAGCTGGCTTGCGAGGGACCTGGAGTGGGCGGGTCCCACGAACCAATCCTCCGCACCGTGGAGTAGGAGAGTGGGGGCGGTTACGCTGGAGCAATCAAACCCCCACGGCGTGACGAGGGCCAGATCGTCATCGCGCCAACCGGCGATCGATCGTCGCAGGCCTTCCTTCAACCCGTGACAGAAGAACTCGCCGAACTCTCCGGCAAGGGTCATCCCATCGACCCCCGAGAGGATGGAACGCCACACCGAACGGACGTCGTCCGGCCTCGCACCGATCAGCTCCCTCCGCAGTGGAGCCAAGAACTTCGAGAGAGCCGCACGCCCACGCTGGGCCGCCCGAAACTCAACCGCGTTGAGCTTCCCCAACTCCCCGAACCAATCGAGCCCGGGCGAATCGGGCGGTGCGACGGTG
>DASQHP010000106.1:0-3197 GCA_035632035.1 Thermoplasmata archaeon | reverse complement strand
TTATCCGAGAGCGAGCTGGACTCCGCCATTCACGGTCAGCATCGTCTCACGCTCCCGCTTGCGCCGCCGGAGCCGTTGATCCTCTGGGAGGTCCGCTACCCATTCGACTTCGATGTGCTCCATGAACAAGATATGGCGAAGCAGACCCGATTCTGGCGCCGAGTGCGAGACCAGGCCCAGGTGGCGATCGGTCTGGCCGACCGGCTCCAGCCGGTCACGCCCGGCCTGCCGGCTCGCCGAGCGGGAACGTAACTGGCGAGTCGTGCGCAGATCGATGGGCCCGAACGTCGCGCGACCCGTGGAAGACTTCTGCCGCGTGGGATGCACGGCCGCGGTCCAGAGCGGCTGGCCGGGCTCCTCGTTCGAGGAGTCGGCCCGAACTCACGGTCACTCCGCACGGCTCGGGCCAACGGGGTAACCCCGTACTGTCCCTCTCGGCTCGCGAAGCTCCGGTACGGGGAGGAACCCGTGTCCCGGTGTGGGTCATCTTGATAGCAGGCGGCCGGCTGGTCGCCGCGTGCCGGGTCGTGGCGCCGCCCTCGGGTCACGACGTGTCGCGGACGCCCTCGCGTTGGCCCTCCGGGTGCACGACGGCCAGCTCCGCAAGGATGGCCGCACTCCGTACATCGTCCATCCACTCGGAGTGTTGCGACACCTCGTGAGCGACCTCGGGGTCGTCGATGAGGAGCTTGCCTGCGTCGCGGTCCTCCACGACGTCCTCGAGGATACCCCGACCACTCCTGCCCAATTGCGACGTGCTGTCGGAGCCCGTGTGGCTCGGCTCGTCGAATCCCTGACGCTCCCTCCCGGCCTTCACGGCGAATCGGTGGCGGGGGAGGCGAAGACCCGCCGCCTCGTCGCCGATGCCCGGTCGATTCCCTGGGAGGCGGTCCTGGTGAAGCTCTGCGATCGCTGGGACAATCTGCGCGATGTGGCGAACGCGCCGTGGGGTGTCGCCAAGCGGGCGTACTACGCGCGGCAGACCCACGCGCTCGTGGCGACGATCTCCCAGCGTCTTCGGACCGATCCACCGCCACCGAAGTGGCGCGCGCCGGTTGAGCGGGCGCTCCGAGAGGTTCGGAAGGCGTCCCGGACGGCGTTCTCGTAGTTCCGCGCGGGGCTAGCCTCCCGAGAGGACGCCCGCCGGGTCAATCCCGATGCGGATGATGGTGGCCGGACGAGCCGCCCGCGACGCGAGGTGAAGTGAGCACGGTGCCGCCGTGGGTGACCCCCTTGACGCCCCGAAGGTCGTCCGCGGCCGACTCCACCTCGTCACGGCGGCCCAACAGCACCATCGTCTCGAGGCAGACCCCGCCCGCGAGGTGAACGTGCGTCGTGCAGCGGATGTGCGGTCCCCACCGGTGCTGGGCTTCGGCGAGCCGCTCGAGGACCGCGGGGCGGTCGTGCCGGTAGAGGAGGGTGACGGTGCCCACGACGTCGGAGTCGGGCCGGGACTTCGCGCGCCCCGCCAGTTCCTGGCGGATCAGGGCGCGGATCCCTTCCGATCGGCTCGCCGAGTTGCGCCGGCGCACCCACGCATCCAGCGCCTCCTGGAGCTCCGGCTCGAGGGAGATCCCTAGCCGGACCACCTTGCGGCTCACTCCACCCCTCCGACCGCGCCCGACGCCGGGCCGCTCCCGAACGAGATCTCGTCGTAGCGCTTGTACCGATAGTACGCCGCCGCCACACCCCAGGTGACCACGAAGACCCCGATGATGGCGAAGCCGACGTCCTCGAAGCTGAGCGCGCTGAGGAGGGACCAGAAGCCTCCGCGAAGCCCGAGCTCGCTCGAGAGCACCCCGAGGAGCTCGATGCCCCCGATCACGAACGCGACCAGGACCGAGATCACGGTGACGGTGAGGTTGTAGTAGATCTTCCGGATCGGCTTCAGGAACGCCCATCCGTAGGCGAGACGCATGGTGAGCCCGTCGGTGGTGTCGACCAGCACCATGCCGCAGGTGAACAGGAGCGGCAGGATCAGGACCGCGACGAGCGGCACCGAGCTCGCCACGGTCACGCTGATGGCGATGAGCGCGATCTCGCTCGCCGTGTCGAACCCCAGCCCGAACAGGACGCCGATGGGGTAGACCTGCCGGGGGCGCTCGACGACCCGGAACAGACGTCCGAAGTAGCGGTTCATGAACCCGCGCTTCGAGAGCTGCTCCTCGAGCCGCTCTTCGTCGTACTGCCCGCGCTTGAGGCCCTGGAAGAGCCGGTAGACCTCGAGGACGATGACGACGTTGATGAGTCCGATCAGGAAGAGGAACGTCCCCGAGACGGTCGTCCCGATGAGGCTCCCGGAGGTCTTGAGGGCGGGTATCGCCGCCTGGACCTGCTGCGTCGCGACCACGAGGAGAACGATGAGGGCCACGACGATCGTGGAATGGCCGAGGGAGAACCAGGTGCCGACCGCGAGGGGGCGCTTACCGTCCTGGAGGAGTTTACGCGTCGTGTTGTCGATGGCGGCGATGTGGTCCGCGTCCACGCCGTGGCGCAGCCCGAAGACGTAGGCCAGGATGCCGAGCCCGCCGAAGGTGATCGCCGGGCCGGCCGAAGGCGGACCCGACCCGTAGGCGCCCGACACGAGGATGAGGGAGACGAACGCGAGCGCGGTCGCCACGAGGATCGCAAGATAGAGGGCCCAGACCTGTGCCCGCTCCCGAGCCGAGAGCAGGGGGGACCCCGCCGGAGGACGGCGGGCCATCGCTTTCGCACCGGTACGGCGTATTTGACGTTATGTCGTTCCCAGAATTCGTAACACTAACGGCCCTCCCGGATCGGGTCAGGAGGCCGGCGTGTCCCGGTCGGCCCAGATGAGCCCGCACCGGTCCCCGTTGGGATGCTCGAGCGGGGGGTCCCAGTGGAGCGAGTAGCCCAGCGCCCGGAGGCGGGTGAGGCAGCGGTCGGGGCCCCGGTGGTACTCGAGCACGATGTGGTGGAATCGCTGGACGACGGAATCCGCGGAGTTCTCGATGAGGGGTTCCTCGTCCCCCTCGATGTCCATCTTGAGGACGAGCGGGCCGGCCCCGGCTCCGCCGGCGAGCCGGTCCATCGCCGCCACGTACGGTTCGAGCCGTGTCGCCCGCTCCTCGAGCACCGTCACGCCCTCCACCCGGTTCCGAGCGAGGTTGGAGCGCAGCCGCACGGCCGCCCGGGGGTCGACCTCCACGGCGACGACCCGGCTCGCCCCTCGGAGA
>DASQHP010000105.1:0-4027 GCA_035632035.1 Thermoplasmata archaeon | reverse complement strand
CACGACCGATTTGGCGAGTGGTCGAACGCGTCCCTCGATCTGTTGATCCAACCCGCCGTGGCACAGACCCTCGCGATCGCTGCGTTCTGGGCTACTCCGACGGCTCTCGAGGTGGGGAACGTCACCGTCCTCGATCTTGTTGCGGTCGGTGGCGTAATGCCCCTCCACTACGACTACGCGGGTCTGCCACCGGGGTGCTCCTCCTCCAACATCACGCCGCTCCCATGTGCTCCGACCGGCGTTGGGACATGGACCATAACTGGAACGGTAACGGATGCTGCCGGGCACTCCGAGACGGCGTCGCTCGAGTTGGTTGTCACGGGCCGACCCTTGCCGGCACCTCCGCTACTTCGTATCGTCATGTTCCAAGTGACGCCCTCGCCAGCCGTGGTGGGCGAGGTCGCGACGTGGGTGACCATCCTCTCTGGCGGAGTCGCCCCGTTCAGCTATGCCTACTCGGGCCTGCCTGAGACCTGCATCCCCCTGGATGCCTCGACGTTCCCGTGCACGCTCTTCTTCGAGCAAAATCTGACGGTGCAAGTCGTGGTTCACGACTCGGCCGGGCAGGTCGCGAATGCGACGACCACACTTGCCATCGGACCTATGCCGCGCCCGGTCTCCCCGGCGAACGCCCAGCTGGATTGGCCATGGGTGGTCATCGGACTGGTGGCCACGGGTTGCGTTGGCGCGGGTGTTGGCGTCCTCATTGGTCGACGTGACCGACGGCGGCCGCCGGTGTAGAGCCCGCCCGTCCTCCCAATCGGATCGGAACTGCGCAACGAGCTTACGGCGAGTGGGCGCGATCTGAATTGCACCCACCAACCCCGTTGACTGGGACCGAACGGCCCTCGGCGTTGGGGGCCTACGTTCCCTTGTGGACCGGCATCGCTCGGGCCACCAGGGCGACGACCTCCTCAACTTCCTTCAGGAACCTGCCGGCCTCGCCCTGGTCATTGAAGACTTCCGACGCCGCCCGGCCCGTCGCTTCATCGCCATACATCGCCCAAGCCCTCCGATCGGCAAGAGACGCTGAGAGCTGCACGATGGCCGGCAGCCTGGCCCGAACAGCCCGTGGAAGCTGGTCCGGGACTCGTTCGAGGATCGGGCCGACGTCGTGGCGCTTCGGCACCTCGATTGCGAGCCAGCGAAGTAGCGCTTTCAGGGCTAGTTCGACGGCTTCCTGAGAGTACCGAAACGTATCGGCCCATCTCCCCTCGTCGAATGCCCGTCGAGCATCGCGGGCCCGGTTCTGGCCTCGAGCCAGTTGGTCTAGGGCCAAGCGCCTCAGATTCACAGTTCACCAATCTCTCCGGGGGCTGCCCCCGGGTGGAGGATCCAATACGGGCTCTCTCCGATTGGGCGCACTCGTTGGGACCCGTGACTCTTCAGCTTCCCTCTCAGGCGCCCGAGGACTCGGCCGAGCGTGGATTCCGCATCGTAGAAGATCACGGCGTCTTCGGTGAGGTCCAGCAGGAGGGACGGTTCTCCATCAAGTTCCGCTTGGGACAGAACGACAAACTGCGGGGAGTGTGTTGCTTTGCTCCCGGAGCCGCCTGGCGGCAGGAGTCGACGGCATTCGATCGCCACCGGGGAGATCTCGGCGATACGGCTCATGAGGGAGGCGGGAAGCGGATCCACAACGAGAAGCAAGTCGACGTCGCTGTCAGGGGTTTCTTCGCCTCGAGCGCAGGAGCCGAAGAGGGCGATCGCTCGAAGTCTGCCGCCAAAGATCTGAAAACTTCCTGCGAGAGCAAGCGCCAGGACCGGGTAGAACGTCCGACCCCGGAACCGTTCAAGAAGCGAATGACCCTCCTCCTCGGCCGCCCAGCGGGGGTCGATTGCCACGTATCGACCCCGGTCGAGTCGGACCGCCCATCCCGCGCGCGAAAGACGAGAGAGCGCGAGCGCGGCGCGAGTCGGTGTCACCCCGAGGACCTGCGCAGCCTGTGGGAGGGTGAACGGCCTCCAGCGAAACCGGTCACTGAGCTGAAGGAAGCGGTGAGCCAAAGTTCGACCAACCCACATGCGACATCCGATGTTATGTCAGAATTCGATATAAGCGATCCTCTTCCCGCACCACTCGTGGGGGTCGCCTCTGGTGCCACGACCCGGCGACTCGGCCGGTCGGGTCGGCGTGCGGATCTAGTTCAGCCTTGGAGGGGGTGGTTTCGAGGGGGCCGAACCGACCAGCGCACCGGGCTCCGGTGGGATCTTGGAGCTCAGAAGCCCCCGGGGAGGTCGCCGTCTCCCGAACAGGTAGGCGCCGAGGAGAATCCCGATCGCGGCCGCGGCCACTGCTACGGCCCCAACTGTCCACGCGCCTGGCCACCCCCAGGACGCGGTCGAACTCAGGGCGCGCGCGGTGACCGACGGTCCGGTGACCGCCTTGCCGGCGACGATCACGAGGTTGGAGCTGCTCGATCCCGTGTAGCCGGATGGGAGCGTGAACGTTACCGTGTACGTCCCGTTCGGCAGGAAGAAGACGATCGAATTCGATGTCGAGCTCTTGGTCTGATTGAATCCCATGGTGGAGTTCGCTACCGTGACGCTCCAATTGGAGCCGGTCGGGAGTCCGAACTCGATGAACTCGATCGGATAGAGCTGGGGCGAGAACGCGACGATGACGAGTTGGTCGGAGTCGTTCATCGAGACGGTCCCGTAGGCGTGGGTGACGAATCCCGGAACGGCGAGGACGACGTAGCCGAAGGTTCCGTTCGGCACGGTGAACGTGACGTTCGGTCCGAGCGAGCTTTGGATCTGGTTGCCGATCACGATCCCCCACCCCGTGCCCAGAGGAAGGCCGGTTTCGTGGAAGGTGAGGGTGAAGAGGCTCGGGACGAACGTCACTCCGACGGTAACGTTCTGGTTGGTCACGTCAACGGAGCTCTGGACGGTCGCATTGTATCCGGCCACATTCCCGACAGCGATCGCGTAGGTCCCTGGGTACACGACGAAGGAGATCGAGGTCGTCGTGGACGACGTGGTGGCCCCGCCCAGGCTTGCGGACCAGAGGGTCGCGGCCGGGAGGCCCGTCTCGAGGAGCGTGACCGTGTAGGTCCCATTCCCGCTCAGGTTGAACCCAATCCTCACCGTTAGGTTCGCTCCGTTGACCGTAACGTTCCCGGCCGCGGGACTCGGCGAGTAGTGCGGAAGGGGATACACGGAGTAGTGGTAGGTACCGTTCGGCACTGAGAAGGCCACCGCGTGGACGCCGCTTTGACCCGAGCCGTTGAGGAAGACCGTGAAGTATGTTCCGTTGGGCAATCCTGTTTCCTGGAACGTGACCGTGTACGGAGCCGCGACGAAGGGGACGACAACCGTGACCCCCTTACCCGCCACCGTCAGATTCCCGATGGCCGCCGACGAATAGTACCCCGTCGCGCTCGCGACGTAGGCGTATGTGCCGTTGGTCATGTTGAATCGGAGGGACGTCGAATTCCCCGACACCGACGCGCCCCCTAGCCAGACGTACCACTGGGTCCCCGGAGCCAGGCCCGTCTCGTTGAACACCACAGGGTACTCGGGCGGCAGCGTGAAGGTGATGGGAATCGAAACCGCGGCGCCGGAAACGTTGACGTGTCCGGACGAGGGCTGGGGGACGAACTGTCCCGCTTGGCCGATGGAATACGCGTAGCTCCCATTCGGCACCCGGAACGAGTTGCTGGGGGAAACGGAGTGGTTATAGGTGCCGTTCAGAACCGCCGTCCAATCGGTTCCCAGCGGTAGCCGGGTTTCGTTGAACGAGAGAACATACGTGTTCGGGATGACCGTGATCGTGATGTTGACCACGATCGGGCCGGTCGTGTTCGACGTGGCGGTGTAGTTCACCGTCCCGTGGGAAGGAACGGCGGAATACCCGAGGGGGGGCGCGACGCTATAGCTGACGACGTAGGACGACACCCCTCCGGCGAGGAGTCGGACGGTGATGTTCTGACTCGTCGAAGACCGCGTGATGACCTGAGGGTAGTAGTAGTTCGAGGTGACCGTCACGTTCCAGCTGTACCCCCCCGGGAGCCCCGTCTCGTGG
>DASQHP010000104.1:0-1859 GCA_035632035.1 Thermoplasmata archaeon | reverse complement strand
CCGACGGCACTACCCTCGTTTCCGTCGTCACGGACATCGGGCTCGACCGGCCCCGATTGTTCCGCGCGGCCAAGATCGCCGCCGGCGGCCTCGCCCGGTCCATCATCCCCGTGGCCACGGCGACGGACGGCGATGTCCTGTTCGTGTCGACCACCGGCGAGGGACGGCGACCTCCGCCGGAGCAGTACCC
This sequence comes from Thermoplasmata archaeon, assembly GCA_035632035.1. Lineage (GTDB taxonomy): Archaea > Thermoplasmatota > Thermoplasmata > Lutacidiplasmatales > UBA184 > Lutacidiplasma. The sequence continues at coordinate 1,669 of DASQHP010000104.1, read as the reverse complement.
CGGCGCGTGGGCGGATCAAGCGGGGTGGGCGGCAGCCGAGGCCATCATGCGCGCCGTCGTACGCGCGGTCGCCGCGCCGCCGGGCTAGCCGCCGCTCGGGACGTCGGTCGCACCGGCGCCCGTCGGCCGCCGCAGAGAAGCTCCCCGCAGCCCTCGAATGAGGTCGGCTCGGGTGATGATGCCGGAGAGCTCCCCTCGATGCGCGACGAGCACGGCGGCGTACCGTCCGAGGAGCCCCGTCAGAAGGTCGGCGGGGAAGGACGCATCCACCTGGGGGTACGCCACTTCCTGGATGTCGCGCACCCGGATGCGCCGCCCGTCGGGCCGTGCGAGGCCCCGAAGGAGGGCCGTCTCCGAGATCGAGCCCGTCACCCGGCCGGCGTCCACGACCGGGAGCTGAGAGAAGCCTCCTCGCTCGAGGAGCTGAGACGCACGCGAAAGATCCGCGCTCCCTTCGATTGTGACCACCGTGCGGTTCATGACATCCTGCGCGCGCAGGGGCCGGGAGACCACCCCCTCGTGCTCGTCCAGGTACCGGAGGATCTTCTGGACGAGCTCGTACGATGGCCGGATCTGCCCCCGCTCGACGCGCGAGAGCGTGGCGTCGCTGCGGCCGACGGCGCGAGCGAGCTCGCCCAGCGGGATACCGAGCGCGAGGCGGCGGCGCCGGATCTCCGTCAGCGAATCCATGCGCCGGCTCCGAACGTCTCACGGGATAAGGCGGTTTGTGACGGGGTGGGAGGTGCCTCCACGGGGTGGAGCCGCTCGTCCCCACGGAAAGGTAGAAGCATCGGCTCTTCCGTAACGGGTCCACCGGCATGTCGGCCCCTCCGCGACGCGTGGCGTGGATCATCGCGCCCCCGGAGCTCTGCACACTGTGCAAGGAACCGCTCACCCAGCCGAGCGAGGTGTCGTCGTGGAACGGGAACCCGGCCCACCGCGACTGCGTCCGGATCCATCTCATCCAGCGGGACCCGGCGTTCCGGGAGGGCGACATCGAGGAGACCGCGGAGGATTCCGGCGAGTCGCTCGATGGGGTGATTCCCCGCGATGATGAGGACCAGGACCCCGGATAATCCGGGAAACGTCGTTCCGTTCGCGATGGCCGCGCGATTCGGAAGGGATATGAACGTGGGGCTTGTCCCTCCCCTCTTGAGGCGTTTGGAGGTGCATCAGTGCCCGAAGTCGTGATCACGTGCGATTGGACAATGATGAGCAACCACCACGGGAAGGAGTTCCTGGGGTTCGGAACGACGACCCCCGCGTACGTCCTGCCGGAGGGGGTCTACCAGCGGATGTTCTTCCCGACGATGCCGGTCGACGAGAACGGGTTCCCCCGGCAGGCGCCGTACGGGATGCGGAAGATCGAAGCGTCACTCCTCGACGCGGGCGTGGACGCCCGGATCGTTCACCCCAGCTACCTCGACCGCTACATGCCGGGCCAGGCGAAGTTGATGCTCATCTCCGGCCACGACTACTTCGGTCTCAATCCCCCGAGCTCGACGTTCGGCGGGGTGATGGGCAAGGAGCCGCTCAACTGTGTCAACTTCAAGCGGATGCTCTCGCAGCCCCATGTGCTCGAGGCTCGCCGACAGGGCATGAAGCTCATCGCCGGGGGTCCCTGCGCCTGGCAGCTATCGCCGGCGACGCAGTCCAAGCTCCCGTGGGT
>DASQHP010000103.1:0-6823 GCA_035632035.1 Thermoplasmata archaeon | reverse complement strand
CCCGCCCGCGGATACCGAGTCCCGGCGTCTCGTCACGGAGGCCCGGGAATCGATCCGCCGGGGGGAGTGGGCGCACGCCGAGGAGCTGCTCGAAGCGGCGAGCGCCCGGATGTCCGCCGCCCGCCCCGAGTCCGAGCTCCGCGAGTGGCCCCGCGGGCTCGTCTCCTACCGGGAGATCGGAGCCCGAGGCGAGCCCCCCGGGCCCGAGGAGGACCCCGTCGCCAACCGGCTCCTTCTGGTCCAGCGGCTTCTGAGCGTGCGCGCCGCGCAGGGGCGATCCGTCGACCGGCTCACACGCCTGCTGAACGAGGTCGACCGGGAACTCAGAGCCGGCCGGCGAGACCGTGCGCGGGAGCTTCTCGACGAGGTCCATCGGGCCCTCGAGGCGGACGATCCGCCTCCGCGATAGCCCGCGAACGGAATATCTCTGGCCTTTCTCCGGCGGGGGTTTATAACCGCCGGGGGCCGAGAGCCCCGCGATGACGACGACCTCGACGCGATCGATCGCGACCCCCGGCTGGACGATGGTAGTGGCGTTCTTCGCCGTCATCGGGGTGCTGGGACTTCCCTCGATCGCGGGCGTTCCGGCTTCCACGCTCCTCAGCCCACACGCCTCCGCTGCGTCGGGCGGCCCAGATACGGGCGCCGCGGGAATGCTCCGCTCCGCGGTCGCCTCGCTCGAAGCGGGCCTGGGCCCGGCTCGGGGCGAACCCGTCACCTGTCCGACGCCCACCGTCTTCTCCACCACTCGGTGCTCGGCCGCGGCGGCTCCGGTTCCTCACGGCGCGAGCCCCTCGGGCTGGTCCGAGCTGGGCACGACGCCGTCGACCGGCGGATGGCTCGCCTACGATTCGGCCGATGGCTACGCACTGTACCTGGGGCCGGGCGATTCCCTCGGGGGTTCCTACTCGACGTGGGTCTACCGCTCCGGCAGCTGGAGCCAGTTCACCGGATCCGGGCCGGGCTCCTGCTCGAATGGGGCGATGGCGTACGATCCCGCCGACAAACAGGTCGTCTTCGTCGGGGGCGCCAACTGCACCTCGCAAGGAGAGACGTGGGGGTACGCCGGCGGGCTCTGGACGCTGCACGGCTCCGGGGCGCCCATCCGCGCGTACTCGACGCTCGTTAGTGACCCTCGCGATGGCTACCTCCTGAGCTTCGGCGGGTTCAACCAGTCGTGCGGCCCCTGCAACTACACGTGGACGTACTCGGGAGGCACGTGGACGAACATCTCCTCGACGGCGGGTCACGCCCCGTCGTCCCGCTACGAGGCCGTCGCCGCGTTCGACCCGACCGACTCGGAGGTGGTCCTCTTCGGGGGCGCTCGGATGTTCTCCAGCGGATACCTCAACGACACGTGGACCTTCTCCGGCGGCACGTGGACGGACCTCGGGAACGGGTCGGCTCCCGCCCCGAGGTTCGCGGCATCCGCCGGCCCCGCGCCCAGTGGTGGGGGGATCCTTCTCTTCGGGGGCACGGATAACGTGCGCTCGGCCGGCTTCGGGGACACCTGGCGGTTCGTGGGCGGATCCTGGACCCGGTTGACCTCCGCCGGAGGGCCGACCGGCGGCAACTGGCAGATGGCGCTCCTGTCGGGGGGCTCTCCCCAGGCGCTGCTGGTGGGCGCCACGGAATCCGCCTCCGGCGTCCCCTCCTCCTTCTCTCAGACCTGGACGTTCTCCACGGGCTCGTGGGTGAACGCGACCGCCCTCCCTCCGCCGGTGCTCGAAGCGTGGGCCCCCTCCCTGACGTACGACGCGGCCGACGGCTACGTGCTGCTCTACGGACTCATCGAGCACTCGAGCGGTGGCATCCAGTACTTCTCGACCATCACGTGGTCGTACGCGGCCGGACAGTGGCAGAACCTCTCGCCCGTGATCCAGCCGTCGCCGCGGTGGAACGCCGGGCTCGCGTATGATGCCCAGGACGGCTACGTCGTCCTCTTCGGTGGCACGGGGTGGCTGTACGATGCGGCGACGTGCGGCTCGACCACGGTCGCCCACAACCTGTGCGGGGACACCTGGGAGTTCGCGCATGGGGCGTGGAAGCAGATCACTCCGACCGGCGCCACCCCGTCCAACCGGACCGTGGGCGCGGCGTTGGTGTACGACGGGGCCGACGGCTACGTTCTCCTCGCCGGTGGCACCTGCTACGGAAGCCGGGCCGGGGAGACCGCGTGCAACGATACCTGGACGTTCTCCGCCGGGAACTGGACGAACCTCACCTCCACGGCGGGCGCCTCCCCGGCCGGCTACGGGATCACGGGCGCGGCGTACGACGCCGCCGACAGCTACGTTCTAGTGACCGCATTCGACCCCGCCGCCTACCCTCGCGCGCTCACGTACAGCTTCCTCGGTGGTCACTGGACGAACCGGACCGGATCCAGCGGGACCGCGCCGCCCGCGGGTCCCATCGCGTACGACGCGGCCGATTCGCAGGTCCTGTTGTTCTACGCCGTGTCCGGGGGACTTGCAAGCGTTCCGTACGACACCTCGTGGGCCTACTCGGGAGGGTCCTGGACCAACCTCACCGCCTCCCCGACTCCTCCGGTCTTCGGGGGATCCGTGGTCAACGATGCAGTGGATGGCTATGTCCTTCTCTTCGGGATGGGGCCCAGCTCGTACCCACCGTCTCCGCCCTCTGCCAGCGGGCTGAACCTCTACTTCGCCTGGGGGCCGGTCGCGCCCGCCGGGCTCACAGTTACGTCCTTCGTGGCGTCGCACTCGTCCACCGACGTCGGCGTCGCGGTCACGCTCTCGACCACGGCGTCCGGCGGGTCGTCGCCGTACGGGTTCGTGTACTCTGGACTCCCTACCGGGTGCACCTCATCGAACACGTCGGCTCTCCTCTGCACGCCGACCTCGACGGGAACGTTCACCGTGACCGTACTCGTGACCGATTCGGCGGGCGCCCGCGCGTCCGCGAGCCTGTCGCTCCAGGTCGCGGTGGCGCCAACGGTGACCGGCTTCACGGTCGCGCCCGCGTCGGCGATCCTGGGCCACCGGGTCTTCTTCACGACCAACGTGAGCGGGGGCGTTCCCCCGTGGAGCTACACCTACTCCGGACTCCCTCCGGGGTGCGGCACGCAGTCCGTTCCCATCCTGCCGTGCACACCGGTGACCGCGGGCAACTACACGGTGGTCGTCCGCGTGCAGGACGCGGTCGGAGCGAGCGGGACCGCCACCCTCGCCCTCGCGGTGGCCGCGGCCGGGGGTTCCGGAGCGCCGGTCGTGTCGAGCTTCCAGGCGCTGCCGGCGGCGATCGTGCTCGGCAACTCGACCAACCTGACCGTGGTCGCATCGGGGACCGCCCCCCTGACCTACGCCTACAGCGGGCTCCCCGCGGGGTGCGCCTCATCCAACGTTTCGGCGCTCGGCTGCCGGCCGACCTCCGCCGGGACCTACACGATCACCGCGGTCGTCCTGGACGCCGCGTTCGCGTCGACGTCCGTGGAGACGAACCTCACCGTCTTCCCCGTGGGAGGCGGCGCCGGCCTGCAGGTTTCGGCGTTCTCGGCGAGCCCGTCCACGATCCCTGTGGGCACCTCCACCACGGTGCAGGCGATCGCATCGGGCGGGACCGGCCCGCTCGGATTCAGCTACGCGGGGCTCCCCGCCGGGTGCGCCTCCCAGAACTCCTCCTCGTTCCCCTGCGTCCCGACCGTTCCCGGCTCCTACGCCCTCTCGGTCACCGTGTTCGATTCGGCCGGCCACCGCACCGGCACCCGGACCACCGTCGAGGTCGTCGCATCGGTCGCCAGCATTCTGCCCCAGTTGGAGGGCCTCGTCGCCTCTCCCAACGTCCTCGCACCCGGCGACAATCTCACGGTAGTGGCGCTGATCGCGGGCGGGACCCCGCCCCTCTCGTTCGTCTACTCCGGGCTTCCCGGGGGATGCACGGGGGCCAACGCGTCCATCGTGACGTGCCGACCCACCGAAACCGGAACGTTCACGCTCTCCGTGCGCGTGACGGACCCGTTCGGTCATGAGGTCTCGGCGAGCACGGGCCTCACCGTGGCCGTCCGGCCGCCCGGCGGACCCTCGGTGAATCCCGCGGGGTCGGAGTTCACCACGCCGATCGCTCTCGCCCTCGAGTTCCTCGCGGGAGCGGCGGTCGTCGCGGCCATCCTGGGGAGCCTCGAGCGTCGTCGCCGTCGTCAACAGGGCCAGGCCTTCGTCCGGGACCTGGGCCGGGAGGCGGCGCGCACCGAGCCGATCGACGACGGGGAGTGAGCCGCCGTGTGGAAAGTTCCCCGGCGGACCGCCAGCTATAGCCCGTCCCGCGGATTCGACCCCCGGCCCGCCCGGAGGCTTCCATGGACTACGTGACCCCGGTCCTCACGTTCGTGGGCGGGGCCGCGGTCGGGGCCCTCGCCTGGTGGCTGTGGAACCGAGCAAGTGCGCCGCAGCCCCTCTCCGAACCGGTGAGCCCTCCCGCCCCGGTTCCCGCCGCCGCCCCGGACCCGCCGTCCCCGGTGGTCGCCCCTTCGCCCGACCCCCCGCGCCGGGAGCGCCCGACCGGCGAGATGCGGATCTCCCAGCGGGTCGTCCTCCATCTGTCCCGCCAGCCCCGGCTCGCCTACGGGGACGTGGCACCCGTGGAGCTCACCCAGCGCGGGATGACCCAATCCCTCTCCGTCGCGCAGCCGGCGCTCGCGAAGGTATTGGCCCGGCTCGTGGATGGCGGAGCGCTCCTCGAGATGCGCACCCACGTCTCGGGGGCCTCGCGCCGTCTCAAGGTCTACCAGCTCACCGCGCTCGGGGAATCGATCGCCGTCGAGCTTCGCCGGCGCGTTGGGCCCATCGAGATCGGGCGGGATCCATCGGGGCACGGACCGCGCTCGTTCCGCCCCATCGAAGTGACGCCGCTGGACCCGGATCGGCGTCCGCCCCGCCGCTAGGCCCGGATCCACCGGCTCCCGGACGACCACGAGACTTAAGGCGCGAAAGTCCAGTCCGAACCGGGATGGTCCGGTTCGGAACGTTCTCCATCGTCGCCCACGACCGCGACCGGGGAGAGTGGGGCGTCGCGGTGCAATCGAAGTTCATCGCGGTCGGTGCCGTCGTCCCCTGGGCCGAAGCCAAGGTCGGCGCGATCGCCACGCAGGCGCTCGCAAACGTACGGTACGGTCCGGATGGGCTCGCCCTCCTCAAGAAGGGACGATCGGCCGACGACGTGGTCCGGACCCTCACGCACGCGGACCCGAAGCGGGACCACCGCCAGCTCGGGATCGTCGATGCGAGCGGACGGGCCGCCGCCTACACAGGGAAGGAGTGCCTCAACTGGGCCGGGCACGAGGTGGGCAACGGGTTCGCCTGCCAGGGCAACATCCTCTTCGCGCCGGAGGTCGTCGCGGGGATGGCGAGGGCCTACGAGACGACGCCCGGTGACCTCCCCGAGCGGCTCCTGGCCGCGCTCGCGGCGGCGCAGCGGGAAGGCGGGGACCGACGGGGGATGCAGTCCGCGGCGCTCCTCATCGTCCGGTCGGAGGGCGGCTACGACGCGGGGAGCGACCGCTGGGTCGACATCCGGGTCGATGACCACCCCTCTCCGATCGAGGAGCTGAAGCGCGTCTTCAAGCTCTACGACCTCACGCTGCTCGCCCGCGAGGACCCGAGCACGCTCGTGAGACTCGAGGGCGAGGTCGCCGGGATCGTGCAGCAGCAGCTTTCGGTGCTCGGGTTCTACACGGGTCGGCTGACCGCCCGGTGGGATGCGGTGTCCGCCTCCGCGTTCGAGAAGTTCCTCTCCGTGAACAACTTCGAGAACAAGGCGCGGACGGACGGGACCGTCTGGCCTTCCATCCTCAACTATCTCAAGGAGCGGACGGCGGAGGAGATGGCCCGGCGGAGCCGGACCGCCCCGACCGTGACCGGGGCGCTGGAACGAGGCCCCGGCTCTCGACCCGCTCCGCCCGCTCCCCGACCGCGCGGAGGGGACGAGCCATCGAAGTGACCGTCGAGCTCGAGCGTCGCTACCCGAGCGAACGGGTCGCGGCCCAGCTCGAGCAGGCGCTCGCGGCCGACCAGCCGGAGTATGTGAGCGTCCGACGCGCCGGTTCCCGGATCCAGTTCCGGGTGGAGGCCGCGTCCGCCGCGAGCGCGAGGTCCACCCTCGATGACCTGCTCGCCTGCCTCGCCAGTGCCGAAGCGACGCTCGCGATCACGCGGGCGGCGCCGGTGGACGGTGGACCCACGCCGAAAGCTCCCGGGTCAACGGGTCGAGGATCTCCTCCCAGCGGCCGACGATCCCCACGTCCACGCCCCGGAACACCGGGGCCTTCGGGTCGACGTTCACGGCGAGGAGCGCGCGCGCCCGCTTCCACCCCACCAGGTGGTTGACGGCTCCGCTCACTCCGAGCAGGACAGCCAGGTCCGGGTCGAGCGAGCGGCCGGTGAGCCCGACCTGCAGTTGACGGGGAACCCATCCCGCGTCCACGACCCGGCGCGTCGCTGCGAGCGACCCGTCCGTAGCGGCCAGGAGCGGGTCCAACGCTCCAAGGCGATCCGGGCCTCCGATGCCCATTCCGACGGTGATGACGAGGCGGGCGCCGTCCAGGGGCTTCCATCTCGAATCCTCCTCGCGTCCGACCTCGAGACGGCGAACGGAGCTCGAGGGGAGGGTGAGCGGCACGGTCTCGGCGTCCAGGACCGCCGCGTCGGGGGCCCTCCCCGGCTCGAACGAGCCGGCCCGCACGGTCGCGAGCGAGGGTTGTGTCCGGGACCGAATGGCGGCGATGATCCCGCCTCCGAACGACGGTTTCTGCCAACGGATCTCCCCGTCCGCGCCGCGGACGAATCCGATGGCGTCGCCCGTGAGGCCG
>DASQHP010000102.1:0-30081 GCA_035632035.1 Thermoplasmata archaeon | reverse complement strand
GTCTCATGGGGCGCCAGCGCCCTGGTGGCCGCGATGCACGTCCTTTTCGGCGCGGCCGCGGGGCAAGTGATCGCCGTCTGGAGTTCGCGGTAGACGATCGCGGCGTCCCTACGCGGATGGGGAGGGGGACTGCGGGTGGAGCCGCAGGTAGCGTCGGCCCAGTGCCCACCCAACAAACGCGCCGAACACGGCGCCTATCACCGCGGCGATCACGATGTACTCGACCGCCGGTACCAGAGCGCTTAGGTCCAAGTAGGCAAGTTGCTGGGCGAGGAGGACGAAGACGATCCCGAGGACGAGCCCGCAGCCAAGACCGTGGGTGGTCGCGCTCATGCCGCCCCCGGCGGAGACTCGTCGTCCGCGGATTCTTCGGGCTCCGTCTTGGCGGTGGCGGGCTTCTCGGGCGAGGTTGGCGGGGCCTTTGAAGGGGCCGGAGCCGGGCGGCCCAGCGCCGCCTGCCGACCCGACCGGGCGAGCGAGTACACTTCCCAGATCCCGATCAGGATCAAGATGATCGGGAGCGCAGCCCCGATCGTCCCCGGGGCAGTGACCCGGAGGTAGAACTTCTCACTCCACTCGGTCGTCCCGTTGGGGGCGATGAGGCTAGCGGTCAACGAGTAGGTTCCTGAAAGGAGGTAGCGCAGAATGCCTGGGTCCCAGGACATGTCGAACTGGCCGCTCGTGGCCGACACCGGGTTGGTCCGGACGACATCCCGGGTGGAGAGCGGGTAGCCGAAGTAGAACATCTCCAGTCGGGCGGTGCTGATGTTGAACTCAGGCCCCGGACCCGAGCGGGGGACGGCGACGGCCGTCCAGTTGTAACGGACGTCCACGACCGAGCTCAAACTCGTCGCGATCGCGGAACTCATCGACCCGGCGCCGGCGACATCCGTCCCGCCCCACGTAACGACGGCCTGGAGTCCGCTCGCGCCCGTAGCGTCCAGCGACACGGCCCGTCGGGTCCCGCGGGCCGCGTGGGCGACGGGGATGAGGGGCGTGAACGCCAGCAGAAACACCGCGAGAAGCACGGTCGCGATCGTCGCGCGGTGCGATCGCGCCCACCTTCGCATGCTGGACGGGGCAATCGTTTCCCACCTTATAGTCGTGCGGGCGGGCCTGGGAAGGGTGGACCGTTAGTCCTGAAGGCGGCCGAGGATGTAGGGAAGGAGTCCTCCCGACCGGTAGTACTCCATCTCCGGCTCCCGGTCGATCCGGGATCTCACCCGGAACATGGTCTCCTTTCCCGCGTCGTCGCGCGCAACCACCTCGAGCTCCGACCGGGGACCGAAGTTCCCGCCTGAGGGAAGGCGGAGCGCATAGGTCTCGCGCCCCGTAAGCCCGAGCGGTCCGGCGCCCTCGCCCTTGCGGAACTCGAGCGGCAACACCCCCATCCCGATCAGGTTGCTCCGATGGATCCGTTCGAAGCTCTCCGCGATCACGGCGCGGACCCCCAGTAGCCGAGGTCCCTTGGCGGCCCAATCCCGGGAGCTTCCTTGCCCGTAGCTCTTCCCCGCGAGCACGATCAGGGGAACGTGATCCGCTTGGTAGCGCTGGGAGGCTTCGTAGATCGTCATGGCGCCCTGCGACGGTAGGTGGACCGTGACACCACCCTCCTTCGGCGCGGCGAGCTTGTTCTTGAGACGGACGTTCGCGAACGTCCCCCGGATCATCACCTCGTGGTTCCCCCGGCGCGTTCCGTAGGTGTTGAACTCCTCCGGCGGAACACCGTGCTCGGTGAGGTAGCTCCCGGCGGGGCTCTCCACGGGGATCTCGCCGGCGGGCGAGATGTGATCGGTGGAAACCCGGTCTCCGAGCACGGCGAGCGCTCGAGCTCCCTGGAGCAGCCACCCGCCCGCGGGTAGAGCCACGGGGGGGAGGTGGAAGTACGGCGGCTCGCGGAGATAGGTGGAGTCCGCGTCCCACGGGTAGAGCTTGCCGGCCGGGATCTCGAGGCCGTTCCAGTGGGGACCCCCGTCCAAGATGCCGGCATACTTGTCCCGGAACATCGCCGGGTCGAGCGATCGCTCGACGATGCGGCGAACCTCCTCGGGTGTCGGCCACAGGTCGGAAAGTCGTACCGGACGGCCGTCCCGGTCCGTCCCGAGCGGTTCGCGGGTGAGGTCGATGTCCATGCGGCCCGCCAGGGCGTACGCGACGACCAGCATCGGGGACATGAGGTAGTTCGCCCGGACCAGGTTGTGGATGCGGGCCTCGAAGTTTCGGTTACCGCTCAACACCGACACCACGTAGAGGTCGCGCTCGCGGATCGGGTCCTCGACGGGTTTCGGTAGCGGCCCGGAGTTCCCGATGCACGTGGTGCATCCGAACCCGACGACCGCGAATCCGAGAGACGCGAGCGGCGCGAGGAGATTCGCCCGGCCGAGATAGTCGGTGACGACCTTCGAACCCGGAGCGAGTGACGTCTTGACGTAGGGAGGGACCCGCAGGCCCCGCTCGTGCGCGCGCTGCGCGATGAGACCGGCCCCGACCATGACGCTCGGGTTCGAGGTGTTGGTGCAGCTGGTGATGGCCGCGATCACGACCGCCCCGTCCCGGACGCCGGGGTCCGAGGCGGTGGCGCCGGACGTCGGCTGATGCGCGATCGCCTGCAGGGGGTCGTCCGCGGGGTAGGTGTGTCCCCCGTTCGGCGGCGGTATCGCAGGGTGGGACTTGCGGTATCCGCCCAACGCCGCGCGGAACGAGTTCGCGGCCTCGGCGAGCGCCACGCTCTCTTCGGGATTCCCTGGACCGGCCACGGTGGGGACGACCTTCGATAGGTCGATCTCCAGCACCTCGTCGTAATCGATATCCCGGTGGTCGTTCCACAGCCCTTCGCGTCGAGCATACGCCTCGACCAGCTGGATGAGGTCGGTCGGTCGGGCCGTCCCGCGCAGGTAGGCGAGGGTCGCCTCGTCGATGGGGAACAGCGCCGACGTCGCCCCGTACTCGGGGCACATGTTCGAGATCGTCGCCCGGTCGGGCACGGGGAGCGTGGAGAGTCCCTCGCCGAAGAACTCGACGAACTTGTCGACCACGCCGTGTTCGCGCAATCGTCGCGTGACCGTGAGAACGAGGTCGGTCGCCGTGGTCCCCTCGGGTGGGCGGCCCGTGAGCCGGACTCCCACGACGCGGGGTGTCGGGAGGAAGTACGGTTCGCCGAGCATGGACGCTTCGGCCTCGATGCCGCCGACCCCCCAGCCGAGGACCCCGAGGCCGTTGACCATCGTGGTGTGGGAGTCCGTCCCCAGCACGGTGTCCGGGAAGGCGATCACCTCCGGGCCTGCGGGTCGACGGGTCACGACCTGGGCGATGTACTCGAGGTTGACCTGGTGGACGATCCCGTTCCCCGGCGGGATCACTCGCACGCCGTCAAAGGCGCCCTGCGACCAGCGCAGGAAGCGATAGCGCTCCCCGTTCCGCCCGTACTCCCGGTCCAGGTTGACCAGCAACGACCGAGGCGAGCCGTAGCTGTCGACCTGGACGGAGTGATCGACGACCAGGTCGACGGGGATGTGGGGACTGACCCGCAGCGGGTCCTTGCCGGCACTCTGGGCCCCGGACCGCAACGCAGCGAGGTCGACGATGACGGGGACACCGGTGAAGTCCTGGAGCAGGATCCGCTCCGGATGGAACGGTAGCTCGACCTCGTCGAGCGATTCCCCATGGGCAAGGCGGCGGACGGTCTCGATGCTGACCCGGTCGTCGGCGCCGTGGCGGAGCAGGTTCTCGAGCAGGATGCGGATCGTACGCGGACGACGAGCGAGACGGTCGGCGCGGATCCCCTCGACCCGGTCCGCCGAGTAGACGCGGACGCGGTGGCCGCCGGCCTCGAGGAGCTCCGAGGAGCTGTAGGGGTCGGGAACGTTCATGGGCACTTCCAACCGCCCGCGCGGCCGGTCGAGTCGATTCCCGGGCGGTTTATGGCGGTTCGCGTGCCGGGGCGCGGGGCATGGCCTTGATAGCCTCGACGAGTTCCCGCTCGTCGGCATCGATGCCCGCCTCCCGCAAGTCGACCCGCTCGAAGCGGCCGTCAGGCTCCCGGCCCCGGCCCGTGACCCCTTCCGCACCTCCCATCGGAACCCTGCGCCCCGTCGCCCTACGTGACGCCGCCGAGGACCTGGGCGACATGTTCGAGGAGGGACTCCAGCACCTGCTCGCCACGGGCGACCCTTCCGACTGGACCGTCGGTCCCGTCCGCGCGCTGCCTCTCGCCGAGATGGAACCGGGGTCGCTCGGATGGGCGGCCGCGGTCGTCTCGCTCGACAGCGCCGATCCAGACCCCAACCCCCGGCCCGTCGGGGAGCTTCTCCTCGTCGTCCTGCCGAGGGTCACGGCGAAGACCGGCCGACCCGCCCACCCTCCGCTCCGGGATACGAAGTGGAGAGACTTCACCAGCTACGAGCTCCATGAAGGGACTCCCCGGCTCCTGATCCTCGCCCGAACGGCGGAGCCCTCTGCCGCCCCGGCGCTGGAATCGTGGATGCGTCGGCTGCTTTCGCACCTGGTCGCGGATTTCGACTGACTTCCTCGCCCGCCGAGGCCAAGAGTTCTTACCCCGACCCCCTCTTCGCCGCGCGTGGATCCCCCGGATGCCCCGTCATCGCCGGTGCTGGCGGCGCTGACGGAGACCGGGGCGATCGGCAGTACGCTCCGTCAGCTCGCGGACCGGGTGCACGGCTCGGTCGAGACCGTGGGCGCGCAACTCACCCAGCTCGAGCGCGACGGCCGGGTGCTTCGGATCGGGCGGGGATTGTGGATCCTCCGGGACTTCGAGCGGTTGGGCGACCGGGACGACTTCGTCGAGCCGGCGGAGTACACGCACCGGTTCGAATCCGAGCTCGACCTCACGGTCGGCCGCTACTCCGGGCCGATCACCTTCTCGTCGAACGAGTCGTTGCCGGTCCACCGCTGGTGGCCCTATGTTCAGGGATACTCGGCGGAGTTCGTCCAGGACCTCCTGCACCGAGCGGGACTTCCGCGCGGGGCCACCGTCCTCGACCCGTTCGCCGGCAGCGGGACCACGCTCGTCGCGGCCCGTCAGGCGGGCTACCGAGCGATCGGGCTCGAGCTGCTGGCGCCGGCGGCCCTGGCCGCGAGGGTCAAGACGAGCTTCGAGACGTCCCCCGAGGACCTCCAGCGGGCGGCGCGGGACCTTGTCCGCGACGCTCGCCGTCGCCGGGCGGGTCCGCTCCCCTTCCTTCGGGAGACCCGGCAGCAGTTCCCCGCGCGCGCGCTCGGGGAGCTGACGCGGCTGCGCGACGCCCTCGCCGACGTTCCGGCGCCCCTCCACGACCCGCTATCCGTGGCCTTCGGTCGAACCCTCATCCCCGTGAGCCGACTCCGGCGGTCGCCGTGCCTCGGGTACCGGCCCGACGGGCGGACGGAATCGACGGATGCCTACGGCCGGTTCCTCGAGGCGGTGGCGAGGATGGCCGAGGACCTTCGGCTCATGCACGCCGAACGCGCCCGCTGGGGACCGCCCGCGACGGTGCTCGTCGCCGACGCGCGGACCGTGCCGATCCCGGCGGGCACGGTCGACATCGCCGTGACCAGCCCGCCCTACGTGAACGGAATGGACTACGTGATGAACTACAAGCTCGACCTGGCGTGGCTCGGGTTCGCCCGGTCGTACGCCGACCTTCGACGCCTGCGTTCTGCGCTCGTGGCGTGCGACAACCTTCCCCGCGGCGAGGTCCAACCGTTCCGGGGGACCGACGACGCGCCGGACCCCTGGCTTCCCCCGATCCTCCGGCAGATCGAGGAGAACGTGGCTCGCAAGGGAAGCTATCGCCGGGACGACGTCCACGGCGTGGTGAAGCGATACTTCTCCGACCTCGTACCGGTGCTCGCGGGGGTCTATCGGGCGCTCCGCCCGGGTGGTCGGTTCGTCCTCGTGGTCGGGGATTCCCTGCTCGCCGGCGCGTACGTGCCCGGGGACCTCCTCCTCGCCCGGATCGGCGTCTCCCAGGGGTTTCGGGTCCACTCGGTGGAGGTGGCTCGAAGCCGGCGCTCGGGGCAGCGTCGCAGCTTCGTCCTTCGGGAGTCGATCGTGACGTTGGAGAAGCCGAAGGGCGGCGGGGGCCGGTCGCCACCGCGCCGCCCTCTCGATGGATAGCTTCAAACCGTTCGGACCCGCATTCCCATCGAGCATGTTCTGTCCCCTCTGCGGTCGCGCCATGGCGGCGCCGCCGCGAACGACCGTCCCCTACCCGATGCACGTCTGTGCGACCGACGGCGTCGTCTACGACCAGCACCGGGCCCAGTGGTACGGCCTTCCCACCATCGAGGACCGGCTCTGCTGCCCCGCCTGCGGGTCCCGGATGGAGGTCGAACCGAAGGAGCCGCCGGTCCGGGTCTTCTTCTGCTACCAGTGCGGCACGACCTACGACAAGGCGCGGGCGGTCTGGTACGGCCTCGCCTACCACGCGGCCCCCACGCCGTAGGCCGCCCTTCCACTGGACGAAAACGCTTACCTGACCCCGACGACCATCGCTTCGCCCCGGAGGTGTGCCGTTGCCCGAGAACGAAGCCGCCCCGCGCTACGTCGAACCGCTCCTCGGAATCGTGTTCGACCTCGACGGAACCCTGATCCTGAGCCACCACGACTTTGGCCGGATGCGCGGCGAAGTGATCCGGATCGCCGAGCGGCACGGGGTCGCCCCCGGCCACCTGCATCCGACCGAGCCGATCGCGCGACTGTTGGAGTCGGCCCGCAACGAGCTCGAAGCGGCGAGCGTCCCCGAAGGGGTCATCTTTCGGATGGAGGCCGAGGTCGAGAAGTCGATCGACGCGATCGAGCTGGAGGCGCTCCCCCGTACGGTGCCGAGACCCGGGGCCGCCCGGGTCCTGAAGGCGCTCGGCGACCGCGGCTACCGCCTCGGACTCCTGACGCGGAGCTCCGAGGTGTTCTGCCGGGCCGCCCTCGACCGGACGGGTCTCGGGACGTACTTCTCCTACCTGCGGACCCGGAGCGCGGCCGGCCCGGCCAAGCCCTCTCCCGAGGCGTTGCTCCTCCTGTTGAAGGAGATGGAGGTCCCGCGCGACCGCGCCCTCTACGTGGGCGACCACCAGCTCGACCTCGAGTGCGCCGTGGGCGCGCGTGTCCTGTTCTACGGCCTCCTGGATGAACCCCCGATGGACGGGGGCATGACGATCGAACGGTTCCGGGCCGCCGGCGCCAAGGTGGTCGCCCACAACCTGACCGAGCTCGGCGAGATGCTCGGTCTGCCCCGCTCCGCGGCGGTGCCGACCCCCTAGCGGGGCTACAGGTAGTACCCGTACGCGTGGATCACCGCGCGCTCGGCCGACGCCCACGCCTCCGGTATCTGGTTCCAGCCGGTCTTGAGATCCCCGACGACGTAGAGGCCCGGGATCGGCTCCCCACCGGCCTCGGCGAGCGCCCGGCAATCGTCGTCGACCCGGACGTATCCTTCGGGATCGAACGCGCAGCCGAGCGAGCGCGGGATCGCGGAGTTCATGTCCCACCAGCCGAGCCCGGAGAACCCGCGGTCGTACTTCCGAACGCTTCCGTCCGCGAACCGGACGTGGAACTGCCGGTCCCGGATCCCATCGTACCCCGCGATCCGCGCGTCGAACCAGCCAATCCGCTGGCCCCGCAGCTGTTCCTCGAGGGAGCGACGTTCCTCCGGCGGACTCGCCGCCAGGAACGGTTCCCCGTTCGTCAGGATCTCGAGAGAGCTCGGCTCGAAATGGACGAGGTCGAGCGCGAGCCGAGCCGTGTACGCATCGTGGCCGAGCACGGCGATTGAGCGGCCCGCCATGTCGTGCCCGTCACAGAACAGGCAGAAGTCCACGATCGCGAGATTCGCCCACGGGAACACGTCGTCGATCTTGCCGTCGATCGCCGGCATCCGGTCGACCACGCCCAGCGCCAGCACGAGCGCCCGGGCGCGGACCGTCCGCTTCTGGCGGAGCCACTCGTAGTCCACCTCGAATCCCTCGGCCGACCGGCGCGCGGCCGTGACGAGAGCGGGCGTGACGTAGGTGACCCGATCCGCCTGCGGACGCAGCGCTGCGATCTGGGCGTCCAGGAGCTTGTGGCCCGAAACGCCCTCGGGGAACCCCGGAATGTTGTCCATCTTCGGTGCGTAGTAGGAGCGGCTGTACTTCGGCCCCTTGTCGAGGAGCAGCGCGGAATGGTGCAGCAGACCGGCCTTGAGCGCGGCCTGGAGGCCGGCGTGGCCACCACCCGCGACGACGAAATCGTACTGGTCGCGGACCCGCGGGAATCCCGCCACGGCCGTGAGTAGCGGACTCGGCATTTGAGCGCTCGCGCGCCGTGCGTTCGGACCTGGGGCGACGATTCTGTCGCCTGACGCCGGTCCGCGGACGTAAAGGTTAAGCGCGAGACCCTTCCTCGGAACGCTTGGGTCCTTCATCGCCGTGTCGCGCGCCGCGACCCAGGGTGGGTTGCGGGGGACGCTATTTCTCGAGGACGGCACCCGGTTCGATGGCGCCGGCTTCGGTGCCTCCACCTCGCGGGTCGGCGAAGTGGTGTTCACCACGGGGATGGTGGGTTATCCGGAATCGCTCACCGATCCATCGTACCGGGGACAGATCCTCACCTTCACCTATCCGCTGCTCGGGAACTACGGAGTTCCGCCGATCGAGGAGCGGGACGTCTACGGCCTTCCCGCGCACGTCGAGTCGAACGAGCTGCAGGTGCGCGGCGTCGTCGTCCGGGGTCTCACCCGGCCGAGCCACTGGCGATCCCGCCGGTCCCTCGAGCGCTGGCTCCTGGACGCCGGGGTCCCGGGAGTCGTCGGGGTCGACACGCGACGACTTACGGAGCATCTGCGGGCGGACGGGGTCGTCCGGGGGGTGGTCGACGTCGGACCGGTCGACGATCGCCCCAGCGACGCGGAGCTTCGCCGTCGCCTCGCACGCGCCCCGTCCTACGCGGAGGAGAACTTCATGCCGGAGGTCTCGCCCCGGACGCCGGAAGTGATCTCGATCGACGGCACGCCGCTGGTCGCCGTCCTGGATTGCGGCGTCAAGGCGAGCATCGTTCGCTCGCTGCTCGACCGCAAGCTATCGGTGCTCCGTCTCCCGTTCGACCATGAGGTGCCGAGCCGGTACGACGGTCGGCCCGTGCGCGGGCTCCTGGTGGGGAACGGGCCCGGCGATCCCGAGATCCTCGCACCCACGATCGAGGAGCTCGGTCGCCCCTCCAACCGCTCGCTCCCGACGCTCGGGATCTGTCTCGGCCACCAGCTGCTCGCGCTCTCCCGCGGCGGCTCCACGTTCAAGCTCAAGTACGGCCACCGGGGCCAGAACAAGACCGTCTGCTTCTCCGACGGCCGCGCGCTCATCGTGAGCGAGAACCACGGCTATGCCGTCGACCCGAAATCGCTCGCGAAGACCGGCCTCAAGCCCTGGGCATCCAACCCCGACGACGAGACCCTCGAGGGCCTCCGGGACGGACGGGGGAAGCTACTGGCGCTGCAAGGTCATCCCGAGGGCCATCCCGGCCCGCAGGAGGCCGGGTTCGTCTTCGACCGGTTCGCCGAGAGGGTCCGACGGGGT
This sequence comes from Thermoplasmata archaeon, assembly GCA_035632035.1. Taxonomy (GTDB): domain Archaea; phylum Thermoplasmatota; class Thermoplasmata; order Lutacidiplasmatales; family UBA184; genus Lutacidiplasma. Next base: position 20,535 of record DASQHP010000102.1, on the reverse strand, counting down.
GTCGCGTGACGTCCACCAAGCCCCGCAAGGTCCTCGTCCTGGGTTCCGGGGCGCTCAAGATCGGCGAAGCCGGCGAGTTCGACTACTCGGGAAGCCAGTGCCTCAAGGCGCTCGCCGAGGAGGGCGTCTACGCGGTCGTCGTCAACCCCAACATCGCGACGCTGCAGACCGACCCATCGCCCAACGGGAGAGTCTACTTCCAGCCGCTCACCGCCGACTTCGTCGAACCGATCCTCGAGGCGGAGCGCCCCGACGGCGTCCTCCTCTCCTTCGGCGGCCAGACCGCGCTCAACTGCGGCATCGCCCTCGCCGAGCGCGGCGCCTTCCGGCGCGTCGGGGCGGAGGTGCTCGGGACCCCCCTCTGGGGGATCCGGGCGACGGAGGACCGGGCGAAGTTCGTCGCCGCGATGGCCCGGGCCAATGTGCCCACGCTCCCGAGCCGGGCGGTCTACACCATCGAGGATGCCTTCGCCGCGGCGGAGACGCTCGGCTATCCCGTCATGGTCCGCGTCGCGTTCACACTGGGGGGCAAGGGCGGGGGCGTCGCGCACGACAAGGACGAGCTGCGGGAGGTGGCCGCCCGCGGCCTGCGGCAGAGCCCTGTCGGCCAGATCCTCCTCGAGCGGTACGTCGGGACGTTCAAGCAGATCGAGTACGAGGTCGTCCGCGACCGGGCCGGGAACGCGCTCACCGTCTGCAACATGGAGAACGTCCTCTCCATGCGCGTCCACACCGGCGACAACATCGTCATCGCCCCCAGCCAGACGTTGAGCGACGCCGAGTACCAGATGCTCCGGCAGGCCGCCCTGCGAGCCGCCGACGCTGTCGGGATCGTGGGCGAGTGCAACATCCAGTTCTGCCTCAACCCCGATAGCGAGGAGTTCTACGCCATCGAGATCAACGCACGGTTGTCGCGCTCGAGCGCGCTCGCGAGCAAGGCCACGGGCTACCCGCTCGCCTACGTCGCCGCGAAGCTGGCGCTCGGGTTCACGCTCCCCGAGCTCAAGAACCGCGTCACGGGGGTCACCACCGCCTGCTTCGAGCCCGCGCTCGACTACGTCGTCGTGAAACTCCCTCGCTGGGACCTCGACAAGTTCGTCCACGCCGACCGCTCCCTCGGCCCGTCGATGAAGAGCGTCGGCGAGGTGATGGGGATTGGCGCGTCGTTCCCCGAGGCGCTTCTCAAGGCCGTGCGGATGAGCGACCCCCGGGCCGACCTCGTTCCGCCCGCCGACTGCCGCCCGCTCTCCGAGCTGCTCCCGACCCTCGCCCGCCCCGAGCCCGACATCCTGTTCCGGGTCCTGGAGGCGCTGCGCGCGGGCGCGGACCCCGCGGAGATCTCGCGCCTTTCGTACATCGACCCGTGGTTCATCTCCGCCCTCGCGGACGTCGAGGAAACTCACCGCGAGCTCGGCGCACTCAGCGGTCGGACCCTGCCGACCCGCCTCCTTCGACGGGCGAAGGAGCTGGGATTCTCCGACCGGGCGATCGCGCGGGCGGTCCGGCTGGACGAGGAGGCCGTCCGTCGAACCCGGATCGAGGCGGGTATCCGTCCCCGCTTCCGGATGATCGACACGCTTGCGGGCGAGTGGCCGAGCGCTACGAACTACCTCTACGTCACCTACCACGCCGATGCCGACGACGTGACGCCATCGCCGCCGGGGAGCGTTCTCGTCCTGGGGGCGGGTCCGTACCGCATCGGGTCGAGCGTCGAGTTCGACTGGTCGACGATGAACCTTGTGGACGGCTTGAAGGCGGAGGGGATCCCGTCCGTCGCCCTCCTCAACTCCAACCCCGAGACGGTCTCCACCGACTACGACCGCTCGGACCGGCTCTTCTTCGAGGAGATCACGCTGGAACGCGTCCGCGACCTGGTCGAGTTCAACGGCTTCCAGGGCGTCGTCACCTGCGTCGGAAGCCAGCTCGCCCAGAACCTGACGCCGCTCCTCGCGACGTGCGGCATCCCCGTCCTCGGGACCTCGCCCGAGTCGATCGACACCGCCGAGGACCGGGCCCGCTTCGCCCGGCTCCTCGAAAAGCTCCACGTTCCGCAGCCGGCCTGGCGCGCGTTCACGACCATCGAAGAGGCGGCCGGCTTCGCCGACGAGGTCGGCTACCCGGTCCTCGTCCGGCCTTCCTACGTGCTGAGCGGGCAGGCGATGCGGGTCATCCACGGGCAGCATGACCTTGCCCGCTTCCTCACGGAAGCCGCGCGGCTTTCCCCCGAGCATCCCGTCGTCATCACGAAGTTCTTCGAGGGCGCGGACGAGGTGGAACTGGACGCCATCTCCGACGGGACCCGCGTTCTCGTGGGAGGGATCCTCGAGCACGTCGAGCAGGCCGGCGTCCACTCCGGCGACGCCATCTTCTGCCTCCCGCCGCGTCACACGGACGCGAAGGTGCAGGCCCAGCTGGTCGATGCGGCGGGCCGGCTCGCCCGGGCCCTGGACATCCGTGGGCCGTTCAACGTCCAGTTCCTCGTGAAGGACGGGGCGTACCACATCATCGAGCTCAACCTGCGGGCCAGCCGATCCCTCCCGTTCCTGACCAAGGCGACCGGCGTCCCCCTCCTGCGCGAGGCGGCGCGCGCGATGCTGGGAAAGCCGCTCACCCGCGAGGGGCTCGCGCCGCTTCCTCCGAACCGCTGGGGCGTGAAGGTGCCGCAGTTCTCGTTCCTGCAGCTCACCGGCTCCGACCCGTTGCTGGGCGTCGAAATGCAATCGACCGGGGAGGTCGCCTGCTTCGGACCCACGTTCTCCGATGCGCTCGTGAAGGCCTTGGTGGCGACGGGAGTGCGGCTCGTTCCGGAAGGCGGGTGCGTGTTCCTCTCCGTCGGCGGGACCCGGTTCAAGGAGGAGCTCCTCCCGACCGCCCGTCGGCTCGCGGAACTGGGCTACGCCCTCGCCGCGACCGAGGACACCGCCGCGTTCCTGGGCGCCCGCGGGCTCCGCGGCGTCCGCGTGCTCCACAAGGTGAGCGAGCCCGACCGGCATCCGAACGTCCTCGAGACGCTCGACCGGGGCGGGATCGACCTCATGCTGAACGTCCCGTCCTCCCTCACCCAGGAGAAGCTCGAGCGGATGCTGGAGGACGAGTACGTCCTCCGACGCCGGGCGATCGAGCTCGGCATCCCGCTCTTCACGAGCCTCGAAGGGTTCCAGGCGTACATCGAGGGTCTCGCGTGGCTCCGCGACCATCCCCTCACCGTGGACGCGCTCTACGGGACCGCCGAGCCCGGAAAGGACCTCGTGGGGCCTCCACAGCCCCGCGTCGTGCCGCTCGCGGCCCGGCGTCGTCCCGCGACGCGACGGCGCCGCCGCTCGTAAGGGGGGTTCCCTAGAAGGGGAACTTGGTGACCGAGTACTCGGGGACCAGCGTGCTCGTGTCGAGCACCTCGGGGATCCCCCGGATCCGCCCCGTGACGAAGTCCAGCACCTGGCGCTTTCCGCCGGTCGTCCCGGTGAACTCGAGGACGACGAAGACGTCCCAGTCACCGGTCAAGAGATGGAGCTCCTTCACTTCCTTGAGCCCGAGCAGCACGACGCGGATGCGGTCCAGGTCGCCCCCGCGGACCTTGATGTAGGTGAAGGCGCGGGTCGCGCCCATCTCGGTGGGCATGAACTCGCACAGCCGCTCCTCCGTGAACCCGTCGACCCCCTCGATGCGGTGGTCGTCGGCGCCGATCAGGACGGGGAAGTTGTGGACGCTGCGCAGGCGCTCCGTCACGATCCGCTCGAGGCGGCTCGTCTTCGCGACGTCGACGACCTTCACGGTGTAGCCACGCCGCATCGCGACCTCCTCGGTCATGGCGACGCATCGGGCCTGGTCGTCGGAGAGGAAGAACGCCTCCTCGCCGGCGCGCGAGGCGTCGGGGTCGCGGGTCGCCGGCCGGGCGACGTCGGCCGCGGGATTGTCGCCGGGTGCGATGACGGAGGAGGGACGGAAGAAGCTCGTGATGACCTTCTTGCTCTGGACGTAGAGGGTGAGTTCCCGGTTCTTCTCGTCGGTCATGGGACGGGGCTCCGATAGGTGCGGATTACTTAAACCGTGATGAGGCGGGGAATCGCCGCTCCCCCGGCAGATTCGCCGGGGGAGAGGAGAAGGGGTTCGCGGACCCGGGGGACCCGGGTCTAGTAGCGCTTGTAGCTGTCGGAGCGCTCGCGGCCACCCGAGCCGCCACCGCCCCCGCCGCCGCCGTACGAGCGGCCGCCGCCGCCGCCACCGCCGCCGTAACTGCCACCCTGGCGGTCACGGTAGCCTCCGCCCCCGAAGGAGCGGCGCTCGGACTCGAACTCCTGCTGGCTCATGTCGAGGGACTGGTTGACCTCGCTGATCGGCTGGTCCGACTTCGTGAGGTTCCCGTACCGCCCGACGTTGAGGCGCATGTGGCCCCGCACGAGGGAGACGTAGCCGTTGTCGACCAGGATGATGTCGTCCTTGGCGATCGAGCCGATCTGCTCGTTCCACAGGGACAGCGTGATCACCGCGGTGTCGTCGCCGATGACGGCCTCCGCCACCTTGCGGGGGTCGCCGTACTTGCCCATGACCTCCTTCGCGTCGCCCACGTTCATCACCTTGGCGTGAACGTTCACTTGCTTCGAGCTCGGGGTCAGGTCTCTCACTTTTGTCAGGGTCTTCTCCATGTCGTTTCCTCTTTCGCGTTTCGCGTTCCGTCGTTGTGAACCGACCGCAAGCCGACCGCTCAAGTTTGGCTTGCTCGCGTCAAAAGATTATGACGGCGGGGGTCAAACCGGGCGTGGCTCTCGATCGCTTCGAAGAAACCGAGAAACGAGCCCTATTTAAACACTCGTTCACCGGGCGACGGAGTCGCACGGAGGGGAGTTCGCCTCGGGCGGCAGGCTTTTGGACGGGGCCCGCCTCGCTCGGCCGATTCCGGGGTCCGTGAGCCAGCGGTTCGACGTCGGTGTACACTACTTCCTCAAGGGGGAGTACGCGCGGGCGGTCAGCGCGTTCCAGGAGGTCCTTCGGGACGAGCCGGTGAACGCCCGGGCGTGGTCCTACCTGGGGATCTCCTCGGCCCACCTCGGCCGGGCCGGGGAGGCGGAGCGGGCGCTCTCGCGGTCGATCGAGCTGTCACCCCAGAACGGCGAGGCCTGGTTCCATCTCGGGCTCGCCCGCTCCCTCCGCTCGGAGTGGCCGGAAGCGGCCTCGGCGTACCGCCATGCCGTCGCGCTCCAGCCCGAGGACATGATCGCCTGGCACCGGCTCGGGGTCGCCCTCGCGGAGAGCGGCGACGAGGAGGCGGCCTCCGTGGCGTTCGAGCGGGCCCTCGTGCTCTCCCGGGAGACCGGCACCCCGCCGCTCGAGGAGCCGTTCCGCGAGTCTCCCGAGCACGGCCACCTCACGGAACCGGTTCGCCCCGAGGGGAGCCGCGAGGCCCAGAGCTGGATCGACCTCGCGCTCTCGCTCCTCAGCCTTGGAGAGGAGGAAGAGGCGCTCGCCGCCTACGACCGGGCGGTCGCCCTCGACCCGGACCGCGCCTCCCGTTCCCTCTTCCGTCCCATGCTGCGGCTCCTGACCGCCGCGGCCGGCCAGCCGGTCGAGGATGAACGCCCCGAGGAAGCCGGCCCGCCGCCACCGCCCCCGCGCTCCCCGCCGCGGCCGCGCGACGGCCCGTCCCGCCCCGAGATCGCCTAGCGGGCCGCGGCGGACGACGGCGGCCGCTCGACGATCACGGACTCGGCCCAATCCTTCGCCTTCTCGCGACGCTCGGCGTGGTCCTTCAGGAAGGAGTGGACCCGGTCGATCAGCATCCCCTTGCACTCGCCGCAGAGAAGCGTCCCCTTCCGGCAGCCCTCGGTGATGCGGTTGAACTCGGACTCGTCCGGAGCGAACTTGGAGCGCCAGGCCGCCCAGACCGAGCAGATCTCGGGGTTGGCTCCGAGCCGGCGCTGCTCCTCGACCGTGGCCCGGCCGCCGGTGAACGCGTGCCGGATCTTCCGGTCGATCTCCTTCGGGGAATCGTTCAGGAAGAGGGCGTTGCCGGGGACGTCGCCCGTGGTCGACATCACGCGGTCCTGGCCGAGCAACCCCGGCAGCATCTGGCTGTGGAGCAGCGCGGGCTTCGGGTACCCCAACCCTTCCGCGATGTCCCGCGTGATGCGGAAGTGGGGGTCCTGGTCGATCCCGCACGGGATGAGGCAGGGTACCGGGCGCCCCGACTCCCAGGATGGATAGAACGCGGGAGCCGTCTGGAGCGCCGTGTAGAACACGAGGCCGATGTTGGTGCTAGGGGGGAATCCGAAGACGGCCTTCGCCGTCGAGTAGGGGATCTTCTTCGCCGCCTCCGATGCGAGCGGGTAGAGCGCCGCGATGGACCGGCTGTCGAAGAACACGTGGGTGTTCTTGGGGTCGAAGCCGACGGCGAGGAGGTCGTAGAGGTTCTCGAGCCCCCAGCGCCGCGTCTCGGCCCGGGTCAGCTTGGGACGGAGCCAGAACTTCTCGTCGTCGGTGATCTGGATGTACATCGGGACGTGGAACGTCTTCTGGAGCCAGGCGCACAGGTCGAACGGGACCAGGTGGGACGTGTGGAGCGGACCGCTCGGGCCCCGGCCGCTGTACAGGAAGAACGGGTTCCCCCGGTCGTACTGGTCGAGGAGGGCGCCCAGGTCCCGGTGCGAGTAGTAGATCCCCCGGGCGAGGAGCGGGTGGAGCGAGCCCCCTCCCGCGGCCCTCAACCGCGAGAGCAGGTCGGGAGTGACCTCCTGCGTGCCGAACAGCTCACGAAGACGCGCGTAATCGATCCGGCCGCGGACCTCGTACGGGGTGACGACGAACTCCGGCTTCTCCGGCACGTCTACCCCTCGGGGAACGTGATCTTGGCCAAGAGCTGCTCCCGCTCCGCAGGAGGAATCCCCGCGACCGAGAGCGCCTCCGCGACGCAGGTGCGGCTGTGGTTGTGGTAGACGGTGTTGCCGCAGCCGGGACAGGAGGTCCAGCCTTCGATCAGCCGCCGCAGGCCTTCCCGGCTCTGGGACGAATCGCGGCGGGCGAACCGGTCCACGAGGACGGCCGCGCCGCTCGAACTCTCGAGGTTGGTGAGCGGAACGCGCACGGGCGTGTTGCAGACGGGGCAGCGCGCGGGCGCCCGGCACGTACAGCGCATGAACGGCGCCCCACGGGCCTCGGCGCTTAAAGCGGTTCACGACAGCGGCCGAGGTCGAAGTTTATCCTCCCTGCCCGATGCACCCGCGTGCAGCCGTGGACCCCCGAGGGGGCGGCGTGGACCCTCCACGAGACGTTCCTCGAGGTGCTGCGGCGCCTCAACCAGGCCGCCGAGGAGGGGTTCGAGGTCCACGGGATGGAGTTCCCCGAGATCGAACGGGCGATGACCCGGTTCTGGACCAGTCACGACGACCGGATCGACCTCACCGCCGCGTTGAACCTGCTCGTGGAGAACGGGCTCGTGGGCGCGGTGGAGGACCCCCAGTACTCCTGGGTCCGCAGCCGGACGGTGGGCCGACGGTTCATCATCACCGCCCTCGGGAAACGCTACCTCATCCGGCAGCTGGAAGAATCCGGTCGGATCCGGTAGGGTGCGCGGGGGCCGCTCCCCGGACTCGCGCGGAGTACCCCCCTTACGGGTCTCAACGGGGTCCGACCGGCAGGGGCCGGCACCCCGGTATATATGTACCCCTTGGCGCCGTGTATTCCGGGCGATGGCGCCCGGACCCGAGCCATCGGCCACCGACCCCATCCGTGCGACGCTGATCGCGATCCTGAAGCAGCTCAATCAGGCCGAGTCGGTCCACGAGGGACAGGCGGCCGAGCAGGCGCTCGAACTCACGGAACTGGAGCGTCGCCTCGGAGACTTCTGGGCGGTCGACCAGGGGACGGTCAAGGTCTCTCTCGCGCTCGGCCTCCTATTGCGTAACGGGCTCGTCACCGCGCAGGGGAACGGGGACTTCTCCTGGCAGAGGCAGCGGACCGCGAAGCAGCTCTACCAGATCACGGCCGAAGGGAAGAAGTTCCTCGTGGAGACCATCCGGACCAACGACCGGATCGGCTGATCTTCCGCCGAGCGGCCTAGAGTTAAGTATCCCGGCGCGGGTGGTCGCGCAGTGTCGCGCATCCACTCCCGACGCAAGGGTCGCGCCGGTTCCCACCGGCCCTACCCGCTCACCGCTCCCGCCTGGGGAACGATGAGCCGGGAAGAGGTCGTCGACGAGGCCGTGAAGCTCGCGAAGGCGGGCTCGACGGCCGCCCTCGTGGGCACGGTGCTGCGCGACGGCCTGGGGGTTCCCTCGGTCCGCGCCGTCACCGGCCAGCGGCTCACCCGTGTCCTCGCTTCGAAGGGCGTGAAGTCCGAGCTGCCCGAGGACCTGCAGGCGCTCCTGAAGCGCGTCGTCCACCTCCAGCGGCATCTCGAGACGCACCCGAAGGACCTCTCCAACCGGCGGGGTCTCACGCTCATGGAGTCGCGGATCCGCCGGCTGGCGCACTACTACCGCCAGCATCGGGTCCTGCCCGCGGACTGGAGCTACACCTCCGCCACCGCGGTGCTCCAGGTCGAGTAATGCCCTCGGGCCCCGAGGGGTTCATCGACCAGCCCGCCTACACGACCGAGTTCTCGAGGGCGCGCGAGCTCCTGCTCGCCCATCCCGGTCGCTGGCACATCATCTACCACTACGACGGGGACGGGATCGCGAGCGCCTCGTCCGCCATCCGGGCCCTGTTGAGGCTCGGCTACGGCGTCCAGGCGACCCCCCTCGTGGGGGTCGAACGGAGTCGGATGGCCGACCTGCTTCGGGGATCTCCGGGCCCCACCTTGATCGTCGATACCGGCTCGAGCTGGCTCGACCTCTACGGCTCCCACCCCGGGCCGGTGATCGTGCTGGACCACCACCAGTACCCGGGAGTGCCCGAGCCGCCAGCGCTCCCCGCGACGGTCGCGTTCGTGAACCCCCTCGACTGGGGCGTCGACGGCATGAGCGAGCTGTGCGCCGCGACGCTCACCTGGCTCTACACGGTGTTCCTTGACCCGCGAAACTGGGACAACGCCGCCTGGGGGCTCTCGGGCGCGATCGCGGACCGGCAGCACCAGGGCGGCTTCCGCGGGCTCAACGCCCGGCTCCTGAAGGAGGCGACCGACCGCTCCCAGGTGGTGGTCCGGCGGGGGCTCGCGCTGTTCGGGGCCACGGTGGGAGAGGCGGTCACGCGCTCGATCGACCCGTACATCCGGGGTCTCTCGAGCCGAGCTGGCGACACCGAGACGTTCCTCCGGATGATGGCGATCGACCCAAAGCGGCCACTTTCCGCCCTGGAGCCCGACGCCGAGAAGCGGCTCACCTCGGCTCTCCTGAGCCGACTCTCCGCGCAAGGCACCCGGCCCGAGTTCGCGGAGATGCTCACCCAGGAACTCCTCTGGCTCCCCGCGCTCGGCCTCACCGCGACGGAGCTGTCGAACTACCAGAACGCCGCCGGACGGATCGGGGAGCCCGGCATCGGCGTCGCCCTCGCGCTCGGCGACCCGAAGGCGCTCGGCCGGGCCCGGGAAGCCGAAGAGTCGTGGCGGGACGGGATCCTGCGCGGGCTGCGCCGGATCGAGGACGGCGCGGTCACGTCCATGCCGGCCCTCCAGTGGTTCGAGAGCCCCGAACCGCCGCTTGCCGGCACCCAGGCGGGGCTCGCCATGAACTACCTCCTCGACCCGCGTCGCCCCGTCTTCGCCTGCTCCAAGGTCGAGCGCACCCTCCGGGTCTCGGCGCGGGGGACGCTCCACCTCGTGAGCGAGGGGTTGAACCTCGCCGAGGTGTGCCGCCGGGCGGCGGCCGGTCTCGAGGGAGAGGGCGGGGGTCATCCCGTCGCCGCGGGGGCCACCCTGCCCGCCGACCGGTGGGAACCGTTTCTGGCCGAAGCGAACCGACTTATCGGGGCGCAGCTCCCCCATCTAGCGGAAGCGCGAGCATGAGCACCCCACCCCCGACCGCCCCCGTTCCCGACCCCGACCGGGTCCGGGACCAGCCCGTGGAGCGGGAGATGCGAATATCGTACATCGATTACGCGATGAGCGTCATCGTCGGCCGCGCGCTGCCGTTCGCGCGGGACGGGTTGAAGCCCGTCCACCGACGCATCCTCTGGGCGATGTGGGACGGCGGCGTCACGCACGACAAGGCGTACCGCAAGTCTGCCCGCACGGTCGGGGACGTGCTCGGCAAGTACCATCCGCACGGCGAGCTCGCCGTCTACGACGCGCTGGTCCGGATGGCGCAGCCGTTCAGCCTGCGCTACCCGTTCATCGACGGCCAAGGGAACTTTGGCTCCATTGATGGCGACTCGCCGGCCGCGATGCGCTACACCGAGGCCCGCCTGAGCGCCCTTGCCGAGGAGATGCTCCTCGACATCGAGAAGGACACGGTCCCGTGGGGCGACAATTTCGACGGCTCGCTGAAAGAGCCGCTCCTCCTCCCCGGGAAGGTACCGAATCTCCTCATCAACGGCTCCGCGGGGATCGCGGTCGGCATGGCGACCAACATGCCGCCCCACCATCTGGGCGAGGTCGTGGACGCGCTGCTCCTCCTGCTGCGGAAGCCGGAGGCGACCCTGGATGAGATCATGGCCATCATCCCCGGGCCGGACTTCCCGACCGGCGGGCTCCTCGCCGCCGAGGGGATCCGGGAGGCGTACGCCACGGGCCGCGGGATGCTCCGGATGCGCGGCACCGCGAAGATCCGCGAGCGGGACGGGAAGGACGAGATCGTCATCACCGAGATCCCGTACGAGGTCAACAAGACGACGCTCCTCGAGCTCATCGCCGACCTCGTCAAATCGAAACGCCTCGACGGGATCACCGATCTGAGGGACGAGTCGGACCGGGACGGGACGTCCGTCGTCCTCGAGCTGCGCCGGGACGCTCCGGCCGAGATCGTCCTCAACCGGATCTACGAGCACACGCCGCTCGAAACGTCGTTCGGCGTCATCAATCTCTGTCTCGTGGACGGCCGCCCCCAGGTCCTCCCGCTCCTGGACCTCCTCCAAGTCCACCTCAGCCACCGGCGGCAGATCCTCACGCTCCGCACGAAGTTCGACCTGACCCGGGCCGAGGAACGCCTCCACCTTCTGGAGGGGTTCCTCACGGCGATCGACCACATCGACGAAGTGATCAAGATCATCCGGCGCTCGAAGGACGTCGCCGCCGCCGAGTCGTCGCTGATGGGGAAGTTCCTCCTCTCGACGGAGCAGGCGAAGGCGATCCTCGACATGCGACTCGCGCGCCTCACGGCGCTGGAGCGCGAGTCGGTCCTCAAGGAGAAGCAGGAGAAGGAGGCGCTCATCCACCACCTGAAGGCGATCCTCGCCTCGCCGAAGGAGCTGGATGGGCTCATCGCCGACGAGCTCGCCGACCTGAAGAAGCGGTTCGGCGACGCGCGCCGGACGCAGATCGTCCCGGGGTTCACCGAGCGGACGCTCGAGGACCTGATACCGGATATGGAGGTCGTCGTCCTCGTCACCCGGGACGGCTACATCAAGCGCCTCCCGCTCGACCAGTACCGCCGGCAACGGCGGGGTGGCCGCGGCCTCATCCAGATGGAGACCAAGGAGGAGGACTTCGTCATCCGGACGTTCCTCACGCGCACCCACGACAACGTGCTGTTCTTCACGACGCTCGGCCGCGTCTACCGGCTGAAGGCGTACGAGCTCCCCGAGGGGAGCCGCCACTCGAAGGGGAAGGCGGTCATCAATCTCCTCCCGAAGCTCAAGGACGGCGAGAAGGTCCAGACGCTCCTCGCGCTGCGCGACCTCGCGACGGAGGGCGCGCTCCTCTTCGCGACCCGCAAGGGCTACGTGAAGCGCACGACCCTCGACCAGTTCCAGAACATCCGCACGAACGGGATCCAGGCGGTGCTCCTGGAATCGGACGACTCGCTCGTCAACGTCACGGTCGTGACGGACGAGCGGACCCAGCTCCTCCTGGCGACGCGCTCCGGCCAGCTCGTCCGCTGCCCGCTCAAGGAGGTCCGCCCGATGGGCCGGGCGACCTACGGGGTCATCGGCGTGCGGCTGAGCGGGGCGAAGGACGACCAGGTCGTCACGATGGCCGTCGCGACGCCCGAGTTCCCCGACCTCCTCACCATCACCTCCACCGGCTTTGGAAAGCGCAGCCCGATCAAGGACTACCGGGAGACCCGGCGGGGCGCGAAGGGCGTCCGCACCATCCGCACCGGCGGACGCAACGGGGCGGTGGTCGCCGTCCTCCCGACGCGCGACGACTCCGAGGTGCTCGTCACCACCCAGGGCGGCATCACGATCCGGATGCCGGTGAAGGGGATCCGCTCGCAGGGCCGCAACACCATGGGCGTCCGCGTCATCCGGCTGGACGAGGGCGACCAGGTCCGGGACGCCGTCGTCCTCTCCGGCGGCATCGAGGAGACGGACGGAAAGACCCCGGCCGCCGACCTCCCTCCCGGGCCGCCGGGGAACGCGGAGCTGCCCGACCCCACCCCGCCGGACGACCCCGGGTCGGACGACGAGGAGGAAACGGATGTGGGCCCGGCGCCGGACAACGCGTAGCCGCCGGATCCTGCGCTGCCCCCACTGCCACTCCGACCGCGTCATCCTCGAGGGCGCGCTCATCACGGGGCAGGTGTACCGCTGCCTCGCCTGCGACTACGTGGGCTCGCTCGTCCTCGAGATGGACGAGCCGCTGGACCCGCCCCCCGACCGCGCCTAACCTTCCTCGGCCTCGGCCCACCGGCCCTCGGAGGTCAGTCGCCCTCCCGAGGAACGGACCGCGTCGGCGACGGCGAGCGCCCGCACCGTCGGCCGAACGTCGTGGGTTCGGACGATGTGGACCCCGTGGAGCGCGGCCACGACGGCGGCGGCGAGGCCGGCCTCGAGCCGGTCGTTGACGTCCGCGCCCTGGGTGAGCGCACCCAGGAACGACTTCCGGGACGCCCCGACGACGACGGGCGGCCCCAGGGAGCGGAACTCGCCGATGTGGGTCAGGATCTCGACGTTCTGCTCCCCGGTCTTTCCGAACCCGAGCCCGGGGTCGATCAGGAGCTGCTCGGGCCGGACACCCGCGGCGACGGCCGACTCGCACGCCGACGCGAGGGCGCCGTACACCTCCGCTCGGAGGTCGGCGTAGTGGGTGTCGCCTTGCATGGTGCCGGGCGTTCCCCGCATGTGCATCACGACCACCGGCGCGCCGGTGCGGGCCGCGACCTCCCGCATGCCCGCGTCCCGGAGCCCGCTCACGTCGTTCAGGACGTCGGCCCCGTTCTCGAGCGCGTGCATCGCCACTTCCGGCGAGCGGGTGTCGACCGAGATCGGCACGGGGAAGTCCTTGCCGATCTGCTCGAGGACCGGGGCGATGCGCGCCCACTCCTCCTGGGGCGAGAGGGCGGTCGCACCCGGGCGGGTCGACTCCCCCCCGACATCCACGAGGTCCGCCCCTTCCGTGACCATCTGACGGGCCCGCTCCGCCGCGACGGCGGGGTCCAGGAACTTGCCCCCGTCGCTGAAGGAGTCCGGCGTGACGTTGAGAACTCCCATCACGAGGGTCTTCGCGCCGACCGTGAACGACCGCCGGAGCCCCTGGACCTTTCGGGTGGCGTGGGACGTGTAGTGCTGGAGCGCCTGCTGAAGCGCCGTCGCGATCACCCCGAGCTGGAACGGCTGGCGGGTGAGCTTTGGGATCACCCGGTGGTACTGCCCCCACGTCGCGAGGACGACCACGGTCGTGGCATCGACCGAGTGGTCCGCGACCCCGCGGGCGTGCGCCGCCTCGGCGCCGACGGCGAGGAGCTCCTGCTTGAGAAGCGGGGACGCCTTGAGCGGAACCCCCTCGAGGCGGATGGGGAAGACCCGGGCCTTGCGGGTCATGATCCCGACGCCTTCGGGGTCGCTGTCGGTCCGCTCGATCTCCCGGGCGATCTCGGAAAAGCTGGTCACCTCGAGGACCCGGGCACGGAAGCGTCCCGGGTCACGTCGCGGCGAACCGGCGTCGGCCACGCCGACTAGGAGCGCCGACCCGGGCAATAGGGCTATTCGTTGTCTCACGCGGGTGTTTTGGACCGCGGCGGCTCCCCCGAGGGATGCCCCGACCCCCCCGCCGCCCCGGCCCCATCCTCGCCATCGAGGGTCCGTCGGCCGTGGGGAAGACCACCCTATCGCGCGCCGTGGCGAGGGCGCTCGGCGGGCGGGTGGTCCCCGAGGCGTTCCGGCGTCTGCGTCCGGCCCCCTCCCTTGAGCCGGAGTCCACTTCGGCGCTCGAGCGTCTCGAGCTCCAGCTCCTCCGGGAGGAGGCACGCCGCTCTCGCGTGGCTCAGTATCAGGCCCGAGGAGGTCGGCCCGTCGTCCTCGACACCGGCTTTCTGGGACCGTACACGTACACCGAGGGGTTGGCGTGGACCCGGCCCCATCTGGACGCACGGCGGGCGGTACTCGAGAGGACCGTGAAGGACCTCGAAGCCGGTCGCTTGGTCATCCCAACCCTGACCGTCTACCTGGACGCCCCCCTCCGGACGAGACGCCAGCGGGCCCGGGCCGATCCCGGCGGGCACCCCGTCCGTCTTCGGCGCCGTCACGAGCGAGTGTCCGCCTTCGAGCGGCGGTTCTGGCGAGAGGTCCAGCGATCGGTCGCTCCGGAACGGGTCCGGTTCGTCCGGGCCGCGGGGCGAATCGGCCCGACGGCGCAGCGGATCTGCGACCGAGTGGGGGGGCTGGCGCCGTACCCCCCCACGGCTGCGGAAACCCGGCGGTGGCTCCGCTTCCTGCGCAGCCGGCGTCGGGTAATCGTTAAAAAGGGAAGTCCGTCTGGCCGGCTCCCCCGATGAAGCCGTTGGACCTCCTCCAGCAGAGCCTGCACAAGCGGGTGCTGGTGGAGATGAAGGGCGGGCACTCGTTCCGCGGCGTGCTCGACGGCTACGACCAGCATCTCAACCTCGTCCTCTCCGGCGCCGAGGAGGTCGTCCGGGACGAGGTGACGCCCCGGCAGGGGATCACGCTGCTTCGGGGCGACAGCATCGTCTACATTTCGCCCTGATCGAGGAGTAGACCATGGGAAAGGGAACACCATCTCGACGCGGCGGGAAGATCGTCCACATCCGCTGCCGCCGCTGCGGCCGCCACTCCTACCACCGCCAGAAGAAGGTCTGCGCGTCGTGCGGCTTCGGCGCCACCACTCGCCGCCGCGGGTACGACTGGGCGAAGCTGAAGTAGTTCAGCCCGCCACGCGTCGTCGTCCCCACGGACGCGGCGACGAGACCCATCGCTCCCCGTAGAACGCGAACCGGAGACGGCGTTCCTTCGCGAGCCGGATGCCCACGCGGGGAGCGCTCACGATCCGGCCGGGCTTCTCCCGGGCCGACCATAGCTGGACCGCGCCCCGCGTGAGGTCGAGACCGTCGTCCGACCGAGTGAGGCCGAACCCCCGGCACAACCGCCCGGGCCCTCGCAGGTCCTCCAACCAGGGCGAGAGTGGTTCGGCCGCCCGAAGGAGCACCGCCTCCCCGCGCCGGGTGACGACGTTCGCGCAGTGGACCTGGTGGATCCGGTAGACGTAGAGCGTCCCCGGTCGGGCGAACATGGACCGGTTCCGGGGGGTCTCGCCGCGGAAGGCGTGGCTCGCGGGGTCGCCCGTGAGATACGCCTCCGTCTCGACGATCCGCGCCTCGGAGAGCGAATCGGGGAGGACGCGAACCAGCCGGCACCCGAGAAGGTCCCGGGCGACGCGGACGGTCGGCCGGTCGAAGAAGGGGCGCCTGAGCCGCCGGGGCGCGGCCATCGGGCTAGAGGATCTTCCCGCGGTCGGCGAGGGGACGACCGTCGACCGCCACCGTCGCTTCGCCGAGCACGATCCACGAGAAGAACGGGCACCGGTTCGAGCCGCCGTAGCCGGTGTTGCCGCCGATCCCCAGCGTCACCGCGCCGGCTTCCTGGTCCTCGACCTGGGGTACGCCGGGATCCAGGGCCGCGTTGAGCCCGATCGCGAAGAACGAGAGGACGTCCTTGTTCTTGGGCGCCCCCTCGTAGGCGCCGTCGAACGCGGGCTGCCCGTCGGTGTACCAGTGATTGACGAGGTGGCCCTCCTTCACCTCCCACTGCCCGCCCTCCACCCGTCCGTCGGCGAGGTAGCTCGGACGATTCGCGACGACGAGTCCCTGGGCGCTCTTCTCGTCGACCGCGACCGCCACCGTGCCGGGCGGAGAGTTGGTGAGGTTCTGCCCGCTCGAAAGGTCGTCCGGTCCGATGACGCCATCGTCGCTGGTCGGTCGGCGTCCCCGCAGCTTCACCGTGAGGTCGCTGCCGTTCGACCCCGTGATGCGGAGCTCCTTGCCGCCGCGGAGCTTCTGGGCGACCCGCCGCCCGTCGGCCTGGATCTGGGCGTAGTTCGCCTCGACGGTGCCGCGCACCAACTGGTCGCGCCAGGTGGGACCGGAGACCGACCAGTGAGTCGCCTGGGCGTCGGAAGCGTACCCGAGCAGGCTGCGGACGCCTCGGAGGCGGGCGGAGCGGGCCCGCCGATACCACTCGTCGTTGTAGCCGACGAGCTTCCCGCGCGTCGCGAGCGGCAGGCTGCGGAACCGCGGCCGGTCGGCGGGTCCCGGGAAGAAGACGTACCCGTCCGCCTGGGCGAGCGCGGCCCACTCGGCCTTCCCGACGCCGCTCCACTTCGCGACCGTCGGAGCGAGGTCGAGGCTGCGCCAGTACGCCCCCTCGTCCTCGAGGAGGAGCAGAGGGCGGGCCCCCCTCCGGCGCGCCTCCACCACGCACGCCGCGGCGTAGGGCAGCGTGTGGCTCCACGTCTCGATGATGACGTTCTCGCCGCTCTTGATATGGATCGCCGAGGACAGGACCGACTCGGCCAGCCGAGCCGGAGCGGTCTCGTCCGGGGCCACGGCCGCAGAAGGGTGACCCTATCCTTAAACCTTCGAGCGGCCCCGGACCGTGCCGCCGGCGAAATCGCTCCGAGCCTGCTGCACGATCTCGGAGGACGATAGGGCCCCACCGGCGAACCTCCGGGCCACCCGGGTCAGGACCTCGCCGATGCCTTCCGGGACCGCGCGTCGGACCTCGGCCGGCGTGGGAAACCCCGCCCGCCAGCGCCGGTCGGTCAGCGCTCGGTCGACCACCTGGGCCACGCGATGGCCGCGAGAGAAGGCGTCCAGGTCGGCGAGAATCCTCCGCTCCACTCCCAGCCGGCGGAAGAGCCGAAGCAGGGCGACGATCTTCTCCGGGCGATGCCGACGGTTTCGATTCCGTGACCGAAGGACCCCGTTGAAGTAGAGGAACGGTCCGCCGAGCTCGAGCGCCTCGAGCAGCGTGCGGCTTCCCGTGACGATCCGAAGCGCCGAGGTGCGGAACCGGGGCCGCCAGAGCCGGGTCGGCACCGGTGAGAGGAGCTCGTACGACACCGAACTGACGCCGGACGCCGGGAGCGGCCGGGGCGACCGGACCAGAAGCTGGGCGGGGCGGCCGGTACGCGCGACGCCTCGTGCGACCTCGGGAAGCAGCCGGGAAGAGCTCGACGGGCTCGCGTACCAGAGCACGGTGGGCGGATCGTCCAACTTCCCGGACCCTCCGCCCGCGTACGCGCCCGGCCAGAGCGGCCCCATTTGGACGATCTCGGGGAACTCACGCG
Source organism: Thermoplasmata archaeon (assembly GCA_035632035.1). GTDB lineage: Archaea > Thermoplasmatota > Thermoplasmata > Lutacidiplasmatales > UBA184 > Lutacidiplasma. The sequence goes on along the minus strand of DASQHP010000102.1, from coordinate 2,930 downwards.
CGAACGTCGCATCCGCTTCGAACGTCCCCATCAGGTGGAGCACGTTCCGGACGTCAAGGGACCGATAGCGCCGGAACGCTTCGACCCAGACGCGGTGCGCCCGCCGACCGTCCCGGCTCCGGGCGCGCCGGGCCAATTCCGCCGTGGGAACGCCCCCCTCGCGGAACCGTTCTTCGTTCTCGCGCCGGCTCGAGTAGGTGCGCGCGAACTCTTCGAGCGACACGTGGAGCGTCTGGTCCACGCCATACACCGACTCGATCTCGGCCGTCTCGGTCGCCCAGGGGCCCCCGCGGCCGAACGGTTCGGGCCGGGCCGGCGCGGCGGAGACGCCCCAGGTCGGGCTCACGGTGAGAGCACGCGGGGCCTCAGGTCGCAGCGCGTCGACGACGTCGATCGCTGGCCAGTCCCACGGGCCGTCGACGGACGGGGGGAGGGCTCGCCCTCCCGACCGGTAGAGCCGGCAACGGAATCCCGCCCGGTCGAGCCAGCGACCCGCGTCCAGCACCTCGGCGACGTCGCCGAGGCCGCCGCCGACAACGGCGGGGAAGAGGTAGACGTCCAGTCGGCCCGGTCGCCCCATCCGCTCAGAGACGCAGCAGCAGGGTGTCCATACCGAATGCCTCCCGGAACCCCTGGGCCTCGAGCGCCCGCCGCCCGCGCACGTTGTGGTCCGCCACTTCGCTAAGGACCCTCGGGACGTGGCGGTCCTGGATCCAGCAGAGCGCGGTCGCCACCAGCGCCCCGGCGCGCGACTCGTCGACCCCGGGCCCCACCACCGGGGCCGTCAGGTTCGCCGAGAGGACCGACCGGCTCACCGTCGCCCCGACGTACGCCTCCGCCGAGCCGGAACCGTCCACCACCCAGGCGGCCGTCTCCGACTCGAGGGCATCGCTGATCGGGTCTCGCGCCTGGAACTGAGCCTCCGAGGGCGGGAGGACCTCCGAGACCAAGGGCGGCAGGGCGGCCGCCGCCACGCCCACGAGCGACCGGGCGTCCCCCCGGCGGAACGACCGGACGCCCGGGGTCGCCGCCAGCGGCTCGGCGGGCGGGGGGAACTCCCGGACCATGTACGCCTGCCGCCGGAGCCACTCGAATCCCAGCGAATCGTAGAGGGCTCGGGCCGCGGTGTTGTGGGTAAGGACATCGAGGACGAGGTACCGGCGGTGGCTCCGGCGCGTGACGCTCGCGGCTTCCCGGAGGAGCCGTCGGGCGTAGCCGCGTCGCCGGTACGGGGTGTCGACCATCACCGTGCTCACGTACCCGGCGCGGGCGGGGAAGGTGACGATGGTCGTCGCCGCGATCCGCCGGTCGGCCTCGATCACGAAGAACCGGTAGAGCGGGCGGCCCAGCACGCGCAGGAGGCCGATGGCGAAGCGGTAGTGGGGCCGGTAGATCCGCTCGACGATCCGTCGGTACGATTCCGGCTTTCGGCCGAGCAGCGCATCCTCCTCGGGAAAGTGCCGCCCCAGGAGATCCAGGAGCTCGGGGAGGTCCCCCGGAGTGAACTCCCTCAGCATCCGAGCTCGTCGTCGTCCACGCTCGCGAGCGCGGTGTCGAACACCGCCCGGAGCGTGGGCGTGGGGCGGCCGGTGCCCGACTCGGGCGGCGGAAGGCGGGCCGGTCGGTCCATCTCCTCGGGGTTCACCCGCTCCCGGGCCTCGGTGAGCGCCCGCCGTACGAACAGGTCGTCCTCACCTTGAGCGAGCCGGGCCAGCGACTGGACCGCGGTGTCGAAGAGTCGGCTCTCGGCGTCGCTCAACAGTCGGACCGCCCCGTCCCCCTCGGCGATCATCTCGGGGGCCATGCCGCCGGGCGAGGTCCGACGCAGGAACGTCGCGACCGCCTCGCGCGCGCCGTCGTCGCGCAGACGACCGAGCGCCCACACCGCCGCCAGCTGGACCTCGGGCGTCGGGTTGTTGAGCTCCTCTCGGATCCGGGGCGCGGCCTCCGCCAGGTCGAGCTGGCCGAGCGCGAGGATCGCCCCCCGGCGAGGCCAGGGGTGCGGGTCCTCGAGCATCGCGAGGAGCCCGGCCAGGTCGTCGGTCCCGCCGACCGCGCCCAGGGCCTGGGCGGCGGCGCCGCGGACCGACCAGAGCCGGTCGCGCAGCGCGCGCCGGATGAGGACCGCGGCGTTCGTCGACCTCAGCTCGGCGAGGGCGTGGATCGCGCAGACACGGATCCAGCCCGCGGGCTCCTCCGTCGCCGCCTCGACCGAGGGGATGGCCCGGGGGTCGCCGATCCGCCCGAGCGCGATCAGAACGGCGGGCTTCACCCAGGACTCGTCGAAGTTGAGCCGGTCGACCAGCATGGGGACGCTCGCCGTGTCGCGACATCGTCCGAGCACGATCGCGGCGGCGACGCGCACCCGTCGTGCGGGGTCGTTGAGGAGGGGCCGGACGCGGTCCGGAACCTCGGGGCTCCCGGTCTCGCCTAGGCCGAAGACCGCCTGCCGGCGGACCCGGTCGTGGGGGTCGTTGAGCAAGCGGAGAAGGAGCGGGAGGGTTTCCGAGTGGCCCGACCGGCCGATGGCGGCCGTGGCGGCCCAGCGGACGGTCGGCTCGGGGTCATCAAGGAGCGGCACCAGGGCCGGCACGGCGGCCGGGTCGCGGAGGGTCCAGAGCGCCCAGGCGGCCTTCTCGCGTACGCGCGGGTCGGCGTCGGCCAACAGGGTCTCGATGGGGACTCGACTCTCGAACCGTCCGATGGAGCCGAGCGCCTCCACGGCCGAGCCCCGGACCGCCGGGTCCGGGTCGTTCAGCGACGCCTCGAGCGCCGTCCGGCCCCGGGGCTCCTTGCGCTGACCGAGCCCCCATGCTGCGGCGCGCCGCATGATCGGTTCGGGGTCGGCCAGCGCGCGCACGAGCGGCGCCGGGTCGACCGTTGCCGGTCCCTCCGCGATCGTGCGGATCTCCTCGAGTCGTTCGGCGAGC